>CAZIVF010000006.1:9852-47729 GCA_964542725.1 uncultured Subdoligranulum sp. | reverse complement strand
TTCTGTTCTCTTGTCGCCGGTCAGTTCTCGTACCGCAGCTTGCCTGCGTCCAGCGCCTGCAGGACGGGCAGCATGGCCTTGGCCTCGGCCCGGGCGGCGATGGGATCCATCATCAGGTAGTTGCCGCACTCCACGGCGGAGGCCCCGGGAATATCCCCCTCATAGGCGGCCATCCAGGCAAAGGACTCCCGCACCAATTCCAGTGCCTCGGCGTCGGTCAGGCCGGTGGTCAGCAGGTAAAAGCCGGTCAGGCAGCCCATAGGCCCCACATAGACCACATGCTCGCTCCACCGGCTGTTGCGGGCGTAGGTGGCAAAAAGATGCTCCAGCGTGTGGGCTGCGGCGGGGGAGAGATAGCTCCCCTGGTTGGGCCGCTTCATGCGGATGTCCCAGGTCAGCACCGGGCCATCCCGGCGGGAGAGGTACATCCCCGGCTGTAGCACGGTGTGGTCAACGCAGAAACTGGCAATCCGTTCCATAGGCCGCTTCACTCCGCCATGGCCCGCACCAAGCCGCGGCTACAGTCCATCGAGATGTCCATCCCATCCTTCAGGGTGCGGGTGGCGTTGGTGGCGCCCACAATGACCGCCTTGTCCAGCGTCAGACCCACGATGGCGCTGTGGCTGCTGGTGCCGGCCTCCTCGGCAATGATGCCGGCAGCCTCACGGATATAGGGCAGCATGGGGTTGGTGGTAAAGGGAACCACCAGGATCATGCCGGGTTTGAACTTCTTGGCGGCCTCGGCGGCGCTGCGGCATACGCAAACCTGACCCTTGGCGTTCTTGTCGCCAATGCCCACGCCGGCCAGCAGGGTATCGCCCACCATATGGACCTTGATCATGTTGGTGGTGCCGGAGACACCCACCGGCACGCCGGCGGTCACGACCACCATATCGCCGGACTGGATCAGGCCGGCCTTCTCAGACACATCCACCGACATGCTGATCAATTCGTCGGTGGAGCGGGCATAATCCATCACCAGCGGGGTGACGCCCCGGTAGACGTTCAGCTGGCGGCAGACATGCTCGTCCAACACGCAGGCGATGATCTGCGCCTCAGGGCGGCAGCGGCTCAGCAGGCGGGCGGTCTCGCCGCTCTTGGAGGCGGTAATGATGGCGTTGGCGTTGATATCGGCGGCGGTGGTGCAGGCAGCGTGGGCCACGGCGGCGCTGATGGACAGGCGGCTGTCGTCCCCGCTGGCGCGGTGAACCAGGCTGCTGAAGCTGGAAGAATTCTCGGTGGTGTCGGCAATGGTGGCCATGGCCCGCAGGGCGGCCACCGGGTATTTGCCGGCGGCGGTCTCGCCGCTGAGCATCACGGCGCCGGTACCGTCATAGATGGCGTTGGCCACGTCGGTGATCTCGGCACGGGTGGGGCGGGGGTTGGCCATCATGGAATCCAGCATCTGGGTGGCGGTGATGCAGATTTTGCCGCTGCTCATCGCCCGGTCGATCAGATACTTCTGCAGGCCGGGAATCTCGTCAAAGGGGATCTCTACGCCGAGGTCGCCGCGGGCGACCATGATGCCGTCGGCCACCGTCAGGATCTCATCGATGTTGTCAATGCCCTCCTGGTTTTCGATCTTGGCAATGATGCGCATGCTGGCGTTGTGCTCGTCCAGCAGGTGGCGGATTTCCATGATGTCCTGGGCGTTGCGGGTGAAGCTGGCCGAGACAAGGTCAAAGCCCTGCTCGATGCCGAAGAGGATATCCTCCTTATCCCGCTGGCTCATGTAGGGCATCGAGAGATGCACGCCGGGAACGTTGACGCCCTTCTTGGTCTTGATGACGCCGTCGTTCTCAACGGTGCAGAGGATGTCGGTGTCGGTAACTTTTTCGATCCGCAGCCCGATCAGGCCGTCGTCCAACATGATGCGCCCGCCCGCGTGAACGTCGTGGGGCAGATCCTTGTAGGTGACGGAGCAGATTTCGCTGGTGCCGTCTACCTGGCGGGTGGTCAGGGTGAAGGCTTGGCCGGCCGACAGATTTTCCACCCCGTTGACGAAGGTACCCAGGCGAATCTCGGGTCCCTTGGTGTCCAGCATAGCCGGGACCGGTTTGTTCAGTTCATGGGAGAGGGTGCGCAGCGTATCCAGGCGGTTCTTGTGCTCACTGTAATCCCCGTGGGAGAAGTTGAACCGGGCCACGTCCATGCCGTTTTCCAGCAGCTGGCGGAGCACACCTTCCTTATCGGTGGCCGGGCCAAGGGTGCAGACGATCTTAGTTTTGCGCATCGTATGATACCTCCAAACAGATTGATAGAAAAGTCCAAGCATCTCTATTTACATTATAGTACAATCCCGGTCAAATGCACAAGCCCGGCAGCAACTTTTTACCGGCGCTTTACGCACATATTTTGCATTTTACTTTTGGCGTACAATACGGTATAATAACTATAAAATAGTTGTTATATGCTTTTGCGCAGCGCCTTGCCGTTCTGGCTCCGCCAGCCCGGCAAAGCTTGTATACGCAATTATGACAGAGATTTTGCGGCAGGCGTCCCCGCCGCCCGCCCGCAGCAGGAGGTAAACTTATGGCAAAACGTGTTTTTCTCATCGTGCTGGACAGCTTCGGCGTCGGTGCGGAACCGGATGCCGCCGCCTTCGGCGACGCCGGCACCAACACCCTGGCGGCCATCGCCGCCCACCCCAATTTTAGGGGGGAAAATTTGGCCAAGCTGGGCCTGTTCAACCTGGACGGCGTGAACTGTGCCGCTCCCTGCGCCGCGCCCGTCGGCAGCTATGCCCGCCTGCGGGAGGCCAGCGCCGGCAAGGATACCACCATCGGCCACTGGGAGATCGCGGGTCTGCTCAGCGCTGAGCCGCTGCCCACCTTCCCCGACGGCTTCCCCCAGGAACTGCTGGACGAGTTCACCGCCCGCACCGGCTACAAGGTACTCTGCAACAAGCCCTACTCCGGCACTGACGTCATCCGGGATTACGGCGAGGAGCATCTCAAGACCGGCGCGCTCATCGTCTACACCTCGGCGGACAGCGTGTTCCAGATCGCCGCCAACGAGGCGCTGGTTCCCATCGGGGAACTGTACCGCGTCTGTGAGGAAGCCCGCGCGCTGCTCACCGGCAAGTACGGGGTGGGTCGCGTCATTGCCCGGCCCTTCGTGGGGGACTGTGCGGCCAACTTTACCCGCACATCCCGCCGCCATGATTACAGCCTGCAGCCGCCCGCCGATACCATGCTGGACGCGATTCAGGCAGCCGGCAAAGCCACCATCGGCGTGGGAAAGATCCACGATATCTTTGCCGGCAAGGGCATTGGCGAGACGATCCGCACCACCGGCAACACCGACGGCCTGCACGTCACGCTGGAACTGGCGGACCGGGATTTTGAGGGCCTGGCCTTCGTCAACCTGGTGGACTTTGATATGCTGTACGGCCACCGCCGCGACGTTGCGGGCTACGCTGCCGCCACGGCGGAGTTTGACGCCTGGCTGCCCGACTTTATGGCCAAGATGCGCCCTGATGATATCCTGATGATCACGGCTGACCACGGCTGTGACCCCAGCTACACCAAAACCACCGACCACACCCGGGAATATGTGCCGTTCCTTGTATACGGCGGGGCGGTGCGCCCCGGCGTGAACCTGCACACCCGCTACAGTTTCGCCACCATTGCCGGTACGGTCTGCGCCGCCCTGCAGGTGCCTTACTGCCCGGCGGGCTGCGGTGTCTACCATGAGATCGCCCGCTGACGGGCAAAGAGAGGGAAGACCCTTGCTTTTGTATCTCGTCTATCTTTTGGCCGCCGTGCTGACGGTCTCCTCCGTCTTACTGGCGCTTCTCAGCAACTTCAACATGGGCAATCTGATGGTCTGGCTGCTCACCGCCGCCGTGGACGTCTATGCCGTCTGGCATAATCCGCTGAACGCCTGGTTCCGCACCGGGCCGGGGCGGGCAGCCTGGTGGGTTTTGGTGATCGGGGCGGCGCTGTACGCGCTGCTGGTGGGGTTTGTGGCCGTCAGCGGCCATGCCAACACTGCCACAGGGCGGGAGCAGGTGGTCATTGTGCTGGGAGCCGGGCTTCATAAAGATCAGCCCAGCAGGCTGCTGGCCTTCCGCTTGGATCGGGCCTATGAGTATGCCGCGGCCCACCCCGACGCCCTTGTCATCACCTCCGGCGGCCAGGGGCGGGACGAGTGGGTGCCGGAGGGCCAGGCCATGCGGGACTATCTGATCGCCAAAGGGCTGGACCCCAGCCGGATCCTGGCCGAGTGCCGTTCCACCTCCACCGAGGAGAACTTCGCCTTCTCCCTGGAGCTGCTGCGGCAGCGCGGCCTGGACGAGACCGTTCCCATTGTTTATGTCACCAACGCCTTCCACTGCTACCGAGCCGGGCGCTACGCCGCTATGGCGGGCTTTTCGGATGCGGCGGCCCTGCCCGCCGCCACGCCGCTGACCAGCCTTGCCCCCTGCTACCTGCGGGAGGCGCTGGCCCTGGCCTATTACTGGGTATTCAAAACCTCAGAGACCGGCCCTATGCACAGCCTAGTGGGGCTGCTCAGCCTGAACAAAAAGTTTTTCTATAAATAGGACGGCACGCCGTCCTGTATCCAACCAAGCCAAAATCAAAAAAAGTAAGGGAGAGTATACGCTATGCAGATTCGATACTATAAGGAATACAGCCAGTTTCTTGACCGTTTTATGGAGTTCAAGGTGTACGGCCATGCGGGCCGCCCCATCCTGATCTTCCCCTGCCAGAGCGGCCGCTTCTTCGACTGGGAGGACCGCCATATGTGCGATATCGCCGCGCCCTGGATCGACGCCGGCAAGCTGCAGATCTTCACCGTCGACAGCATCGACCGGGAAAGCTGGGACAATGACGGCCCCGGCCGCCCCCGCATCGAGATGCAGGAGCGGTGGTACAACTATGTCTGTGAGGAATTCCTGCCCCGCCTGCTGGAGATCAACCGGGAGAACGGCCCCGACCACGCCGGCAAGGTGCTGCTGGGCGGCGCCAGCATGGGCGCGGGCCATGCGGTGAACTTCTATCTGCGCCGCCCCGACCTCTTCAATGGCACCATCGCCCTCAGCGGCGTCTACAGTTCGGGCATGTTCTTCGGCTCCTACATGGACGACCTTGTCTACCGCAACAGCCCCATCGATTATATGCGCAATTTCCCTGCCGACCACCCCTATATGGATCTCTACGCCCAGGCGGATAAGTTTATCGTCTGCTGCGGCCAGGGCGCGTGGGAGGACGAACTGCTGGCCTCCACCCGTCAGCTCAGGGAGGTGCTGGAAAGCAAGGGCATCCATGCCGACTTTGATATATGGGGTACCGATGTGAACCATGACTGGTGCTGGTGGGAGAAACAGTGGCCTTATTTCCTGCAGAAAATCCTCGGCAATCCGTAAGGGGGCCGCGTGATGATGCGGGACGCAAAAGCCAGGCGGCGGTGGTTTATCCGGTTTACCCTCTTTGTGGCGGCGCTGATGCTGCCGGTCTTCGCGGCGGCGCTCTTTGCCCGCCCTTCGGCTGATGATTTTGGCTACGCCATGAACACCCGCGCCGTTGTGATGCGGGGCGGCACGGCGGCGGAACTGCTGAGCGCCGCCGTGCAGACAGACAGGCAGTTTTTCAACAGCTGGCAGGGGCTTTACAGTTCCGGCTTCCTGCTGGCTTTCCAGCCCGGTATCTTCGGCGGGCGCTGGTACGGCTTGACCACCGTCTTTATTGTGGCGGTGCTGTTCCTCTGCCTTTGGGGCGGCCTGGCCCTGGCGGGCCGCCGCGCCGTGCCGGGGCAGCGGCTCCTGCCGCCCGCGCTGGCGCTGCTTTTCACCTACGTCTTTGTGCAGGGGATGCCCAATCAGGTCGAGGGACTGTACTGGTTCAACGGCGCCGCCAACTATATCCCGTTTTTTGCCCTGACGGTTCTTAACGCCGGTCTGCTGGCCTATCTGCCGGCCGCTAAGCGGCCTTGGGCGGCGGCGCTTGGCAGCGCGGCGCTCTCTGCCGTGATCTCCGGCGGGCATCATGTGGCGGCGCTGCTCAACATGATGCTGTTGCTGCTGGCGGTGGCGGCGGCGCTTTGCAAACGCCGGCCCTGGCCGCTGCTGCCCTTTGCGGCAGGGCTGGCGGGGCTTTTGGTCAACCTGACCGCCCCCGGCACCCGGGTTCGGGCAGGCAGCTTCAGTTCGGCCTCCCTGCCGGAAGCCGTCGTCAAGAGCTTTGTGCTGGCGGCGCTGAACCTTCTCCGCTGGCTGGATGTGCCGCTGCTCTGCCTGCTGGCGCTGCTTACCCCGCTGGCCGTTTGGCTGGCGCGGGAGGGGGCCATCCCCCCCGCGGCCTGCCGCCGCCCCTGGCTGCCGCCCGCCGTCACCTTCCTGCTGCAGTGGGGCATGCTCTGGCTTCCCAGCTATACCATGGGCGGCATCGGCGCGGGGCGGCTCATCAACGTGGTGTGGATGACCTTCGTGTTGGGGACCAGCCTCAGCTGGTGTGTGCTGGTGGGCTGGCTGGTCTGCCTGCGCGGCGTGGATGCGGAGCGCTGGCTGCCCCCAAAGCACAGGGCGCTGGCTGCGGCGGCGCTGCTGGTCTGCATCGGCTGCATCGGCGGCCACACCGTCAAGGAAGGGCTGGACAATCATTTTGCCACCAGCCTGGAGGCCCTCTATGAATTGGGGCAGGGGATACCCCAGCGCTTCGCCGCGGCTATGGACGAACGGGAGGCGATCCTGATGGACCCGTCGGCGGAGGATGTGACCATCCGCCCCCTGACCGAGGAGGAGAAGCCCTACCTGCTGTATTTCAGCGACGTCACCCCCGGCCCCGACCAGTGGGGCCTGGCCCAATATTACGGCAAACAGTCCGTTACCGTGGAATAGCCGCCCGCCTTGCCACGCCGGGGGCTGCTGCCCCGGCACGCAAAAAGGACCCCGCCCCAAGGGCGAGGTCCTGATTGGCGGAAAGAGAGGGATTCGAACCCTCGAGGGCTTTAGGGGCCCTACACGATTTCCAGTCGTGCGCCTTAGACCAGCTCAGCCATCTTTCCATTCACAGTGCGGCGAACCAGACTGCAAGAGTTATTATACCAAGCCGGCGGCGCACTGTCAAGCCTTTTTCGGCAGAATTTCCTGGATTTTTTGCTCATCCGTGCCGCACAAAGCCGCCCAACTCGCTGGTATCGCTCATGCTGCGGGCCAGCGCCTTGGCCCGCAGGGCGGCGTACAGCTCGGCCGTGGTGGCCTGCACATAGGGGGCGAGGAAGAGGTAGCCGATGCCGAGCGTGAAGAGGCAGAGAATCCCCCAGCCTAGGAAGGAGAGAAGCAGCACAAAGGTGTTCCACTTCTCGCCGTCCATCATCTCCCGGCTCAGTTCCATGGCCCGACCGGCGGAAAGGTAGGGGTTCTCCGCCAGCAGGTAGGATACCGGGTAGTAGCAGAAGGTCCAGTAAATGCCGGGGATGATCAGCAGGAAGCCCAGCGTGATCTTGAGCGTGACCAAAAACTGCACCTTGACGACGTTCAGGTAGGGCGGGCGGAAGACGCTCCACAGGGTGCTCCAAGGGGTCAGGCCGGAGCGGTTCTCCATATAATAGCGGGCAAGGCCCACCTGAAGAGGCCCGGCCACAAAGACGGAGTAGAGGATCGCCAGCACCGCCACGATCAGACCCGCAATAAGCAGCAACCCCAAAGCCCTGCCGGAGAGATGGTAGAATAGATCCATGCTGCTCTGCCCGGTGGCAGTCTCATAGGCCGAACTTCCCCGGCTCACTACGCTGCTCATGCCGTAGAGCAGCCCTGCTACAAGGCTGACCAGTATGCAGCGTCCGTAGCGGCCCTGCAGGGCGTTTTTGGCGTTGTATTTCAGCAAAGTCCGTGTCCACATAAAAGTACCTCCCATCTGTTCTGCTTCCATTATACCAGCCCCAGCGGCAAATGCAAGAAGCCAGAAAATTTGGCAAAAAAATTGCAAAAAAGCATTGACAAATCTGCCCGACTGGTCTATAATAATACACGTCGCCGACGCGGCGGCTGTTATGCGGATGTGGCGGAACTGGCAGACGCGCTAGATTCAGGTTCTAGTTCCCTTAAAAGAGTGTGGGTTCAAATCCCTTCATCCGCACCAAAACCCCCGTGGGTAGTTGCCCGCGGGGGTTTTATTTGTGTACCTTTCAGGGAACTCTAACGATTTCTGATGATCTCTGCGCGTCTTAGCGTTTTCGTGCTGCGCGGAATCATAGCGCCGTCATTCCCGATTGTCCGCCAGCTATGGGAACAACCGACCTCCGGGTGCATCCTGCACCGGGGGCTTGGGGGCTTCCCAGAATCGCCCCCGGGATTCAGCGGGGGAGCAACGGTTCGAACTCCGCCCGGAATGTCCGGAGCTTGGCGCGGGCTTGAGCGGCCTGGCCCGCGCCGTCCACGGCGCCAAAGGCGCGCCGCGGCGCCGCGCCGGGGCCGGCGGAGCCGGATTCGCCAAAGCGGACGGTGCGCTCGTTGGCGGGGTCGCCCCAGTTATCCCACCCGGCGGGGCAGACCTCGGCGCTCATGGCGCAGTCCAGCCAGTAGACAGAGGCGTCGCCCCGCCAGGGGCGGCCCAGGTAAACGCTGCCCGGCGGGCAGCGACCCTGCACCGTGCAGTTGGCAAACAGATACCCCGACCTGCCCGCCGGCGTGGAAGCGGCGGTGATGTAGCAGACCCGCCCCTGGTGGGGCAGCGGCACGATGCGACAGCCGTCAAACACGGCGTTGGCCCCGCCGAAGATAAAATCGATGTTGCCGGCGATGGTGCAGCCCCTGTAATACTGCCGGGTGTTCAGCCGGGGCGCGTTCTCCCGGGGGCCGCGGAAACCGCCCAGCTCCCGCTCCCGCAACGGTAGCGGCGCGGTGAAAAGGGTGTCTTGATTGCCGTAAAGGTTCACATCGTCCATGCAGACGTGGGCGGCGTCGGCGTAGACTGCCAGCGCCTGGCCCGCCTTCGCGCCGTCGCCGGCGGTGTTTTGCACGGTCAAGCGGCGGACCACGGCGCACTGCCCGCCCAAAAACAGCGTTTGGCTGCGGAAGGTCCCCGTCTTGGCCTCGCCGGGCCAGGGGTCGCGCCCACCCACGCCGGCGGTCAGCACGGTGGCGTCCCGGTCCTCCCCTTCCATCACATAGTCCTCCAACTCGAGGAAGGGCCGCTCCCGGTAGATGCCCCGGCGCAGGTAAAACCGCACCGGCTGCCGGGGGGCGGCGGCGCAGGCGGCGGCTGCGGCGGTCAGGGTGGTGAAATCCCCCCCGCCGCCGGGGTCGACCACCAGAGTTTGTCTCATCGCTATGCCCAGCCCCTCATTCGGTGAAGAATCGCCGCATAAAGGCAATATCGCTGGCCGCGCGGGCCGGCACGGCCTCCTCCCGCAGGACGGGTAGCACCGGCTGGGGCAGGCGGCGCAGCATTTGGAAGCCGCCCGCATAGTCGGTGACGGACTCCTCCAGGCTGGTGGAAAGGATGCTGCCGTCCTCCCGGAAGCGCTGCCCCTTGAAATGCACCGCCGTGATCTTATCGCCCAGCAGTTCGCCCACTTCCGCCCAGATGGCTGGCTGGCTGTTCACATTCCCGGCGTGGACCAGGTTGCTCAGGTCAAGGATCACGCCCAGGGCGGGGCTTTGCATGGTGTCCAGGATGCGGCGGGTGGCACGGGGGCTGTTCATGCTGTGGTAGGTCACGGGTTCCACGGCCACCGTCACGCCCAGCGCCTCCGCCTGGGGCAGGATCGCTTCCAGGCTCTTGCAGAGCAGATACTGCGCCCGCTCCCGGCTGGTGCCGGCGGGCTGCTTAGCCATGCTGGTGGTCTCGGTGCCGATACAGCCCGCTCCCAGCGCCTTGCAGACGGCCAGCTGGCTCTGGAAATCCGCCACGTTGCGCAGGCGGCTCTCGTCGTCGATCGCCAACTCCACATAGGTACCCAGCACCGAGATCTGTATGCCGTGCTTCCGCGCGGCGGCGGCGGTCTCGGCCACCAGGGCGTCAGTCACGTCGGCGTAGCTCTGCACACCGGGGACCACCTTTTTGTAGGCCAGCTGAACGGCGGCAAAGCCGTCCGCCGCCACCTTGCCGAACATCTCGTCCGGCCTGCCCTTGCCATAATCGTGCAGGCGTGCGCCCACAATGAAATCTGCCATAGATATGCCTCCTCTTTGTCAAACAGCCCGCGCTGTCTGCGCGGGCTGCGGGGTTACTTTTTCTGTGCGGCCAGGATCTCGGTGTAAGCCAGAAGCAGGGGGCCGACGCCCTTGGCGTCGTTCTCCACAATCGGCTCACTGAAATAGTAGGCCAGGCTGCCGTCACGGCGGGTGGCGCCGCCCAGGCCCGCCACCAGGCAGATGCCGCCCAACTGCAAAGTGCCGTCGGCCCCCACGCCCAGGTGGCGGTCACAGGTGCCGTAGAAGGCTTTTTCGCCGTAGGCGGCGTAGCGGGCGGGCAGATAGCCCAGCCGCACACCCTTCAGCACCGCGTAGGCGAACAGGGCGCTGCCGCTGGTCTCCAGGTAATTGCCGTCCACGCCCGCTTTGTCGATAACCTGCCAGAACATGCCGGTTTGCTCATCCTGGAAGGCGATCATCGCATCCACTGCGTCCTTCAGCATCGCCATGATGGCGCGGTACTCAAAGTACAGCTGCTCATCCATCCGCTCCAGCACATCCACCATCGCCACCAGGAACCAGCCCATGGCGCGCAGCCAGAAGTTGGCGCTGCATCCGGTCTCCTTGTCGGCCCAGTACATTTGGCGGCTCTCGTCATAGCCGTGGTAATACAGGCCAGTTTTGGGGTCACGCATCAGCTTTTGGATGTTCATGAACTGGGTGTAGCTGTCCACACAGCCCTTCATGCTGTTGTAGCGGGTCTCGTACTCCATGTAGAAGGGCTGGGCCATATAGGTGCCGTCCAGCCAAACCTGCCAGGGATAGATGTTTTTGTGCCAGAAGTTGCCCGCCTTGGTGCGCGGCTGGGTGAGCAGCTGGCCGCGCACAGTCTCGATGGCATCCCGGTAACGCTGCTCGTCGGTCAGGTCATACAGGGTGAAGAGGTTTTTGCCCTGGTTGATGTTGTCCAGGTTGTATTCCTGCGGATCAAACGTCTCGATCACGCCGCCGTCCTTCACAAAATAGTTCAGGAATTCGCGGGAGAAAGTCAAAAATTTCTCCTGCCCGGTGGTTTTATACAGGCTTAGGCAGGCGGTGATCATGCAACCGTCAATGTAGTTCCATTTGTTGGGCTTGCCGCTGCGCACCTTCTCGATGTTCCAGAGAGGGGCCTCGGCGGTGCTACCCTGGATCAGGTAGTCCACATAGTTGCCCAGGGTGGAAAGAATCTCGGCGTGGGTCATACTTATTCCTCCTCAAAAGTTTCTACATTAATAAATTGCAGGCGTTCGCCCTCGTATCCGGTGATGGTAACATTGTGCAGCTGGATCCTGCGCACGTTTTCCGCCCAGATCCCCAGCTTCCGGCAGGGGTGAGCACCGCACATCATGGCGGCCTCGCCGGGCTGGGCGTCCGGCGCAAAGCTGATATGTACGTCGCGCATCTGCACCTGCTCGATGGGCTGCTCCGGCAGGCCGCTGAACCAGCAGCCCGCAAACTGGGCGTCGGTGGCCTGGATATCCTCCAGCTCCAGGCTACCCAGGCGGGGCGTGCGCTCGTCCACCGGCAGCGGATCGTGGCTCTGCACATAATCGCTCTTGCCGTCCGGGTCGCAGAAATAGAACATGTTGATGACAAAGGGGGCCAGCACCCCATCCATCTTCACATTGCGGAAGACCAGGCCGTCGATCACGGCGTTCTCGCCGCGCCCGCGCCGGGTTTTGACCCGCAGCCCCCGGTCGGTGTGATCCATCAGGCATTGGGTCACGGTGACATTTTTCACGCCGCCGCTCATCTCGCTGCCGATGACCAGGCCGCCATGCCCCCGGCTGAGGCAACAGTTGCGGATCACCACATTCTCGCAGGGGGTGTGCATCACGGTACCCAGGAACAGCTTGCCGGATTTCAGCGCTATGCAGTCGTCCCCCACATGAACGTGGTTGCCGATGATGTTGACGTTCCTGCAGGACTCGGGGTTGATACCGTCGGTGTTGGGGCTATTGGACCGGTTGCGGATGCGGATATCCAAAATATCCACATTCTCTGAGTAGGTGGGGTGGATCGTCCAGGAGTAGCTGTTGCGGACCAGCACCCCGTGCAGGGTGACGTTTTTGGCGTTGTTGGTGAAGAAGAGCCGGGGCCGCCAAGCGATCCGCTTCTTTTTAGGGTTGAGGTACCAGTCGCCGTTCTCAGCGTTGGCGTCGATGACGCCCTGGCCGGTGATGACCACGTTCCGGGCGTGGATCACATTGATCAGCGCGGCAAAACTATCCAGCGGGTTGCCCTCCCACCCGGCAAGATAGAACTCCCGCTTCTCATCGCAGCAGGGGAGTACGCCGGGCAGAACCGGGTATTCCCGGCGGTCGGTGCCGCCCAGCAGAATACAGCCCTTCTCCAAGTAGAGGGTGGTATCGGATTGGAGGAAAAGGCTCTGGGTGCGGTAGGTGCCGGCGGGTACATAGACGGTGCCGCCCGGCGGGCAGGTGGAAAGCGCAGCCTGCAGCATGGAGGTATTGTCGGTCACGCCGTCATCCACCAGGCCGTAGCGCGCCGCGTTCACGAAAAAGCTCTCGCTCTCGGTGGTGAAGTCCAGGCAGCCGCTCTCCTCACCGCATTGGACTGTCAGCTGGTAGCGGCGGCCAGGTTCCAGGCTGTACAGGGAAAACACATTGGTCGTCTGGCTGCCCTCCACCGGTACGCCGTCCAGGGCTACGGTGAAGGCCGCCGGGGCGTGGTAGCAGCTGCGGTTGACAAGCTCAAACACGGCACTGCGCGTCATGGCGCGTACAAGCGTGATTTTCATGACAAACCTCCCGATACAGTAAAAAGTTAAAAAGGAATTGAAAATTGACAAAAAATGTGCTATTGTTATATAAAACACAAAGAAGAGCTGTTATCCTGCCGGATACAGACGAAATGAGGTCATCTTATGGTTTCGGAATACACCTACTCCCCCCATGTGGATTTCTTTATCGAATTGATTGATCGTACCACAGGGTACGATATGCCAACCTTCCATATCCATCACAAATATGAGATTTACTATGAGATTGAAGGCACCCGCCGCTATTTCATTGAGGATGCGGCCTATATTGTGAACGCCGGCAGCGTGGTGCTGATCGGGGAAAACCAGATCCATAAGACCGGTGCGGTGGGGGACGGCCCGTCCAGCCGCATCGTTGTCAATTTCAGCAACGAGTATTTGGCGGAGATCGCCCGGGCGTTCCCCGATGTGGATCTGTTTACCTTTTTGAATGAGGAGCATAACCATCTGCTCAGCAATATCACGGTCAAGCAGCAGAACTATATCCACTCGGTGCTGCAGAACCTCCTGCTGCTGCAGGAGGAGGAGAGCACCCCCGACCGGGAGGCCACCTGCAAGCTGCAGCTGGCCACGCTGCTGCTGCAGATCAAGGCAATGTGCGCGGCCCAGAGCGAGCAGGGGGGCGACAATGGCCGCGTGACCAACCGCATTGTGGATCAGATCCAAGCCTACATCGCTGAGCATTATGCGGAGAAGCTGACCCTGACCGGCATTGCCAGCCAGTTTTATATCAGCCCCTACTATCTCAGCCGCCTCTTCAAAAAATCCATCAATTTGAGCCTCATCGAGTATATCAACGGCGTGCGCATCAAGGCGGCGCAGAGCCTGATTGAGAAGACGAACGACAGCATTTCCGACGTGGCGGAAAAGACCGGATTCATGACGACGGCCCATTTCCGGCGGGTGTTCAAGGACGCCACAGGGCTTTCGCCCCAGCAGTACCGCCAGTATTACAAGCGGGCCAACAAGTAACAGTATATCACAACTTCCCAGGCAGAACACAGCGGGCGGGGAAAACGGTCGGCGCCGCGCCGCACTGCAAAAAGGGGAAGATCATTTTCAAATCAAAGCTGCCCCGTACCCCTTTTCAGCGGTACGGGGCAGCTGCTTTTTTCGTAAGGACGTTTGAAAAGGGGAATTAGCCCTTCACGGAACCGGCGGCGATGCCGTCAATAAAAGCGTCCTGCGCGCAGAAGAAGACGATCAGCTGCGGGATGATGGAAATGAGAGACAGGGCCAGAATACGGTTCCAGCTGAAGCCGGCGTCCGCATCCATGGACAGCTTGACGAAGATCGCCATGGGGTACTTGGTGGGGGTCTGCACATAGAGCAGGGGACCCATGAAGTCGTTGCAGCTCCACATGAACTGGAACAGCGCAACCGCCACCAGGGAGGGGCTGAGCATGGGGCAGATGATTTTGTACAGGATCTTGAAGGGGCCGCAGCCGTCAATGGAGGCCGCCTCGTCCAGATCCTTGGGGATGGAGCGCATGAACTGCACCAGCTGGTAGACGAAGTAGGTCTCGGTACCGAAGAGGGCCGGCACCCACAGGGGCAGATACAGCGGGCTGTTGATCCAGCCGAAAGTGTTGTACATCAGGTACTGCGGCACGTTCAGAACGACCTGGGGCAGGAACAGCGTCGAGATCATGATGCTGAACAGGATATCGCGGCCCTTGAACCTAAAGCGGCTGAAACCGTAGGCGGCTACCACAGAGGAGATGACGGTGAAGACGACCTTGGGGAACACATAGCTGTAGGTGTTCAGGAAGGCGCGCCAAATGTTGATATCGCCGCCGTAGCTCTGGGTGATGGCCAGCTTGTAGCCCTCCAGCGTGGGGTTGGAGGGGATAAAGCCGATGCCGGAGAAAATTTCGGCGTTGCTCTTGAAGGTGGCGCCGATCATCCACAGCAGGGGATAGATCATGATGAAGCCGACCGCGATCAGCACAAAGTACTGAAGGAATTTGCCGATTTTATGGGCAGTGGACATTTTCATAGTTCAATACCCTCCTTAATCCGAGTAATAGACCCAGTGCTTCTGGCTGGAGAAGGCGATGATGGTCAGGATCATCACGATGACGAACATGACCCAAGCCAGCGCACACGCCATACCCATCTCGTTGGACTGGAAGGCGTAATTGTAAACCAGCAGAGCGACCAGAGTCGTGGCATTGCGGGGACCGCCGGAGGTGATGATGTAGGGGCCGTTGAACTCCTGGAACGCCTGGGCGATCTGCGTGACCAGGTTGTAGAAGATAACGGGGGTGATCATCGGCACGGTGATCGAGAAGAACTGCTTGGTCTTGGAAGCGCCGTCAATGGTGGCGGCCTCATACAGGTCCGCCGGCACGCCTTTCAGCGCGGCCAGGAAGAGTACCATGGCGGAACCGAACTGCCACACGCGCAAAAGGCAGATGATGAACAAAGCCCAACTGCGGTCAGCCAGCCAGTTGGGGCCGGTAACGCCGAAGAAACCCAGGAGGGTGTTGACCACGCCGTCATCACGGAAGAGGGCGCGCCACAGAACGGCGATAGCCACCGAGCCGCCCAGAACGGAGGGAATGTAGTAGACGGTGCGGAACAGGTTGACGAACTTGATCTTGAAGTTCAGGATGTACGCGATGAACAGGGCAAAAGCCAGTTTCAGGGGAACCGTGATGAACGCATACTTAAACGTAATGCCCAGCGCGGTGGTGGTTTTCCGGTCGGTGAAGATGGCGATGTAGTTCATGATGCCGTACTCATGGATACCTTTGAAAAAGTTCATATCCGTGAAGCTGTAGTACAGCGAGCTTGCGAAGGGATACGCCTTGAAAACCAGGAAACCGATGATCCAGGGAATCAGGAAAAACAGACCGACGTTCTCATCGCACCATCTTTTGAACGGTGTGCGGACGACGGGCTGGCTCTTCGTTGGAGCACTCATCCAAATAACCTCCTGTTTACAATATAGGGATCTTTACAAAGAGGAACCCGGCCCCAGGCAGGGGCTTGGAGCCGGGGCGGGTCATTTTACATGGGGGAAGGTGAGCGGGATCAGGCGGCGTTCAGAACGTCGGTGACACCCTCCAGCAGGATCTCGGCGGCTTCCTCAGCATCGTAGTCGCCGTAGCTGAAGCCGTCAAACACGTCGGTGTACACGCCGTCGGAGCCCTTCAGCTTGCTGCTCTCGTAGTCGGGGTCAAGCTGGAAGTCGACAAAGTTCAGAACGATGTCGTTGGCTTCCTTGACCAGCGGGTTGACCTTGCCGGCGGCCTCGGCGGCAGCCTGGCCGGCGGCGGAAGTGACCATGCCGCACTCGGTACCCATGATGGCAGCGCCCTCCTCATCGTTCAGCAGGAAGTTGATGAGGGTGGCGGCCGCCTCGGGGTTCTTGCAGCTCTCGGTGATGGCCAGACCCATGGAAACCTTGGCGAAACCGCCGTTGGCCTTATCGCCCCACTTAATCTCCTGGCCGACAACGAAGTTGTCCTGCTGATCCTCGGGCAGAGCGTCGTGGTACTTGTTGGCGGAAGAATCCCACTCCCAGATGCCGGCGTACTTGCCGTCGATCCACTGGGTGGACTTGTCGATGGAGTCAAAGCCCGCGCCGTAGTAGGTCTCCATGGTGGGAATGACGTGGTTGTCCTCCAGAGACTGGATGAAGTTCAGGCCCTCGACGATCTCCTCAACGGTGTAATTGCAGGCGCCGTCCTCAACCCAGGCCTTGCCGTAGTTGGATTCCAGCCAGAAGGTCATCATGATCATGCGGTCGTAGGGGCCGACGCACAGCGGGTAGTAATCGTCGCCCAGATTCTCCTGGAAAGCCTTGCCGGCGGCGATCAGCTCGTCATAGGTGGTGGGGATCTCGACGCCGGCATCGTCGAAGGTGGCCTTGTTCCAGAAGAAGGTACGGCCGGTCATGGCGATGGGGATGGCCTGGAGTTCACCGGCGACGGTGCAGGCTTCCAGGGTGCTCTCGGGGAACTGGGAGAGGTCGATGATGTCGGCGTACTGGTTCAGGTCGACGAAGCTCTGGCCCTCGGGGGAATACTGGCTCAGCCAGTTCCAGTTAACCTGCATGACATCCTCGCCCTGGCTGGCGGCCAGCGCGGTGCTCTTGGCTTCCTCCCAGCCGGACCAGGCGCCGTAGGAGGGGGCCACAGAAATTCCGGTCTTCTCGGTGAAGGCGGCGATGGCCTCCTGGTAAGCGGCATGACGAGAGTCGCCGCCCCACCAGCTGAAGGTCAGGCTGACGTCGCTGGAAGCGGTCCCCGTGGAAGCGGCTTCGGTGGAAGTGGCCTCCGTGGAAGCGGCCTCCGAGGAGGCTGCCGTGGAACTGGAACTGCCGCCGCAGCCGGCCAGCAACCCCGCGCTCATGGCGGCAGCCAACGCAAGTGCAATCGCTTTTTTCATTGTTTTTGTCCTCCTATAAGTAAGTGTTTACAGCAAAGGTCCGCATTATCTGGCATACTCTTGAAATCTAAACCGCAGGAAAGGCGAACCTTTCTTGCTAATATCATATCAAATGCCGAAACAAAATAAAACAGCCGAATCTGTTCGGAAACGCAAAAAAACGAACATTTTTTGCCTTACTTTCTGATACAATTTTGACACTGTCGTCAAAGCGAACTATTACGAGGGAAAGAATTTGTGCATTTTGTCAATGCGGCGATAGATCACCTCGCAGAACCCCCCAAAACCAGAAGAGAACGAAATCGCCAAAATATGGACAAAAAATAACAAAATATAGAAATATGTTGCTAAAATGGGGCCTGGCGCAAAAAAAAGCACGAACTTGCTTCCGTGGAACAAGATTCGTGCTATATAGGGGCTGCGACGCCCGGGGCGGCAAAGGCGGGCGGCATTACGGCTCGCCGGCGGCATGCCGCCGCAAAAATGCGCGGTACTCCCGGTACCAGCATTGGGGGCAAAGGCTTTGGTATTCCACGTCGTCCACCGTGTCAATAGCGACCTGGGCGCCCTCAAACACATATTCGCCGCCCACTTTGCGGCCGTTGCAGATGGCTTTGCGCCCGCAGGCGCAGATGGTCTTCATTTCCTCGATGGAGTGGGCCAGTTCCAGCAGCCGGGTGGAGCCGGGGAAGCCCCGTAGCATGAAATCCGCCCGCAGGCCGTAGCAGATCACCGGGATGCCCAGATCCACCGTGACAAGGAAAAGCTGCTCTGCCTGGGCGGGGGTGAAAAACTGGCTCTCGTCGCAGAGTACGCAGGCGGGGCGGCCGTTGGCGGCGGTATCCTCCCGAACCACCTCCAGCACGTCGGTATCGGGGGCGATCAGCCGGTCCACAGGGCGGCTCACGCCCAGGCGGGAGACGATGGCGTCCCGTCCCTTGGTATCCACCGAGGGCTTGAGGATCAGCACCCGCATGCCCCGCTCCTTGTAGTTGAAAGCGACCTGCAGCAGCGCGGTGGTCTTGCCGCTGTTCATTGCCCCATAACGAAAATACAGCTTTGCCATTTCTCAGTTCCCATTTCTCAACCGGTAGCCCAGGCTCATCAGGCTGTCGCCCAAATGTACGTTTTCCACCGTGATGTCAGGATATTCCACAGAGAGATCATAGTGGCTGAAATTCCAGAAGCCCCGGATGCCGTGGCGGACCAGCTCGTCAGCCAGATCCATGGCGCTTTGGCGGGGGACGCAGAGTACCGCCACCTTGGGGGTGTACTCCGAGCAGAACGCCTCCAACTCCTCCAGCGGGCGGATCGGCACGCCGGCCATCTCCTGCCCCACCAGGTCGGGATTGGTGTCAAAAACGGCGATGAGCCGGTAGCCGTTGGTATCGCGGGCGATAAAGCTGGACACGGCGTTCCCCAGTCGCCCCGCGCCGATGAGGATGGTGGGCAGACGCTCCCCGTCGCCGAACAGCAGCTTGCCAATCTCAGCCCGAAGCACATCCACTTTGTAGCCGATGCCCTGCTGGCCGAAGCCGCCGAAGCAGTTGAAATCCTGCCGCACCTGGCTGGCGGTGGTACCCATCATGCGGGCCAGTTCGCTGGAGGAGACTTTCTCCTTGCCGTCCGCCGAGAGGTTGTTCAGATAGCGGTAGTATTTGGGAAGACGTTTGATTACCGGCAAAGATGCCTTACCTTGCATAGCCATTCAGGCGCCTCACTTTTCTTGACTGTATGCCCCGGGAAAGGGCGTGGAAAAATGCTGATAAATTTATAACCAATTATACGAGCCAGACCTTCCTTTGTCAATTTTTTGGCGAACATCTTTTCTCTTTTTGGTGAATTTGTATAAATAGAACGGCCCAAAACCGGGCATACTGACGAAGGAGAAAGCGCAAAATCTGTGCGAAATAGAGGGGAGAACCGCCATGCAGCAGCAAAACAGCAAAAAATCTGACAAGAAGACCAACGCCGAGACAGAGCAGAAACGCCTGGAGCACGACCTGATCACAGACAGCGGCATCGTGGCGGCCACCAAGGGCCGCCACGCCATCCACTGCCTGACGGTCATCGGCACCATTGAGGGGCATACCCTGGCGCCGGATGCCCAGAAGACCACCAAGTATGAGCATGTGATCCCCCAGCTGGTGGATATCGAGGAGGACCCGGAGGTGGAGGGCCTGCTGGTGATCCTCAACACGGTGGGCGGCGATGTGGAGGCGGGCCTGGCCCTGGCCGAACTGATCGCCGGGGTCAGCAAGCCCAGCGCTACCCTGGTGCTGGGGGGCGGCCATTCCATCGGTATCCCGCTGGCTGTATCGGCCCGGCGCAGCTTCATCGTACCCACCGCCACCATGACGGTCCACCCCGTGCGGCACTCCGGCATGGTACTGGGGGTACCCCAAACGCTGCGCTACTTTGAGCAGATGCAGGAGCGGATTGTCGGCTTTGTGGCAAACCACTCCGCCATCACCCCCCGCCGCTTCACCGAACTGATGCACAACACCGGCGAACTGGTGATGGATATGGGGACGGTGCTGGATGGCCGCCAGGCGGTGGAGGAGGGGCTGATCGATGCGCTGGGCGGCTTGGGCGACGCGCTGCAGTACCTCTATCAGGAGATTGAGAAAAAGTAAGGCGGAAAAGGGCGGAAGGGGCTGCCCGCGGCGGGGAGCGGCTGTGGAGCGGGACGCTTTTTCCGGCGTAGGCGCAGGGGCCGCTAAAACGGAGAGCAAGCCCGCCCGCCGCCGCGCGGTGTGCGCCCCGCATTCCGCCGCCGGGGAGCGCTGCGCCGCGGAAACTTTCTTGCCGTTCCCCGAACGGCGTGTGTTTGCGGCGCGCATCAAAGGAAGCCGCCTGTTTTCTTCTTTGCTATGGTTGACATTTCCCCCGGTGGAAATCTATAATAAATATGTATGCCCTTCCCGGCAAAGCGGGGAAGGGCAGCCCAAGCCAACCATACCCGGGCCGTCCGGTCCTGTACATACGATCTTACTGAAGAGGTACTTACGATTATGGCACAATCTCGTTCCAGCAAAAGCAGCAAAAAGAATTCCTCCACCCGCAGCCGGTCCTCATCCTCCGGTCGGTCTGCCGCC
Source organism: uncultured Subdoligranulum sp. (assembly GCA_964542725.1). Classification (GTDB taxonomy): domain Bacteria; phylum Bacillota; class Clostridia; order Oscillospirales; family Ruminococcaceae; genus Gemmiger. Next base: position 27,328 of record CAZIVF010000006.1, on the reverse strand, counting down.
AGCCGCAAGAGCCAGACCTCCCGCCGCGCCAAGCGCCGGGAGCAGAACAGCACCCTGGTGCGCAGCGTCGTGCTGGCCGGCCTGGGCCTGCTTGCCATCGCGCTGGTGCTGGTGCCGGGCCAGAACGGCTGGAACACCCTGCGCGGCTGGCTGTTCGGCGTCTGCGGCGTGATGACCTACCTGGTGGGGCCGTTCCTGCTGTACCTGGCCTACCTGGTCGGCTCCGGCTACCAGGTGGGGGTGTTCACCGCCAAAATGCTGCTGATGGCCACCCTCTGCGCCAGCGTGCCGGTGGTCTTTTCCAAGTTCACCATAGGGAACTCCACCGCGTGGGATGTGGTCAAAATGCTTTTCAGCTGGGGGCAGACCCGGTTCTGGGCAGGCGGCGTTCTGGGCGGGCCGGTGGGGGCGGTGCTGCTGGCTCTCTGCGGCCGCCCCGCTTCCAATGTGATTATGCTGCTCATCTTCCTTATGGGGCTGATGGTCTTCTTCGCCGTCACCCCGGTGGACGTGGTGCAGTTTGCCGCCTACTACTGGCAGCAGGCGCAGGAGGCCCGCGCCGCTCGCAAGGCGGAGGAGGCCGCCTACGATACCCCGCTGTTCGGCGGCGAACCCGATGAGGAACCCATCGAGAACCTGACCGGCTCCCTGCCGGAAGCATCCCAGCCCCGGCCCCGCCGCGCCGCCTATGACCTGGAGCGGGATACCCGCCGCGCATCCCCCGCCGACCCGGCGGAGCAGGCTGCCTCGGCGGCCTCCGCAGCCTCGGCCCCCGGGGCAGCTCGCGCCGGCTTCGATATTGACCTTGGCCCCGATCCCAGCAGCCAGGCGCTGCAAAACGCGGTGCAGAACGATCCGCTGGAACCGGTGATCATCGGCCCCGGTGGCACCTTTGGGCTGGACCCGCTCTCGCACCTGTCCGCCTCCAAGCGGGAACCGGAGCCCGCTGCACCCACCGATGAATTTGAACTCCGGCTGGACACCGACGAAGCCCAGGCCGAACCGGATGCGCTGGAACACCAGGCCACCCAGAAGATCGAGGACGAACTGGACAGCCTGATCAGCCGCGCCATGCACGACTACCCCAGCCAGACGGTTTCCTCCGAGGTGCAGCTGGATCTGCCCGAGCCGGAGGAATCCTTTGAGACGGAGCTGCAGCCGGTGGAGGACTACCTGAGCGAGGAACCCTTTGCCCCGGCGGCCCAGGAAGTTCCATCCGCCCCGGTGATCCCCACCATCGGCGGTAGCTTCGACGCCGTGAGCGCCGCCTGGGAGGCCGGTATCCCCATGTCCGCGGTTTTGGCCGGGCAGACGACAGCTCTCGCCGCGCCGCAGCCCGCCGCCGGGCCGGAGACCCCGTCGGCCCCCGCCGGCAACCGGGAAGACCCCTTTGCCCCGTCCCCCCGCCGGGGGGAGACCGCCCGCCTGCGGGTGAGCACGGCGGTGGGAAATACCTCCGCGCCTCCCGTCTCGTCGCCGCCCAGCGCGGCCAAGGCCAGCCCCGAGGCCGCCGCCCTGGCGGCGGCTCTGCGGGAGCCGCCCAAACCCTATTGTTACCCCTCGCTGAATCTCTTCAACGCCACCCGGCCCGAGGATGAGGCCGGCGCTGTGCAGGAAATGAAGAAGAACGCCGATATCCTTGTCAACACGCTGGACAGTTTCGGCGTCAAGACCAAGATTTTGGATATCTGCCGCGGTCCCTCCGTCACCCGATATGAGCTGCAGCCCCAGGCGGGCATCAAGGTCAGCCGCATCACCTCGCTGGCCGACGATATCGCGCTGAATCTGGCCACCGCCGGGGTGCGGATCGAGGCTCCCATCCCCGGCAAGCCCGCCGTCGGCATTGAGGTCCCCAACCGCATCCGCGCCACCGTCAGCATCCGCAACGTCTTTGAATCCCAGAATTATATCAATATGCGCAGCCCGCTGACCATGGCGCTGGGGAAGGATATCGCCGGCGCCGCCCAGGTGGCCGACCTGTGCAAGATGCCCCATCTGCTCATCGCCGGTTCCACCGGCAGCGGCAAATCGGTCTGTGTCAATTCCATCATCATCAGCTTTTTGTTCCGCTCCTCCCCGGAGGATGTCAAGCTGATTCTCATCGACCCCAAGGTGGTGGAACTGGCGGAGTACAACGGCATTCCCCATCTGCTGATGCCCGTCGTCACCGAGCCGCGCAAGGCCGCCGGCGCGCTGGGGGCCAGCGTGGCCGAGATGGAACGCCGCTACAAGCTTTTTGCCGAGAACAACGTCCGTGAGATCAAGGCATACAATAAGCTGGCCGCCCGGAATCCGATGCTGGAGCATATGCCCTACATCGCCATCGTCATCGACGAACTGGCCGACCTGATGATGGTGGCCGGCAAGGAGGTGGAGGACTATATCTGCCGCATCGCCCAAAAAGCCCGCGCGGCGGGCATCCATCTGATCGTTGCCACCCAGCGCCCCAGCGTGGATGTCATCACCGGTCTGATCAAAGCCAACATTCCCAGCCGTGTGGCCTTCGCGGTATCCAGCCAGATCGATTCCCGCACCATCCTGGATGGCTCCGGCGCGGAAAAGCTGCTTGGCAACGGCGATATGCTCTTTTTGCCGGTGGGGGCGGCCAAGCCGGTCCGCATACAGGGTACCTTTGTCACAGACGAGGAGATCGGCGCAGTGCTGGACTTTATCAAATCCACCTCCGACGTCCAGTATGACGAGGAGATGATCGCCGAGATGGAACGCCGCGCCGTGGCCGAGAAGGGATCCAAGCGCGGCGCCAACGCCGACGAGGAGACGGGCGGCGACCTTGACCCGATGTTTGAGCAGGCGGTGGAATGTGTGATCGAGGCGGGCATGGCCTCCACCAGCCTTTTGCAGCGCCGCTGCAAGCTGGGGTACGCCCGCGCCGCCCGCATCATGGACCAGATGGAGCAGGAGAAGGTCATCGGCCCCTACGAGGGCGCTAAGCCCCGCACCGTTCTGCTGACCCAGGCTCAGTGGCAGGAGCGAAAGCTCAGCGGCCAGTACGATGCCGACTAAGCGGCACCGGCTGGCCTGGGGGCTGGCTGCCGCCCTCTTCCTGATCGCCGCCTTTGCCATTGAGTATGGCGGCGGGCGGGGGCTGCTGCCCGGCTGGAACCAGCTGCACAGCCTGCTGGGGGTGCAGACCGGCAGCCCCGATCCGGCGGCGCTGGCCGCCGGCCCCACCACCGTCACTTTTTTGGATGTGGGCCAGGGGGATGCGGTGCTGATCGGCCAGGATGGCGAATACTGCCTGATCGATACCGGCACACCGGAATCCGCCGACGAACTGCTGCGGGATCTGCAGCTGTCCGGGGTGGAGGAACTGTGCCTGCTGGTGCTGACCCACCCACACGCCGATCATATCGGCGGCGCGCTGGAAGTCCTGCAGGCCATCCCCACCCGGCGGGTGCTGGTCTCCACCCTGGAGGCGGGGGAGGAGGCGCCCGCCCGTTGGGGGGCGATCCTGCGCTGCCTGGAGGAAAACGCCATCCCGGCCACCGCCGCCGAGGCCGGGCAGGAATACCCGGTGGGCGGCGGCGTGCTGACGGTGCTTCTGGCCGGGTACGAACCGCCCCAGGGCAGCGAGGACGACGCCGTGAACGACAGCTCCGTCTGCCTTCGGTTCACGGCGGGGGCTTTCAGCTACCTGGCCACCGGCGATGCCGAACTGGATGCCGAGGCTGCCCTGGTGGCCCGGTATGGGGCGGGGCTTCGCTCCACCCTGCTCAAGGCGGGGCATCACGGCTCCGCCACCGCCAGCAGCGAGACGTTTCTGCAGGCCGTCCGGCCCGAGGCGGTGGTGTTCAGCTGCGGACTGAACAATGAGTACGGCCATCCCCACACCGAGGTCGTCCGCCGCTGTGAGGCTTTGGGTCTGGAGCAATGGCGCACCGACCTGGATGGCGCCGTCACCTTTACCTACGAGGAGGGCAGCCTGCGCGCCTGGTGTACCGGCGAACGGAACGCCGCCGCCTGACCGGCTGCGCCTTCCCGCCCCGCATTTGGATTGTCCGCTCTGGCGCGCCGCTATCCGGGCGGATCCCTTGTTCAAAATTCACCCCAAAGAAGGCTTTGCCATGAATTTACCCCTGCCCGACCGCATTGACCGCACCGAAACGCTGCGCTACCTGGGCGCGGGCGGATGGAACCCTGACGCCGGGACCGAGGCGCTGCTGGCCGGGGCGGAACGCCTCCTGCTGCGCACCGCCACCCCCCGGGCCGCCTGGCGGGAACTGCCCTGCACCGTGCTGCCGACCCACATCGGCAGCGACCTGACCCGCCATCTGCGGGGATGCGACGCGATCCTGGTGCTGGGGGCCACCCTGGGGACCGCCGTAGATACGCTGCTCCGCCGCCTGGAAGTGACCGATATCGCCCAGGCGGCGGTGGCGGACGCCATGGCCGCCGTGCTGCTGGAGGAGGTCTGCGACCGGTGGGAGGCGGAGCGGCGCGCGGAATACCGCGCCCGCAGCCGCTACCTGACCGGCCGCTACGCGCCGGGCTACGGGGACTGCCCGCTGGAACTGAACGACGAACTCTGCCTGGCTGCCGATACGGTGCGCGGCTGCGGCCTGACCGTCACACCGCAGCACCTGCTGGCTCCGCGCAAAAGCATGACGTCGATCCTGGGCCTGGCGGACCGGCCCGTTACCGGGGCGCGGGCGGGCTGCGCCCACTGCCCTCTGCGCGAGACCTGCGCCTACCGAAAGAGGGGGATAACCTGTGAAAATTGAGGAAGTTTTTCAGCGGGGCCGCTTTGTGTTTTTGGATGGCGGCATGGGAACCCAGCTGCAGCAGCGCGGCCTGCAGCCCGGCCAGAAACCCGAGCTGGCCGCCTTCCTGATGCCGGAAACGCTGACCGCTATCCACCGCGATTATGCCCGCGCGGGGGCGGATATCCTCTTTGCCAACACCTTCGGCGCCAACCCCAAAAAGCTGGCGGGCTGCGGCTACACCGTCAGGCAGGTCATCGAGGCTTCTATCCGCTGCGCCCGGCAGGCCGCCTGGGAGACCGGCGCGCTGGTGGCGCTGGATATCGGCCCCCTGGGGGAACTGTTGGCGCCTGCGGGTACCCTCTCTTTTGAGGACGCCTACGCCCAGTTTGCCCAGGTCATCACCGCCGGGGCTGCCGCTGGGGCCGACCTGGTGATGCTGGAAACCATGACCGACCTATATGAGCTGAAAGCCGCCGTGCTGGCCGCCAAGGAGAACTGCTCCCTGCCGGTCTTCACCTCGATGAGCTTCGAGGCGCGGGGCCGCACCTTCACCGGATGCACGGTGGAGAGCTACGCCGTCACCATGGCGGGCCTGGGGGTGGATGCCGTCGGCATCAACTGCTCCCTCGGCCCGCAGGAGATCCTGCCTTTTGCCAAGCGCCTGTGCCGCAGCGTGCCGGCGGGGATGCCGGTTTTTGTCAAGCCCAACGCCGGGCTGCCCAACCCTGACGGCAGCTATGACCTGGACGCCGCCGACTTTACCGCGCAGATGCGCGCCTATGCCGCCACCGGCATCTCCATGCTGGGCGGCTGCTGCGGCACCACGCCGGAGTATATCCGCCGCCTGCACGATGAATTCAGCGCGCTAAAGCCCGCCCAAAAGATCCCGCTGCGCCGCAGCTGCCTCTGCACTCCCGTGCGCTTCGTGGAGGTGGGGGGCATCACCGTGGTGGGGGAGCGCATCAACCCGACCGGCAAAAAACGGCTGCAGCAGGCCCTGAGAGAGGGGGACAGCGCCTACCCCTGCGCCCAGGCGGTGGCCCAGGCGGAGGCGGGCGCCCAGGTGCTGGATGTCAACGCCGGCCTGCCCGGCATCGACGAGGCCGCCGTGCTGGAAAAGCTGGTGCGGGAACTGCAGGCCGTCACCGATCTGCCCTTGCAGCTGGACTCCTCCGACCCCGGCGCGCTGGCCCGCGCGCTGCGCATCTACAACGGCAAGCCCATCGTCAACTCGGTCAACGGGAAGCAGGCTACCCTGGACGCCATCCTGCCGCTGTGCAAAAAGTACGGGGCGGCGGTGGTGGGCCTGGCGCTGGACGAGAAGGGCATCCCCGCCAGCGCCGAGGGACGCTTCGCCATTGCCAAAAAGATCGTGGCAGCCGCCAACGCCGCCGGCATCCCCAACGAGGATATCTACATCGACTGCCTGACCCTGACCGCCAGCGCCCAGCAGGAGGGGGCGGTCCAGACGCTGGAAGCCCTCGCCCGCTGCAAGCGGGAACTGGGGGTGCGCACTGTGCTGGGCGTCTCCAACATCAGCTTCGGCCTGCCCTGCCGGGACTACCTGAATACCACCTTCCTAACCATGGCGATGGCGGCGGGGCTGGACATGGCCATCATGAACCCCAACACGCCGGAGATGATGGCCGCCGTGCGCGCCTACCGGGTGCTGACCAGCCAGGACCCGCAGAGCGGCGACTATGTGGCCGCCTACGCCAACGTGCAGATTCAAACCACCCAGACGGCGGCCGCTGCCCCTGCCGGGCCGACGGCGGCCGCGGCCGGCGACGCCCTGTTCGAGGCGGTGCGCCGGGGCCTCAAGGCGGAGGCCAAAGCGGCGGCGCAGCAGGCGCTGCAAGACCGGGACCCGCTGGCGGTGGTCAACGAGTCGCTGATCCCCGCGCTGGACGCGGTGGGGGAGGGGTTCGAACGGGGAACCGTCTTTCTGCCCCAGCTTCTGCAGTCCGCCACCGCCGCCCAGTCCGCCTTTGAGGCGGTCAAGGCGGTCATTGCCAAAGGGGGGCAGAAGGGAAGCGGCAAGGGTAAGATCGTCATTGCCACCGTCAAGGGGGACGTGCATGATATCGGCAAAAACATTGTGCGGGTGATCCTGGAAAACTACGGCTACGATGTGCTGGACTTGGGCCGCGACGTGCCGCCCGAGCGCATTGTGGAGGCGGTGCGGCAGACCGGCGCCAAGCTGGTGGGCCTTTCCGCCCTGATGACCACCACCGTCCCCAATATGCAGGCCACCATCGAGGCGCTGCATGCGGCGGGCCTGCCCTGCAAGGTCTGGGTGGGCGGCGCGGTGCTTACCCCCAGCTATGCGGAGCAGATCGGCGCCGATTTCTACGCTAAGGACGCCAAGGCCAGCGTAGACATTGCCAAGCAGATTCTGGGTTGACGCCCGCCTTCTTAGGGAGGTTCTGAATAAATCTGGTGCGCAGATTGCCGAGCGAGCCGTATTGATGGCTAAGAGAAAAGCGCAGTTGATACTGTATGGTTCAACGAGCATTTTCTCAACGCCAGCGGTGCGGTGTACACCGAGCCGCAGCGAGGCGTTTCGGAGCGCAACCGTCGCGCAGCGGCGGCTCTTAGCGCGGAGATGCCGGCAAGGTGCGTGCCAAGCCCACAGGGCGGGATTGGTTCAAAGGTTCCTTAGATCAGGAGCCTTTGTTATGAGATTTGTACGCTTGACCTCCGCCGGCGACCCGCGCTATGCCCGGGCCATGGAATTGTATGCCGCCAGCTTCCCGCTGCACGAGCAGCGCAGCGCCCGCTCCTAGGCGGCCATCCTGGCGGCGGAGGAGTACCGGTTCAATCTGCTCTAACGACGGGGAAAAATTTGTGGGCATCCTGCTCTGCTGGGGGACCGAGGCGTTTTTCTATGTGGAGCATTTTTGCATTTTCCCCGCCCTGCGCAATCATAATTACGGGCGGAAGGCCCTGAACCTGCTCGCCGGGCAGGGCAAACCTGTTATTTTGGAAATCGACCCGCCGGAGGATGAGGTATCAGAGCGCCGCAAGGGCTTTCATGAGCGCTGCGGCTACCGGGTCAACCCTTATCCACATATTCATCCACACTATCGGGGCGCTTGGCAGGGCCATCCTCTGGTGGTGCTTTCCCACCCCGCCCCGCTCACGCCGGAGCAGTACCGCATTTTCGCCCTCTATCTGCACAACCAAGTTATGGCCGGCCTGCCGGATATCCCATACGCAAGCCCCCGTGCCTCAGCGGAGTAAGCTTACGGCACGGGGGCTTGCGTATGGTCGCTCAGTCCTTCACATACAGCCCGCAGTGGCAGGGGCCGTGGAAAGCAGGATCTTCCAGCTGCTGCTTGAATTCCCGGCAGATGCAGATGTTTTCCGGCGTGCGCTGCAGGCGGCAGGGGCAGTAGCCGCCGGTGCGCTTGAGACCCTCGCGGATCTTTGCCACCAGTTCGGCGTTGTCATTCAAACGGAACTTTGCCATGTGGGTACCTCCTTGTGGGGCGGCGGGCAGCTTACGGCTTCACCCGGAACTCCTGCTCACAGTAGACACAGCGGTACCGGCCGCTGGGGGTCAGGGCGAAGATGTGGTCGCAGCCCTCCTCGATTGCAGTGACGCAGCGGGGGTTGGTGCATTTGATGACATTGACCAGCTGCTGCGGCTGCTGGGGCCGGATCTTGCGGACGATATGCCCCTTCTCGATCACCGTGATGGAGATCTTGGGGTCCAGATACCCCAGGATATCGAAGTTCAGCCGGCTCACATCCCCTTCGATCTTGATGATATCCTTCTTGCCGGTCTTCTCGCTGCGTACATTCTGCAGGAGGGCCACGCTGGCGTTGGGCAGTTTTTCCAATTCCATCATATGGTAAAGCGCCAGGCCGGTGCCGGCCGTGATGTGGTCGATGACCACACCGTTCAGGATCTCGTCAACTTTCAGCATGGAAATGCCACCTCCCCGGTTTTGGGATCTGCAAGCCCCAGCAGTGTCATGATCAGCGCCATGCGCATATACACCCCGTTCTGCGCCTGCTCAAAGTAGGCGGCGCGGGGATCGTCGTCCACCTCCAGCGCAATCTCATTGACGCGGGGCAGCGGATGCAGCACGGCCATATCGGGCCGGGCCAGCGCCAGCTTGCCTGCGGTAAGGATATAGCTGTTTTTCAGGCGGATATAATCCTCCTCATTAAAGAAGCGTTCCCGCTGCACCCGGGTCATATACAAAATATCCAGGTCGGGCAGGGCATCCTCCAGGCTGCGCACCTCGGTGAAGAGGATGCCCCGCGGTTCCAGCACCTCGTCCACGATGTAGTCTGGTACTCGCAGCTCCTCCGGGCTGATCAGCACAAAGCGCATCCCCTCAAAGCGGGCCAGGCTCTTAATCAGGCTGTGGACGGTGCGGCCAAACTTGAGATCGCCGCAGAACCCGATGGTCAGCCGGTCCAGCCGGCCCTTGCGGCGGCGGATGGTCATCATGTCCAGCAAGGTTTGGGTGGGGTGGCTGTGACCGCCGTCCCCCGCGTTGATCACCGGGATGCCGGAGTACCGCGCGGCCCGCAGCGGCGCGCCCTCCTTGGGATGGCGCATGGCGGCAATATCGGCATAGCAGCTGACGATGCGGATGGTATCCGCCACCGTCTCGCCCTTGGACGCGCTGGACACCCCCGCGTCGGGGAAGCCCAGCACCTGCCCGCCCAGGTTGAGCATCGCCGCCTCAAAGGAAAGGCGGGTGCGGGTGCTCGGCTCATAGAACAGGGAGGCCAGCCGCCTGCGGGCGGCCACATCCCGGTAGGCGGCGGGATCGTCGTGGATGCGGTCGGCCAGATCCATCAGCCGCAGCGTTTCCTCCACCGTGAAATCGGCGGGGTCGATCAGATGTCTCATGCAAAAGCCTCCTTGCAAGCGGTTCACAGCAATTTCCGCACGATGGCAAAGTCAAAAAAGTCTGTGTAGCAGGTTTGGCAGCGTAGCACCGGGCGGCACAGCCGGTCATAGCAGGTTTCGTCCAGCTGCAGCAGCGCCTGGTCGCGCCCCAGGTTCAGCTGGCGGCGCACCCCCGGCTCCCCGGCCAGCGCCCGCAGATGGGCCACCGTGCTGGTTACTTGCAGGCCGCATTCCTCCGCCACAATGTCAAAGATGGGCCGGGCAAAATCCAGGGAGTCCAGCCGTTGGCCCTGAAAGAGCGAAAGCGGCAGTATGTCGGTGGAGTAAAGCACCGGCTCATCGTCCGCCAGCACCCGCTTGCAGACATACAACAGGGTGGGGGGCGCGCTCCCGTTATAGGGCAGATCCAGGCTTTGGGCCAGTTCCGGCCCCGCCTCCCGGCGGGTCACGAACAGGTGGTCGCTGCGCGGCACCCGCCCGGCGGCGCGGATCATCTGGTAAAATTCCACTTTCTGATCCAGCCGCCGTTCCAGGCGGGCCACATCCCGGTTGACCATTGTGCCGATGCCCCGCACCCGCTCAATGTACCCCGCACGCTCCAGCTCGCTCAGGGCGTCCCGCACCACCGTACGGCTGACGCCCAATCTCCCGGCCAATTCCAGTTCGGGGGGCAGTTGGGAGCAGCCTGCGTACAGGCCGCTCCGCATCTCTTGGGCCAGGCGGGCCGCCGCCTGGCTGGAGCGCAGTTCGCCGCCCAGGCGGGCCGGCTCATTTGTCTTCCTCATGCCTCACCGCTTTCTTGGCGGGTGCGGCAGATATCGGCCAGGCAGCACTTCCCGCAGTAGGGATGGGTGCGCGCGGTGCAAACCTCCCGCCCATGGTAGACCAGCCGGTGGCAGAAGTCGTTGCCTTCCTCCGGCGGGATGATCTTCCACAGGGCTTTTTCCACCTTGGCCGGCTCCTTGACGCCATCCACCAGGCCGATGCGGTTGCAAAGCCGGATGCAGTGGGTATCGGTCACGATGGCGGGCTGCCCGAACACATCGCCCATGATTAGGTTGGCGCTCTTGCGGCCCACGCCGGGCAGCGCCAGCAGCTGGTCAAACCGGTCCGGCACATGGCTGCCGTACTGATCCCGCAGCACCCGCATACAGGCCGAGATATCCCGCGCCTTGCTGTGGCCCAGGCCGCACGGCTTAACGATTGCCTCGATCTCCTCCGGCTCTGCAGCGGCCAAGGCCTCTACGCTGGGGTACTTGGCAAACAAATCCTGCACCACCACGTTCACACGGGCATCGGTGCATTGGGCGGCCAGGCGGACCTCCACCAGCAGCTGCCAGGCGTGGTCGTAATCCAGGGTACAGTCCGCCAGCGGATATTCGGCCTTGAGCCGCTCGATGCAAAGCAAGGCCAGTTCGTTTTTGGTCATTGGTCCGACCCTTCTTTCGACGATCTTCTCTTGATTCTACCACGTTTATACACTATAATGCAAGTGGCAGAAAAGGGCAGGGCGATGATCCGCTGCGATGGCGATGGAAGATTGCCCCGCCCCGCAAACCTGGCGCGCACCCTGCCGGCTGTGCCGGAAAGGGTCCCGCACAAAATCATTTTGGCCGTCGGCACGGCGCGCCCGGCAATCTGCATGCCGGGTCAATTTAGAGTTTCGTTATAACGCAGAAAGGACAGCGATATGGAACCATTGGCACAACGCCTGCGCCCCCGCACGCTGGAGGAAGTCTGCGGCCAGCAGCACCTTCTGGGGAAGGACAAGGTCTTCCGCCGCACGGTGGAGAGCGGCCGCATCCCCAACATGATTTTCTACGGCCCTTCCGGCGTGGGGAAGACCACGGTGGCCGGCATCATCGCGGCGGGCAGCGGCATGCGGCTGCATAAACTCAACGGCACCACAGCCTCCACCGGCGATATCAAGGCAGTGCTGGAGGAGGTCGATACCCTGGCGGGCAGCGGCGGCATCCTGCTGTACCTGGACGAGATCCAATATTTCAACAAGCGCCAGCAGCAAAGCCTGCTGGAATGTGTGGAGCAGGGTACCGTCACCCTCATCGCCTCCACCACCGAGAATCCGTACTTCTATGTGTACAACGCCCTGCTCTCCCGCTGCACGGTGTTTGAGTTCAAAGCGCTGACGGCGCAGGACGTGGAGCGCGGCCTGCAGGCTGCTGCCGCCCGGCTGGGCGCGGAGGAGAAGATCCCGGTGCTGCTCCCCGGCGACGCACTGCACTACTTGGCCGAGAGCGCCGGCGGCGATATGCGCAAGGCACTGGGGAACCTGGAGTTCGCCGTCACCGCCGCCCCCGTCGAGAACGGCGCCCGCACCGTCACGCTGGAGATGGTGCGCCAGGTGGCCCGCCACACCGCCATGCGGTATGATAAGCAGGGGGACGACCACTACGATATCGTCTCGGCCTACCAGAAGTCTATGCGCGGCTCCGACCCCGACGCCGCGCTGCACTACCTGGCCCGGCTGCTGGAGGCGGGGGACCTGCCCAGCGCCTGCCGCCGCCTGATGGTCTGCGCCTGCGAGGATGTGGGCCTGGCCTGGCCACAGATCATCCCCATCGTGAAGGCGGCAGTGGATATTGCCAACGCGGTGGGCCTGCCGGAGGCCCGCATCCCCTTGGCCGACGCGGTGATCCTGGTGGCCACCGCGCCCAAATCCAACGCGGGGGAGAGCGCCATCGACGCGGCGGCGGCGGATATCCGCGCGGGCCGCAGCGGGCCGATCCCCCGGCAGCTGCAAAACAAACACTATGACGGTGAGGATGCCGTCGTGAAGGGCCAGCACTATAAGTATCCCCACGCCTACCCCAACCACTGGGTAGACCAGCAATATCTGCCCGACGCGATCCGGGACGCACAGTATTATCTTCCCGGTGAAAATAAAAATGAGCAGGCTTTCGCCAAGTATTGGAAAAAGATCAAGGGGGAAACAGACGGGGCGCTGTGAAGCCCCCGCCTGTGGGGAAGGAACTTTTTGAAATTTCCTTAAAAATCGCCGGTTAATATTGCAAAAAAATGTGGCAATGCTATAATTTAGACAATGCGTACAAGATAGGAAGGCAGGTAACTATGCCCGAACTTCAATGTGAACAACTCCGGTTCCCCTCGGCGGATGGCCGGCATACGTCGGCTGCCGTGGTGTACACCATGCCAGGCGTGCCGGTGCGCGCCGTTCTGCAGCTGAGCCACGGCATGTGCGAGTATGTGCAGCGCTACCGCCCCATGGCGGCCTGGTACGCCGCCCAGGGCATTGCCGTGGCGGGCAACGATCACCTGGGCCACGGCAGAACCGCCAACCCCGGCGAACATGGCCGCTACGGCGGGGGGCGAGGCCGCTACAATCTGCTGGATGATCTGCACACCATGAACGGCCTGTTACATGGGAAATTCCCCGGCCTGCCGCTGATCCTTTACGGCCACAGTATGGGCAGCTTCTACGCCCGCTGGTATGCCGAGACCTGGCCGGATTCCATCGATCTGCTCGTCATCAGCGGCACCGCCGGACCCAGCGCTCTGAACCGGGTGGGCCAGTTCGTGGCCGGCACCATCGCCAAGGTGAAAGGCCCCGACTATGTGTCGCCGCTGATGGTCAAGCTGAACTTTGGCTCCTACTGCAAGCGCATCCCCGGCGCAGCCTCCCCCAACGCCTGGCTTACCCGGGACGAGAAGGAGGTCCGCGCCTACGACGCCGACCCGCTGTGTACCTTCGCGTTCTCCGCCGCCACCTACCGGGAGATGCTGGCGACCCTCAACCATGTCAGCAGCAAGCAGTGGGCGCAGAACATGCCGAAGGATGTTCCCATCCTGCTTATCGCCGGGGATGGCGATCCGGTGGGCAACTACGGTGCGGGCGTGCGAGAGGTCTATGCCATGCTGGGCGACGCCGGCGTACGCGATCTGACCTGCCAGATCTACGAGGATGGCCGCCACGAACTGCACAACGAACTGAACCGGGAGGACGTGTTTGACTACGTTCTGACCTGGATCAATGACCACATTGAAGCCGGGAAAGGGTAAATAAAGTTAGGCGCATGCGGCGCAGACGCCGCATGCGAATGTTATAAATGTTACGAATGTTAGGAATGTTATTAAGTATTGATATCATCCCTAACATTCCTATCATTCAAACACCGCCCTCCCTCCCATTCCACCAACCGCGAAAGGAGCCTCCCCATGCCCCACCCTTATGTTATCGCCCTGGATTCCGGCACTACCTCCTGCCGGGCGATTCTCTTTGACGCCCAGCAGAATATTGTCGGCCTGGCCCAGCGGGAATTCACCCAGCACTACCCCCAACCCGGATGGGTGGAGCATGACCCCATGGAGATCTACTCCTGCCAGTACGGCGTGATGACCGAACTTCTGGCCCGCACCGGCATTGATGCGGAGCAGATCGCGGGTATCGGCATCACCAACCAGCGGGAAACCACCATCGTTTGGGACCGGGCGACGGGCCGCCCCATCGCCAACGCCATCGTCTGGCAGTGCCGCCGCACCGCCCCTCTGGTGGAGCGGCTGGTGCAGACGATCCCCGCCGGGACGATCCGCCAAAAAACCGGCCTGTTGCCGGACGCTTACTATTCCGCCACTAAGCTGCGCTGGATCCTGGACCATGTGGAGGGGGCACAGGCCCGCGCCGAGGCGGGGGAACTCTGTTTCGGCACGGTGGACTCCTGGCTGATCTACAAGCTGACCGGCGGCAGGGTCCATGTGACTGACGCTACCAACGCCGCCCGCACCATGCTGTACAACATCCACACTCTGGAATGGGATGCCGATATCTGCGCGGCGCTGCATATCCCCGCCGCCGTGCTGCCCGCCGTGCGCAGCAGCAGCGAAATCTACGGTACCGTCAACCTTGGCGGTGTGGAGGTCCCCCTTGCCGGGGCAGCCGGCGACCAGCAGGCCGCCCTCTTCGGCCAGACCTGCTTTGCCCCCGGCGATGTGAAGAATACATACGGCACCGGATGCTTCATGCTGATGAATACCGGCGAGACTGTGACCGACAGCCGGAACGGCCTGATCTCCACCATCGGCATCCAACTGGGCGGCCGCACGGAGTATGCGCTGGAGGGCAGCGTCTTCGTGGGCGGCGCCGTCATCCAATGGCTACGGGATGAGTTGGGCCTGATCCGTGAGAGCGCCGACAGCGAATACTTTGCTGCCAAGGTGAAGGACAGCGGCGGCGTCTATGTGGTCCCCGCCTTCACCGGCTTGGGGGCGCCCTACTGGGATATGTACGCCAGAGGGTCCATCCATGGCCTTACCCGGGGCGCGGGGCGCAACCATATCATCCGCGCCGCGCTGGAATCCATCGCCTACCAAAGCGCCGATGTGCTCCACGCCATGCAGGCGGATACCGGCCTGCCCATCCGGGAACTGAAGGTGGACGGCGGCGCTTCCGCCAATGACCTGCTGATGCAGTTCCAGGCGGATATCACCGGCGTGACGGTGCGCCGCCCCATAATCCGCGAGACCACCGCCCTGGGGGCCGCCTATCTGGCGGGCCTTGCCACCGGCGTCTGGCGGGACCGGGACGAGATACGGCAGCAGTGGACGCTGGACAAGCTGTACGATCCCCGGATGTCTGCCGATCAGGCGGCCGATCTCTATGCGGGCTGGAAGGATGCCGTCCGCCGCACCCGCAGCGAGATATAATCCGTAAAACATAGAAAGGGGCCGTTGCAAAACAGCCCCCGAAAAAAGTGCGAGGGTGCGGTTCAAAGGGGTTGGCCTCTCGCATTGTTTGCGGTAGAATTGAAAGTGTGAAAAATAACTCAAACACGCAAGACCAGTTTAGCGTATATGAGCGGAAAGGTCAACTGGTACTTGCGCTAAATTCAGAAAAGATGATACCGGAGAACGCACCGGCGCGGACGATTACCTGACCAAGCCGTTTTCGCTGGCGGAATTGTGGGCGCGCATCCAGATCCAGCTGCGCCCCACCGGCACCGACGGTTATATTCAGACTGTGTGGGGCATAGGCTTCAAGCTGAACTAGGCGGGGGAAATATGAGGGCGGCGGCAGGACCCGGCGTAGAGACGAAAACAAAGGGGGACGCCAGGGTTTGCGGGCGGATACAGGATCCGCCTCTACGATGGCCGCAGGGTTTGACGTTTACCCGCCGCCTTCCCTCCACCCGTAGGGCGGGATGCCCCCGTTCCGCCGGAACCCACAGCCGGGCTGCCTCCCTTGCCTTAACCCATTCTTAACCTTTCCTTTGCGTTTTCTGATCGTTTTGGGTGTTTAATGGGATCACACCAAAGGAAAAGGGTGTGACCAACGCAAACAGTTACCCGCACCACCGGCCTGTGCAAAGTCTACCGGGGCAGGCCGACGGTGGACCATCTGGACATGCAGGTGGAGCAGGTCTCCTCCGCCGAGCTGGAAGGGGACCGGCTGTGCATCACCCTGCGGCTGCCCTCTTGACAGTTCCGCCGGGGCGGAGTATACTGGATACGGACCAACGGTCTGTAAAAGGGAAGGGGGCGGCTATGATGCGCAACAAATACCCGGAACAGACGGTGGCGCGCATCCTGGATGCCGCCGCCCAGCTGTTCCTGCGAAAGGGGTACGAGAAAACGACCCTGCAGGATATTATCAGCGCCACCGGCCTTTCCAAGGGGGCGGTGTACCACCACTTTGCCTCCAAGGAGGCCATCCTGGAGCAAGTTTGCGAGCGGATCAGCCAGGAAAACGCTGTGCGCCTGTGTGCCATCCGGGACGACCCGGCGCTCAGCGGTCGGCAAAAGTTGCAGGCCATCTACGTCAGCGCGCTGACCCACCAGAACCAGACGGCCATGATGGAGATGGTGCCTTACCAGGTGATGAACCCCCGCTTCCTGGCGGAAAACCTCAAGAGCCAGTACGAGTATGTGGCCCCCTGCATCGTTGCGCCGATCCTGCGCCAGGGCCGGGAGGACGGCAGCATCCCCGCCGCTGCGGACCCGCAGGCCCAGGCCGAGGCCATCATGGCCCTGACCGAGGTCTGGCTCCACCCGCTGACCCGCCCCACCGCCCCGGAGGAGATGCGCGCCCGCTGCCGCGTGTTCAACCAGATGACCGCCTGGCTGGGTTTCCCGCTGCTGACCGAACCGCTGTGTGAGGTCCTTGCCCAGTGGGCCGCCCGCCTCCAGGAGCAGAGAGGGCAGCCGACCCCCCCGGCCGCCGCGAAGCCCGGGCAGGATGCGCCGGCCCGGCCCGGCGGCAACCCGTAGCGGCAGCCCCCCTGAAACCGCCCGACCTTCCGCCCTGCGGCCCGCATAAATTGGCCGGTATTCCTGCGGGAATGCGTATCCGCCCGGCCCCCGGCCGGGGCAGGGCATACCCGAACTCCTGCCTTGCGCAAGTCCGCAAGCCCCACACCCCCTCCCACACATCCCCCACATGGCATACCGCACACCCGTACTCCTGCACACGTTCCCATCTGCGCACAAGTTATCCTGCAACTTCTCTTGTACAATTCCCTCACGCAGCCGCACACCCGTATACTCTTACGACCTCCCTTCCGTATACCCCGCCGCCCGAGCGGCATTTTTCTTCCTTCATTACAAACCGACGGTCGGTCTTGATAAACAATCCCAAGGAGGATATCCTAATGAAAAAATCATTCCCCCAAACCTTTGTTCTCATCGTCATCGGGCAAGTGATCTCGCTGTTCGGCAACGCCGTGCTGCAGTTTGCGCTGCCGCTGTACCTTCTGCGCCAAACCGGCTCGGCGGCTGTGTTCGGTCTGGTGTCGGCGGCGGCTTTTGTGCCGCATCTGCTTTTTTCCCTGGTGGGCGGGGCCGTGGCCGACCGATGCGATAAGGGCCGCATCATGGTCGGTCTGGATGCCTTCACGGCGCTGCTGGCGGT
>CAZIVF010000006.1:0-9752 GCA_964542725.1 uncultured Subdoligranulum sp. | reverse complement strand
CGCTGCTGGCGGTCACAACGCTCCACTGTGACGACGCCGCCCTTGGCCTGCTGCAGAGCATGATGGGCCTGGGCGGCCTGGCCGGCGGCATCCTGGCCGGGGTTCTGGCCGGGCGGTTGCGGCTGCACCATGGCGGCTGGTGTCTGTTGGTGTGCAGCGCGGCGGCGGCCGGCTTCGGCACGGCGGTGCGCCCCGCCGTGCCGAACGGGGCCGGGTATGCCCTAGTAACGGCCCTGACCCTTGTGACGATGGCCGCCGCCTCGCTTTTTTCGGTGCAGCTGTGCAGCTATGTGCAGGCGCGGGTGCCGGCCCAACTCATCGGCAAGGTGATGGCCGCCGCGATGGCGCTGGCCGGCTGCACCCAGCCGGTGGGGCAGGCCGCCTACGGACTGCTGTTCCAGCGGTTTGCCGCCGCGCCCCAGTGGGTGCTCTACGGCGCGGCCCTGGCCTCGCTGGCGGTGGCGCTGCCGGCCTGCCGCCTGCTGAAAAAACTCGAAGCCTGACGGAAAACCCTGCCGAAGTGTGGCGGAAGCTGCCGGAAAAGGCAGAAACCAAAATTTTTGCAAATTGGAGAATCTTTATTGACATCCCCGATAAACCCTGTATAATATACCTTATGTGTTGCATCTAAGGGCAAATCTTTTCCTGCCCTGACACATTGGCGTTGTATGTGCCACTGAAGCGGTACACGGGAAATGGCTCCGTGCAGCCGTGTAACAAACCTTTGCGGGGTGGCATAATTGGCGCTGACCCGTTGAAACGAAAGCCGGGACCTGAGGAAGAACCCGGAACGAAACGTACAGCGGGAAATTTCCGCAAAGGGGGATGCATGTAATATGAATGAAAATCTGATCGTTTCACTCAAAGACATTGTTGTAGACTTCGACGGTGAGAAGGTCCTGGACGGCCTTTCGCTGGACATTCACGACAAAGAGTTTGTGACCTTCCTCGGCCCCTCGGGCTGCGGCAAGACCACGACGCTGCGCGTGATTGCCGGCTTTATCACCCCCAAGTCCGGCAATGTCTTTTTCGATGGCAAGGACATCGCCGGCCTGCCGCCCTACAAGCGCCCGGTGAACACGGTGTTCCAGAAGTACGCCCTCTTCCCGCATCTGAATGTGTTTGAGAACGTGGCCTTCGGCCTGCGGCTCAAGAAACAGCCGGAGGAGGAGGTCCGGGCCAAGGTGCTGGAAATGCTGGAAACCGTCGGCCTTAAAGGCTATGAGCGGCGCAGCATTCACCAGCTTTCCGGCGGTCAGCAGCAGCGGGTGGCCATTGCCCGCAGCCTGGTCAACCAGCCACGGGTGCTTCTGCTGGACGAGCCGCTGGGCGCGCTGGATCTCAAGCTGCGCAAGGAGATGCAGCTTGAGCTCAAGCGCCTGCAGCGGGAGATGAACATAACCTTCGTCTACGTCACCCATGACCAGGAGGAGGCGCTGACCATGTCGGACACCGTCGTCGTCATGAACGGCGGCAGGATCCAGCAGATCGGCACCCCGCAGGATATCTACAACGAGCCCTGCAACGCCTTTGTGGCCCGCTTCATCGGTGATTCCAACATTGTGGACGGCGTGATGCTCCGGGATTTCCTAGTCACTTTCGATGGGCATGAATTCACCTGCGTGGACCGGGGCTTCAAACCCAACGAACCGGTGCAGGTGGTGATCCGCCCGGAGGATGTGGAGATCGTTCCGCCCTCGGTCGGCATGCTCACCGGCCTGGTGCGGGAGGTCATCTTCAAGGGCGTCCACTTTGAGATGCATGTGGATGTGGAAGGGTACGAATGGATCATCCATTCCACCCAGGCCAGCCGACCCGGCGAACTGATCGGCATGAACATCGGCCCCGACGAGATCCACATCATGGCCCGGGCGGAGGTGTGAGCGATGCTTAGATCCAAAGCCTCCCGCTGGCTGGCGGGACCCTACCTGGTTTGGATGGCGGTTTTCATCGTGGTGCCGCTTTTCATTGTTATCTACTATGCCATGACCACGGCGGACGGCGCCTTCACGCTGGCGAATCTGACGCAGATCGGGCGGTATTCCAGCGTGTTCGCCCGCAGCCTGCTGCTGGCGGCGGAGGCCACCGTCCTCTGCCTGGTGCTGGCCTTCCCGGTGGGGTACTTTCTCTCCCGCCTGCGGGCCAACAAACAGCACATCATGCTGATGTTGGTCATGCTGCCCATGTGGATGAACTTCCTGCTGCGCACCTACGCCTGGATGACCCTTTTGGAGAAAAACGGCCTCATCAACAAATTCCTCGGCCTGTTCGGCGTCGGCCCGCTGAACATGATCAATACCTCCGGCGCTGTGGTGCTGGGGATGGTGTACAACTATCTGCCCTATATGATCCTGCCGCTCTACACCGCCATGACCAAGATTGACGGCTCAGTCATCGAGGCGGCCCAGGACCTGGGCTGCAATGTCTGGCAGATTTTGCTGCGGGTGCTGATCCCGCTGGCAAGCCCCGGCATCGCCACCGGCATCACCCAGGTGTTTGTGCCGTCGGTTTCCACCTTTATTATCAGCCGTATGCTGGGCGGCGGCTCCAACCTGCTTATCGGTGATCTGATCGAGCTGCAGTTCCTGGGCAACTCCTACAACCTCAACCTCGGCTCCGCCATGAGCATGGTGCTGATGGTCATTGTGCTGCTCTGCATGAGCTTCACCTCCAGCTTTGACGAATCGGAAATGGAGGGGGTCATGTGATGAATACGCGAAACAGCAAGCTTTTAATGCGCGCCTATGTGGTGCTTCTCTTCGGCTTTATGTATCTGCCCATCGCGGTGATGATCGCCTTCTCTTTCAACGAGAGCAAATCCCGCTCGGTCTTCACCGGCTTCACGCTGGATTGGTACAGGAGCCTCTTCCACAACGAGATGATCCTCTCCTCGCTGGCGCTCAGCCTGGTGTTGGCGCTGGTGTCCAGTGTGGCGGCCACCGTGCTGGGGACCTTGGCGACCATCGGCATCAATTCCATGTCCCGCAAGGCCCAGCTTCTCATCAACAACATCAGCTATGTGCCGGTGGTCAACCCGGAGATCATCACCGGCGTCTCGCTGATGCTGCTCTTCGTCATGGCGCAGAATTTCGGCGTCGGCGGGGAGGGGGGCGTCTTCGGTTGGACCACCCTGCTGGTGGCCCACATCACCTTCAACCTGCCTTACGTCATCTTCAACGTGGCCCCCAAGCTGCGCCAGCTGGATCCCAGCATCTACAACGCGGCGCTGGACCTGGGCTGCACGCCCCGGCAGGCGTTCTTCAAGGTCATCATGCCCCAGCTGACCCCGGCCATCCTCTCGGCCTTTTTGATCTGCCTGACCTATTCCATCGACGATTTCATGATCTCCTACTTCAACTCCGGCACCATGCAGACGCTGCCCATCGCCATCTACTCGATGACCCGCAAGAAGGTCAGCCCTGAGATCAACGCCCTCTCCGCCGTGATGTTCATCGTGATTCTGTCCATCATCCTGATCTCCAATTATATGGACAGCCGCGCTTACCGCCGGAACCAGAGCGCCATCCGCAGGGCAATGAGCGAAGAAGGGGGGCGGTGAGGATGCGCTTTGCCAAACAGCCGGCGGCCATACTGGCCGCCCTGACGCTGGCCGCCGCCCTGGCGATGCCCGCCGCCGCGCAGGAGATCGAGGTCAACGAGGATATTTCCGTCTCCGCCGGCTACGATTGGACCCGCTTCGCGGGGGATAACCTGACCCTCAACGTCTACAACTGGGGCCTGTATATCTCGGACGGCAGCGACGACAGCGTCGACGTGATTTCCGCTTTTGAGGAACTGACCGGCATCAAGGTCAACTACACCACCTTCGATTCCAACGAAAGCCTCTATGCCAAGATGAAATCCGGCGGCGCCACCTACGATGTGATCGTCCCCTCCGACTATATGGTGGGCAAGATGATCGCCGAGGGGATGCTGGCCCCGCTGGACTACGCCAACATCCCCAACCTGGCAAACATCGGGGAGGCATACCTGGGCTGGGGCTTTGACGCCGCCAACACCTACAGCGTACCCTACATGTGGGGTACCACCGGCCTGATTTACAACACCACCCTGGTGGAGGAGGCCCCCACCAGCTGGGATGCCCTGTGGGACGTGCAGTACGCAGGCAATGTGCTGATGTTCAACAACTCCCGCGATGCCTACGCCATCGCCGCCAAGCGGGCCGGGCTTTCTCTGAATCCCGGCAGCGTGGAGGAGGTTCAGACCGTCATGCAGGACCTGAAGGCGCAGAAGAGCGTGGTGCAGGCCTACGTCATGGACGAAATCTTTGACAAGATGGAGGGCGGCGAGGCCGCCATGGCCCCCTATTACGCGGGCGACGCGCTGACCATGATCGACGATAACCCCGACCTGGCCTTCGTCCACCCGGAGGAGGGCGTCAACTTCTTTGTGGACAGCATGTGCATCCCCGCCAACTCCAAAAACAAGGAAGCCGCCGAGATGTTCATCAACTATATGTGCGAGCCCTCGGTGGGGCTGGCGAACTGTGACTACATCGGCTACTCCACCCCCATCACCGCCGTGTGGGAGGAGCTGGACGATGAACTGAAATACAGTGAGATCGCCTACCCCGGCGAGGATGTGATGAGCAAGGCGGAGGTGTTCGTCACCCTGCCCGACGAGGTCAACGCCGAACTGGACGCCCAGTGGAGCGAGATGAAGAGCTACGAGGAGGGCGGCAGCGGGTGGATGGTGCTGGCGGCCCTGCTGGCGGCCATCGCCCTGTCCGTCTTCAACATCTGGCGCAAACTGCGCAAAAAGATGCGGGACGATTATTGAAATTTTCACAAACCCGGCGGGCTGTTCACCCCGCCGGGTTTGTGGTATACTTCTGGTTGGGGGCTGGCAGCGGCGGGAAGGGGAAGGCGGCTTCTGGGGCGCACTGGCCCCGCCGCTCCAAGCCGCGCCCGCAGGGGGCGCCGCATCCCTCCGCGAAGCCCTGCCCCGAACAAAATGAAAGAAGAAGGAACCTGCCATGTCTTTATCTGAATACACCAAACAATTTCAGGTTTACCGCCACGACGGCGACTATCGCGGCCTCGTCAAGCCGGGGGCGCTGCTGCGGTACGGCCAGCAGATCGCCACCGAGCATGCCGCGGCTGTCGGCCTGGACGATGCGCTGTACGCCACCACCCACACCGCCTATGTGCTGGCGAAATCAGCGCTGCACATTGACCGCACCCCCCGCGTGGACGAGGTGCTGACGCTGCGCACCCGGCCCGAGAAGATCAAGCGCGCCGTCAACAAACGCATCACAGAGATTATGGACGCCCAGGGCTGCCAGGTCGCCCTGCTGGACAGCCGCTGGGTGCTGATCGATACCGATAAGCGCACCATCCTGCGCAAGCACCCCGCGCAGTTCAACGACTCCTGGGCGTCCGAGGTACCCCAGGAGCTGCCGATGCGGATGACCAAGGCCGCCGCCGAAGCCTGCGCGCCGATGGGGGTGTGCACGGCCTCCTACTCCCTGTGCGATATGAACGGCCACCTGAACAACACCCGCTATGCCGATATCCTCTGCGACGCCTTGCCCGTCGGCGTGTGGGATGCCGCCGAACTGACCGACCTTCTGATCTTCTACCACCGGGAAGTCCCGCGGGGGGAGACCTTTACCCTGGCCCGCGCCGAGACTGCCCCCGGCCAATGGTACTTCAACGCCACCCGCGACGGCCTTTCCGCCTTTGAAGCCAGCGCCTCCTTCCGGCCCCGATAAAAAGCCGGCAGTCCCGGCAAAAAATCTCGCCCTTAGAATTTCTACAGGATCCCTTGCTACAATGGTGCCATACCAAACAGGAAGGGGTTCTTTTTAGGATAACCACACAGCCCAAGGGCATGACCGGCAGCCAGATCAAGCTGCTGGCGCTGATCTTCATGGTCCTGGACCATATTCACTGCTTTTTTGAATTCACCGGCAAAATCCCCCTCGCGTTCACCATGCTGGGGCGGCTCTCGGCGCCGCTGTTCCTCTTCTGCACGGTAGAGGGCTTCGCCCACATCCACAGCCGAAAACGCTATTTCATGCGCATCTACGCCATCTCCGCCGTGATGGGCCTGGTGGAGTTCTTCGGCCTGTACGGCGGTATCGCCAACCGGGCAGACGGCTTTTTCCCCGTCAACGCCATCATCCTGGCGGTGGACGATGACCGCGATCTCTGCGACCTGCTGCAGGCCGCCCTGGCGCGGGACGGCCACACGGTCAGGACGCTGTGCAGCGGCGACGCCGTGACCGAGGCCCACTGCCGCTGGGCGGACTGTATCCTGCTGGACGTGATGATGCCCGGCGAGGACGGCTTCGCCATCTGCCGCCCTGCCGGCGGCCACTGGGGCCTGGGGCTGTACCTGGCCCGCGCCGTCGCCTGGGACCATGGCGGCAGCCTGGCTCTGCAAAACACCCCTGCCGGCGCAGCGACCGCGCTGACCATCGCCGCTGCCCTGCCGGGCGATGCAGCCCGGCGCCCCGGCAGCCCCGCCCCACGGCGGAGACCCGGCAGGGGGCGGCACCCCCGCCCCGCAAATATGAACAAATTGAGAAATTACAAAAAAATTACAAAACCCTATTGACAACGGGTGACAAAAAGGTTACAATTTACTTGCAAGCTAAACATCACCACACTTTTTCATGTGTTCTTCTCCTCCTTTGAAAACCCTCGCCCTTCCCTCGGGCGAGGGCTTTTCTTTTGCCTGCCTGCAACCTCCGACCGGCCTTTGGCCGGCCGGAGAAAAAATCGCCCGCCCCGGGCAAATTTATTTCTCCGGCCTATTGCAAAATGTAATATTATATGATATATAATATATAAAGCCATCTACCATTTTCGGAAAGGAGGGACCACATGGCCTTTACCACCGGCGCGGCTTTGCTGGACGCCATCGTTCTGGCTGTGATCGCCAGGGAGGAGCAGGGGGTCTACGGGTACAAAATCACCCAGGAGATCAAACAGGTGCTGGACTTGTCAGAGTCCACCCTGTACCCGGTCCTGCGCCGCCTGCAAAAGGATGGATTCCTGACGGTGTACGATAGCCCCTTCAATGGCCGCAACCGCCGCTATTACCGCATTACCGACTATGGCCGCGCCCAGCTGGAGCGCTACTGCGCCGAATGGAAAGCTTATACAGGCAAAATAGATCGACTGCTTTTGGGGGAATTACCATGAAAAAATACGCCTACCTTGCCCGTCTGGAGGAACTGCTGGCCGCCTTGCCGGAGCAGGAGCGCCAGGATGCCCTGACCTACTACGAGGAATACTTTGACGCCGCCGGCAAAGAGAACGAGGAAGCCACCGCCGCCGCCCTGGGCGACCCCGCCGAGGTGGCCCGCTCCATCCTGGAGGGGGAAGGCCAGCCCGCCGGGGAGCCGTCTACCACGGAGGCAGAAGCCGCAGCCGGCGAAGTGGCTCCGCCCGCCGCCCCGGAACCGCCGCCGTTGGGGGCCGTCGCCCCGCCCCGCGCGGAACCCGTCGCCCCGCCGCACCGCGCCGGCGGCATCCGCAGCACCTTCAGCAAGGGCGGATGGATTATCTTTTTGCTTGTTGTCGCCGTCGCCTTTCTGGTGCAGCTGGCGGCGCTGGGGCTGTGGCTGCTCCGCGGGGGGAATACGGCTTACGCCGTCTCAACCGTCGGCAGCGAGACGGTGCCGATTGGCGAGGCGTACGGGGATTACGACCACAACGGCTATGCGGCACAGACGGAGAGCACCCAAGCCGGTACGCTGGATTCGCTCGCTGCTGCGGAGGAGGGAACCTCCACCACGCCGGACGGCTCGGCACTGATACATGAAAACATCGACCCCGCCGCCAAGCTGGAGATCGAGCTGGCTGTAGGCACCGTGAATTTTGTGACGGACAGAACGGCGCAGTCTGTGACCCTGACGGTGGAAGACTATGAGCGCTACGGCGTGGGCATCGTCAACGCGAACGGTATCTGCAAGGTTACGATGAAGGACTACCAGTATACCGGGCAGGACGAGGGTTCCATCGTGACGGTTTTTGTGCCGGAGAGCGGCATCAGCAAGGCGGACGTGGAACTGGGCGTGGGTTCTGTCACCCTTGACGGCATCGCAGTGGAGCAGCTGGATGTGGAACTGGGAACGGGGGATGTGACCGTCGTCGGCGGCCTCACCGGCTCCAAGATCGACCTGGAAACCGGCGTGGGGGAGATCTATGCCGGGACGGTCCGCGCGGGCAAGGTGACACTGGAGAGCGGAACAGGCGATGTGACCGCCGACCGCATCGAGAACGCTTGGGAGATCGAGGCTTCCGCCGGCACGGGCAATGTGGATATCCGGGTGGCGGGCCGCGCCGAGGACTATACCTTTGAGGGCGAGGCGCCCACCGGCGCCCTGGTCTACGACGGCGTTGCCCTCGGCTCCCCGGCCCGGCAGGGCGCCGGGGCCGGCAAGCTGGAAGCGGAGTCCGGCGTGGGTAACGTATCGGTCTTCTTCCTGAGCGAATGAGAGCGCTGCCCTACACCCGGCATCCTCCGGCCGGGCGAAGATTCGCGGGCAGGAGGCTGCGACGATAACGCGGGGCGGGAAAGCCGCCTCAGACGGCCCCCGGCAAAGTACGACTTTGCCGGGGGCCGTTTGGTCAACTTCCACAATTTTCTTTCACCACACAAAATAAAGATTCTACGCCAAAAATTTTGTATTTTGTCCGCGAATGTGGTACAATCTCTAGCAATACGGAAAATGTAAAACAAACTGTTAGCAAGGTAAAGGAGAAGTGTATTTATGGCGTACTTTTTTTCTGAACCGTCCCGCACCTTTGGCGAGTATCTGCTCGTCCCTGGCTACTCCTCCTCGGAGTGCGTACCCAACGCCGTCAGCCTGAAGACCCCGCTGGTCAAGTACCGCAAGGGGGCGGAGGAATGCCCCCTGACGATGAACATCCCCATGGTGTCCTCCATCATGCAGTCCGTCTCGGGGGAGAAGCTGGCCATCGCGCTGGCCAAGCAGGGCGGCATCTCTTTCATCTACGGCTCCCAGTCGGTGGAGGCGGAGGCCGATATGGTCCGCCGCGTCAAAGCCTACAAGAAAGGCTTTGTCACTTCCGATTCCAACCTTGGCCCCGACGCCACCCTGGCCGATGTGCTGGACCTCAAAACCCGCACCGGCCATTCCACCGTGGCCATCACCGCCGACGGCACCGCCCACGGTAAGCTGCTGGGCATCGTCGCCTCCCGGGACTACCGTCTCTCCCGCATGTCCACCGATATGAAGGTCACTGCCTTCATGACACCGCTGGACAAGCTGGTC
This sequence comes from uncultured Subdoligranulum sp., assembly GCA_964542725.1. Taxonomy (GTDB): domain Bacteria; phylum Bacillota; class Clostridia; order Oscillospirales; family Ruminococcaceae; genus Gemmiger. The sequence goes on along the minus strand of CAZIVF010000006.1, from coordinate 481 downwards.
GTCGCCCCCTCCTCCACCAGCCTGCACGACTGCAACGACATCATCTGGGACAATAAGATCAATTCCCTGCCCCTGGTGGACGGCGAAGGCCGCCTGCAGTATATGGTTTTCCGCAAGGATTACGACTCCCACAAAGAGAATGTGAATGAATTGCTGGACGCCAACAAGAGCTATGTGGTGGGCGCGGGCATCAACACCCGCGACTATGCCGAGCGCGTCCCCGCCCTGGTGGAGGCCGGCGTGGATGTACTCTGTATCGATTCCTCCGAGGGATTCAGCGAGTGGCAGTCCCGCACCATCGCCTGGATCCGCGGGAAATACGGCGATTCCGTCAAGGTGGGTGCCGGCAACGTGGTGGACCGGGATGGTTTCCTCTTCCTGGCGAAGGCAGGGGCCGACTTTGTCAAGATCGGCATCGGCGGCGGCTCCATCTGCATCACCCGCGAGACCAAGGGCATCGGCCGCGGCCAGGCCACGGCGG
>CAZIVF010000005.1:25200-48399 GCA_964542725.1 uncultured Subdoligranulum sp. | reverse complement strand
CCAAAAGTTCCCTAACGCCGCTCCGCTTAGGGGAAACAATACACACAATACACCGGTCTTCTTTCAAGAAACTTTCCGCCCCGCACAGAAATCTTACAGTTCTGTTAGATTTCCGCCTATCGGCTGTTCCCGGGATAAAAACAGCGAAAAGGTGCTGCCCCGCCCCGGCGCGGAGTTCACCTTGACGTACCCGCCCTGCCCGGCGGCAATCTGCCGGGTCAGATAGAGGCCGATCCCCACGCCTTCGGCGGTCTCGGTGCCGGAACCGCGCCAGAACCGGGCGAAAACGCTGGGCTGGTCCCTTTCCGGGATGCCCGGGCCGGTATCCTGCACGTCGATGCGGCAGAACAGCTCGTAGGCGATGGCCCGCACCGTCACGGCGCCGCCGGGCGGCGTATATTTGACGGCGTTGTCCACCAGATTGTACAGGGCTTCTACGGTCCATTTCTCATCAAAAAACGCCGTGCTGTCGGTGGGGATCAGCGTCAGGTCGATTCCTTTCCGGGCGGCCTGCGGTGCGATCTGCTCCGCGACCCGCTCCATCAGCGGCATAATGGGGGAGGAAACGGGGTGCAGGGCGATGACGCCGCTCTCCAGCCGGGAAACTTTAACAAGCGCCTCGATGAGGAAGCGCAGTTTTTCAGCCTGGGCGGTGACGGAAGCGGCCAGCGCGCGGCCGGTTTCCGGCAGTTCCTGCTCGCCCAGCAGCTGGGTGTAGAGCAGCAGGTTGGCAATGGGCGTTTTGGTCTGGTGGGAAATATCGCCGATCAGCTGTTTGATGGCGGTTCTCTCCGCCTCCAGCTGGCCGGTGCTGCGCTCGGAGGCGGAAAGGTAGCGGGCCATGCGGGTCTCCACCGCGCTCTGCAGGCTTTCGTCAAAGGCGGATTCGCGGAAATCCCCTTGCAGAGCGGCGTCCAGCATGGCGTTCAGCCGTTCCAGCAGGCGGCGGGTGCGCCGGCGGGCAAATAGCCAGGCCAGCAGGGCGCCCAGCGCAAAGGAGAAAGCCGGGATCAAAAGCTGTTTCATTGCGGCTCCTTCCAAACATAGCCCACACCGTAGACGGTGCGCAGGCAGTCTGTACCCAGTTTATCCCGCAGCCGCTTCACGGCGACAGAGAGGGCGTTCTCATCCACATACTCCGCGGTACCCCACACACGGTCCAGCAGCAGCGCACGGGGGAGGGTCTGCCCCCGGTTGGCCACCAGAAGATGAAGCAGCCTCTGCTCGGTGCGGCTCAATTCCAGAGGCCGGCCATCCTTGAAGAATTCCATCCGCTCAAAGTCAAAGCTAAGCGCCCCGCATCGGTATTGGGCGCTAGGGGAACTGCCCACCCGGCGCAGCAACGCCGCCACCCTAGCCCGCAGCACCGCCAGGCTGAAGGGTTTGGTGATGTAATCGTCGGCACCCGCCTCCAAGCCGTTGACAATATCCCACTCCAGATCGTTGGCCGTCAGCAGCAGCACCGGCGTGCGGCAGGCAGGGCGCAGTTCCCGCACAAGATCCAGGCCGCTGCCGTCGGGCAGGTTGATATCCAGCACCAGCAGCGCAAAGGTGCGGGCGGCCAAAGCAGCCCTGGCCTCGGCCAGGGTATGGCAGGCGAGGGTCTCGCGCCCCTCGCCCGCCAAAGCCATACATACGCCGGCACACAGGGTGCGGTCATCCTCCAAAATCAATAGGTGATCCATAAGGAGCCTCCGTCGGGAAAAATCTGTCTCCCAGTATACCGCATACGGCGCAAAAATGCAAAACTGGCGCTTGTACTTTTTCTTCCGATTTGGTATACTGATATGGTATATTTGGTAAAGTATACCCATTTGGCAAAACGGCCCCTTATGCAGGCCCTAGTAGGAGATACATTCCTTGGAAAAATTGATCTATGCCCATGACGAGGCGGCGGCCCAAACGCTGGCCGCTTATTATGAGACCCCGCCCCTGGCTTATGTACACAGCTACGGCTGCCAGCAGAACATGAACGACGGGGAAAAAATACGCGGCGTGCTGCTGGATGTGGGCTTCGGCCTGTGCGAAAATGTTGAGCAGGCCGATCTGATCCTCTTCAACACCTGCGCCGTGCGGGAACATGCCGAACAGCGGGTTTTCGGCAACGTGGGCGCGCTGAAACGCCTGAAAGAGAAGAACCCCCGCCTGATCATCGGAGTCTGCGGCTGTATGGCCCAGCAGCCGCATATTGTGGACAAGCTGCGGAAAAGCTACCCTTATGTGGACCTGGTGTTCGGGGTGGATGGCATCGACCGGCTGCCCGCTATGCTGGCCGAACGCCTGCGCCAGGGCAAGCGCTACCTGGAGGATCCCTGCGAGCGCAACGCCGTTGTAGAGAAACTGCCCATACGGCGGGATTCCGGTTTCCGCGCCTGGCTGCCCATCATGTACGGGTGCGATAACTTCTGCACCTATTGCATCGTACCCTATGTGCGCGGGCGGGAGCGCAGCCGTGAGCCGCAGGCCATCCTGGCGGAATTCCGCCAACTTGTGGAGGCGGGCTACAAAGAGATCACCCTGTTGGGCCAAAATGTCAACAGCTACGGCAAGGGTCTGGCGGAGCCGATCGACTTTGCCGATCTGCTGGCGCAGCTCTGCCGGGTACCGGGGGACTATCAGATTCGTTTTATGACCAGCCATCCCAAGGATGCCAGCCGCAAACTCATCGATACCATCGCGGCCCATCCCCAACTCTGCAAGCACATCCATCTGCCGGTACAGTCCGGCAGTGACAGGCTGTTGAAGGAGATGAACCGCCATTACACGGTGGCCCAGTACCTTGCTCTGGTGGAATATGCTAAGGAAAAGATCCCCGGAGTGACCTTCTCCAGCGATATCATTGTAGGCTTCCCCGGTGAGACCGAGGAGGACTTTGAGGAAACGCTGACGCTGGTGCGCCGTGTGGGGTATATGCAGCTTTTCACCTTCATCTACTCCAAGCGCAGCGGCACCAAAGCCGCCGACCTGCCAGACCCCACCACCCACGCTGAGAAGACCGCCCGCATGGACCGGCTGCTCAAAACCCAGGACGGCATAGCCTTTGAGGCTGTGGCCGCCCTAGCTGGGCAGACGGTGCGGGTGCTGGCGGAAGGCGCAGGCCGCCGCCCCGGTACCCTCAACGGTCGGCTGGACAACAACCTGGTGGTGGAATTCCCCGCCGGGAAGGAACGCATCGGCCAGTGGGCGCGGGTGCGCCTGACGGGATCCCGCGCCGCCCTGCTTGTGGGGGAACTGGCGGAGTAAAGCCGCCGACTGCCCGCAAAACTCACCGCTTTCCCACAGGAAAACAAACGATAAGGAGAGAATATCTATGGATTGCATCGATCTTTTTAAGAAAGCCGCCGCCGCCCTGCAGACCGACCCCCGCTACCTGGAGCTGGATGCCGCCCGCCGTGAGAACGACGCCGACGAGGAACTGCAAAATCTCATCGGGGAGTTCAACCTGGCCCGCCTGGATCTGAACAACGAGGCCGCCAAGGCCGACACCGACAGCGCCCGCGTGGCAGAATTGAACCAACGGATGAGCGCCCTTTACAACCAGATCATGTCCAGCGAGGGCATGGTTCGCTACAACACCGCCAAGGCGGAGTGCGAGGCGATGGTCAGCCATATTGACGCCATCATCAACACCGCCATGAACGGCGGCGACCCTATGACCGTCAATCCGCCGGAGGGCGGCTGCACCGGCAGCTGCTCCACCTGCGGCGGCTGCCACTGACCCCGGCAGCCCATGAGCAGCACAGGAGTGTGAAGCATGGCCGAAAAAGCGGTTTCCCCGATGTTGAAACAATACCTGGACATTAAGGCCCAGCACCCCAATGAGATCCTGTTTTACCGCGTGGGGGATTTTTACGAGATGTTTTTTGAGGATGCCAAACTGGCCTCCCGTGAATTGGAATTGACGCTGACACGCAAGAATTTTGGCTTACCGGAGCCTGCGCCCATGGCCGGCGTGCCGTTCCATTCCTATGAGAATTACGCCGCCCGCCTCATCGCCAAGGGGTACAAGGTGGCCATCTGCGAGCAGATGGAGGACCCGGCTTTGGCCAGGGGGCTGGTGCGGCGGGATGTGATCCGCGTCATCACCCCCGGCACTGTTATCGAGAGCAGTATGCTGGCGGACGATAAGAACAACTACCTTTGCAGCATCTACGCCAAACGGGTGAGGGGACGCTGGCGGGCGGGGATCTGCTTTGCCGATATTTCTACCGGCGAGGCCTACGCCACAGAATTGAGCGCCGACAAGATTGGCGGGGCGATCATCGGGGAACTTTGCCGCTATATGCCCAGCGAGATACTCATTTGCCCGGCCATGCTGGATCTCAAAGATGTGACGGCCTACATTAAGCAGCACACCTGTGCGCTGGTGGAACTGCGGGAGGACGCCTGCTACAAAGAGAAGGCCATGGAAGCCGCCATGGCCGCCCAGTTTGGCCCCGACTGGCGGCACGCCGGCCATTTTGCCTCCGACGCGCTGGTTCCTTACGCGGTGGGCGCTATGCTGGACTATCTGCATGAGACGCAGAAGCATGGTGTGGAGCGCATCAAAACCATCCAAAATTATGCGGACGCCCAGTTCATGGGCCTTTCCCCTGTGACCCGCGCCAACCTGGAACTGACCGAGACGATGCGGGGCCGCGAAAAGAAGGGGACCCTCCTGTGGGTGCTGGATAAGACAGAGACCGCTATGGGCAAGCGGATGCTGCGCTCCTGGATCGAGCAGCCCTTGGTGGATGCTACCGCTATCAACCGGCGGCTGGACGCGGTGCAGGCCCTCCACGACGCCAGCATTGCCCGTGCCGATCTGAAGGAGGCGCTGGGCCATGTCTTCGATATTGAACGCCTGACCACCCGCATCCTGTACGGCAGCGCCACCCCCAGGGAAGTGAAGGCGCTGGGGGATACCTGCGCCTGCCTGCCCCAGGTCAAAGACCAGGCAGCCAACGGCGGCGCGCCGTTGCTGGCCGAGTTAGCAGGGCAGATCGACCCGCTGGAGGACATCCGGGAGATGATCTGCAACGCCGTTGTCGACGATCCCCCCGCCAACATGAAGGAGGGCGGCGCGATCCGGCCCGGTTACAACGCCGAAGTGGACGAACTGCGGGATATCCGGGACGGCGGCAGAGGCTATCTGGCCAAGATGGAGGCCCAACTCAAGGAGGAGACCGGCATCCCCAAGCTGAAGGTCAGCTTCAACAAGGTGTTCGGCTATTACATTGAGGTGAGCCGCTCTTACATGGGCTCGGTGCCGGCCAGCTTTGTGCGCAAGCAGACCCTGACCACCGGCGAACGGTACATCACCCCGGAACTGAAGGAACTGGAAAACAAGATTCTTGGCGCCAGCGAGCGCCTGCTGGTGCTGGAGCATCAGCTGTTTGCCGATCTGTTGGCCGCAGTCTCGGCGCAGATCGTGCGCATCCAGCGCACCGCATCGGCAGTGGCCCAGCTGGATGTGCTGGCCGGCTTTGCCGAGGCAGCCCAGTGTAACCATTACGCCAAGCCGACGGTGGACGAGAGCGATGTGATTGAAATTAAGGAGGGGCGGCACCCGGTCATTGAGCAGATGCTGCACGGCAGCCTTTTTGTTCCCAACGATACGCTGCTCAATGAGCGGGAGGATCGCATGCTGCTCATCACCGGCCCCAACATGGCCGGCAAGTCCACCTACATGCGCCAGAACGCGCTGATCACCCTGATGGCCCAGGTCGGCAGCTTTGTGCCGGCGGCCAGCGCTCGGATCGGCGTGGTGGACGCCATTTTTACCCGGGTGGGCGCCTCGGACGATCTGGCGGCAGGGCAGTCCACTTTTATGGTGGAGATGACCGAGGTGGCACAGATCCTTAAAAACGCCACCAAGCACAGCCTGGTCATTTTGGATGAGATCGGGCGCGGCACCTCCACCTTTGACGGTATGAGCATCGCCCGGGCCGTGGTGGAGCATATCTGCGCGAACATCGGGTGCAAAACGCTGTTCGCCACCCATTACCATGAACTGACCTCCATGGATAAGGATGTGGAAGGGGTCAAGAACTACAACATCGCCGTCAAAAAGCGGGGGGAGGATATCACCTTCCTGCGGCGCATCGTTGCTGGCCCCGCCGATGACAGCTATGGCATCGAGGTCGCCAAGCTGGCCGGCCTGCCCGGCAGTGTGATCAAACGTGCCCACGCCGTGCTGCGCCAGCTGGAGGCCAGCGCCCCCGGTCGCAGTCAGACGGTGCAGCTGGATTTTGAGACGGTGGAAGCCTACAACAACCCCACCGTTCCCAGCGAAGTGGTGGACAAGCTGCACAGCGTTGACATTGAGACGCTGACCCCCCTGGAAGCGCTGAACTTCCTGTATGAACTCAAGAATGTACTGAACTGATAAAGGCAGGTGAACCCCATGGCGGAAATTCGTGTGCTGGACAAGCATACGGCGGAGTTGATCGCCGCAGGCGAGGTCGTCGAGCGGCCTGCCTCCGTTGCCAAGGAACTTTTGGAGAATGCCATCGATGCGGGCGCTACGCAGATCACTCTCTCGATCACGCGCGGCGGCATAGAGCAGCTGCAGATCGTTGATAACGGCAGCGGTATTGAGGCAGAATATATCGATAAAGCGTTTATCCGCCATGCGACCAGCAAGATCGCCACGGCGGAGGATCTGGGCCATATCCACACTCTGGGCTTCCGGGGGGAAGCGCTGGCTTCCATTGCCAGCGTGGCGAAGGTGGAGGTGCTGACCAGAACCCAGGCGGACGAGTATGCCTGCCGCTACCGCATTGAGGGCGGGGAACCCCAGGGAATTGAACCGGGCGCCCGCCCGCAGGGTACGACCGTTACCGTCAATACACTGTTTTATAATACCCCTGCGCGGATGAAATTCCTCAAGAAGGATGCCAGCGAAGGTACTTTTGTGGGCGAGACGGTGCTGCACGCAGCGCTTTCTCATCCAGAGATATCCTTCCGTTTCCTGCGGGATGGCAAGCAGCAGTTTGTCACCCCCGGCAACGGCGATCTGCGCAGCGCGGTACATGCCACCCTGGGCCGGGAGTTTGCCCGCGACCTGCTGGAGGTGGATGGCGGCAGCGGCCTTTATAAAGTATCCGGGTTGGTCACGCCGCCCCGCGCCTGCCGGGCTTCCCGCTCCGCCCAGCACTTTTTTGTCAACGGGCGCTATGTCAAAAACCGCACCATGATGGCCGCCCTGGAAAACGCCTACAAGGGTACCATGATGCAGGGCAAGTTCCCCGGCGCAGTGCTGATGCTGGAACTGCCTGCCGACCTGGTGGACGTGAACGTCCACCCCGCCAAGACGGAGATCCGCTTTGCGCGGGAGAGCGATGTTTTTGACGCTGTATACCGCGCCGTGCGAACCGCCCTGGCGACCCCCGGCAGCGGGGAGTGCCGCTTCGAGATGGGGCATCTGGCGGCGGAGCCGGAACAGCCCCAGGAGGCCAGTTCCGCCGCGCCGGCAGTGCGTCCGGCCTCCGCGCCCGCGGCCCGGTCGCAGAAGCATTTCGCCACGATGTCGGCGGCGGAGTACCGGGCCATGCGGGAACTGACGGCTCCCGTGGCTGCGCGGCCTCTGCCGGGCGGCATGACGCTGCGCTCCGAGCGGGAGGAATATGAAGCGGGCCAGGTTCCCCAGCCGTTGGAGGCTCCGCCCGCCGCATCCGTTCCGCCAGCCGGAGAGGAGGAGGCCGCTCTGGGGACGGTCCTTCACGCCGCCAGCGAGACGCTGCTGGACATCCTGCCCGATCTGCCTGAGCAGCAGGCGCCGGAGGCACCTTTGGCCTGCGCCCCCCAGCCTCAAGGGGAGGGGGAGGGACGGGCCGCCCTGAGCGCGCTGCCCCTGGCCGCGCCGGAGCAGACCACCCTGATGCCTTCCCCCGCCAGCGAGACGCTGCGGGTGGTGGGCGAGGTGTTCAAGACCTACATTATCACCGAGCGGAGCGATGAACTCTGCCTTATTGACAAGCACGCCGCCCATGAGCGCATCCTGTTTGAGAAGCTGGCGAAGGACTACGGCCAAGTACCTGCCCAGATGCTTCTGATGCCGGTGCAGGTCAATCTGTCTGCCGCCGAGAAACAGGCGGTGCTGCAGAACCTGGAGCTTCTGCGGGAGGCCGGCATTGAGGCGGAGGATTTCGGCGGAGCCGCCGTGCTGGTGCGCGCTGTACCGGCGGATGTGTCGGTGGACGACGTGGAGGATATGCTGGTGGAACTGGCGGCCCGCCTGGCCGACGGGGTGCGGGATGCCCTGCGGGAAAAGACCGAGTGGGTGCTTCATTCCATCGCCTGCCGCGCCGCCATCAAAGCGGGGGACCGCACCGACGCCAGCGAGATGCTGGCTCTGGCCCAGCGGATTATGGATGGGACCATCCCGCCGTTCTGCCCCCATGGCCGCCCCTGCGTCTTGAAAATCACCCGGAAGGAGCTGGAAAAACAGTTTGGCCGCCTTGTATGATCCGCAGTCCCCCCGCGTGATCGCCGTCGGCGGGCCGACGGCCACCGGTAAGACCGCGCTCTCCGTGGCGCTGGCCCGGGAGTTTGACGGCGAGATTATCAGCGCCGATTCCATGCAGGTCTACCGCGGGCTGGATATCGGTACCGCCAAGGCTACGCCGGAGGAAAGGCAGGGGATTCCCCACCATCTGTTGGATATTTTGGAGCCGGAGCAGCCTTACAGCGTGGCAGAGTTCACCGCCGCCGCCGCTGCGCTGATCGGGGAGATTACCGCGCGGGGGCGTCTGCCCTTGGTGGTGGGTGGCACCGGGCTGTATATCACCAGCTTGCTGAACGGGGTGGCCTTCACCCCGGAAAAGACCGATCCTGCCCTGCGCGCAGTGCTGCAGCGGCAGGCCCGGGAAGAGGGAGCCGGGGCGCTCCATCGCCGCCTGGCAGAGATCGATCCCGCGTATGCGGCAAAGGTCCACCCCAACAACCTGCCCCGCATCATCCGAGCCCTTGAATTGTATCGTTCCACAGGGCGTACAATGAGTGAGGAACAAAAAACATCCCGCCCGGCACAGCCGCCCTACCGCGCCCTCTGCCTTTGCCTGACCTGCCGGGATCGCGACGCGCTCTACCGCCGCATCGACCGGCGGGTGGATGGCATGGTGGAGGCGGGGGTGCTGGCGGAGGCCGAGCGGGTCTGGCGGCACCGCGAAAACTACCGCACAGCGGCGCAGGCCATCGGGTATAAAGAGTTTTTCCCCTATTTCGAGGGGGAGCAGCCGCTGAACGACTGCGTGAACCGCCTCAAGCAGGCCACCCGTCGTTACGCGAAGCGCCAGCTGACCTGGTTCCGCCACCAAAACGAAGCCGTCTGGCTTTATGTGGACGAGCCGGGCGCGGCGGAGCAGGCCCGGGAGCTGGTTCGCCGGTTCCTGACCCACTGATCCCGAAAGGAGGCAGAGCCATGCCGGAAAAACAGAAGAAGCCTCTGGCGCGCCGGGTGGCTGCAATGCTGATCACCGGATTTTTGGTCGTGATCTTTCTGTACATCGCGGTGCAGATATTTGTCATCTTCCATCACACCTATAAAACGGAAACCGCCATCGCCTACACCATGTACGACAGCGTGGAACTGAACGGCGTGGCCGTTTTTGAGGCGGTGGATGTGCCGGGCAGCGGCATCCTGGGGTACCTTGTCTCGGACGGGGAGCGCGTCACCGGCGGCAGCGTCATTGCCGAGCGGTATACCAGCGACGACCAATCCCTTCTGCGGGAGCGGCTGGAGCGGCTGGAGCGAAGCATCAGCCTTTTGAGCAAATCCCAGGCGGCGGGGACAGACCTTTCCATCATGACCAATCAAACGCGGCAGGCGCTGTACAATTTGTTGGATCAGATGGATACCGCCCAATACAGCGGCATTACGGCGGCGGAGGATGATTTTTTGCTGGCGCAGAACCGGCTACAGATCAGCACCGGGCAGGTGGAAAATTTTGACGCGGCCCTCGCCGGCCTGCAGAGCGAGTACGACGCGATCGCCTCCCAGCTGGGAACCCTGGACACGGTGACTGCCGAAACCAACGGCTATTTTATCTGCGCCGAATTGGCGCCGGATATCGAGCCGGACGAGCAGGCATTGATCGACGCAGACCCGGCCGGACTGCAGGCCCTGCTGGAGGCGGGCTTCGCCGCGGCGGATTCCAGCCGGGCGGGGCGGATCGTTACCGGCTTTTCCTGGCGGTTTTACGCGGTATGCCCGCTGGAGACCGCCCAAAGGTTTGAGACGCTCTCCTCGGTGCAGATCAGCGTGCCGGGTAAGGCCAACACGCCGCTGGGAGCCACCGTGGAGGAGGTGGTGCTGGACGAGAAAAACGGCCTTGGTAAGGTCGTGCTGGAGTGCCGCACCATTGACGCCAGCGTGCTTCGCCTGGGGGTGGAGAACGCCCGCATCGACCTGTACACATACGAGGGGATCCGAATCGACAGAGCGGCGCTGCATATCGTGGATGGCGAGCGCGGCGTCTATGTCAAGTACGGCAACCTGCAAAAGTTCCTCAGGATAACGACTTTGTATGAGAACGAAAACTATATCCTGGTTCCAAAGGACGGCGCTTTGGGGACCGAAAACGAGGTGCGCCTCTACGATGAGATTATTGTGGAGGGAACAAATTTGCAGGATGGCAAGCTATTATAGCGCTGCCGTATTGACATTTTTGTAAAAAAAGAAGATAATAATTAGTGTATATCGCTGTAAGTCTGATATGGCTCGTCTGCGGGGCCAAAGGCTTCGCTTCCCGCCAAAACAGCGTCCCGCCGCACGGTGGGGCTGTTGGGGCAGCTTCCCGTCAAGCTCTTGGTTTTGCAGCCTGAGAGACAAATTCCGACCAAATAAAGGAGAACCATCATGTCCATGTTTTCTGGCCTGAAAAATGCCCTTGGCATCAATCCTGATATGGAAGGGGACGAATACCTCGATTCTGAGGATGACGTTTTTGCCGGCAGTTCGGCCTCTGCGGCGCAGCAGGAGTATGCGCAGGCCGAAATGAAGCAGCATAATAAGGTAGTCAATATCAACGCGACCACCCAACTGCAGGTTGTCCTCGTCAAGCCGGAGCGTTTTGACGACGCTTCCACCATCGCGGACCAGCTGAACGCCAAGCGCACCGTGGTACTGAATCTGGAATCCGCCAGCAAAGAGGTCTGCCGCCGCCTGATAGACTTTCTCTCCGGCGTGGCCTACGCCAACAACGGCCAGATCAAGCGGGTGGCTACCAGCACCTTCATCATTACGCCCTACAATGTCGATATCATGGGCGACCTGATTGACGAGTTGGAGAACAATGGCGTCTTCTTCTGATACGCCGCAGGCGGCACGGGGGTATATCCCGCCGCAGAACGATGAGGAACGCCTGCTGATGCGCCGGGTGGAGGAGATCTGCACCTTGGCCGAGGCGCGGGGGATACCGCGCCACACCGGCTTTCTCTCTGACCGGGAACAGCAGCTGGCCGAGGCTGCCATGCACCGCGTCGGCTGCACCTGCGCCCGCTTTTGGGGCGGGTACGGCAACGCCGAGCGCAGGCTGCTCCTGGCGGAGCCGCCCGGAGCCTGGCAGGAGGATCCCATCGCCCTGCTTCGGATGCAGGCGGCGGGGGAGGCACTGCCGGGCCACCGGGATTATCTGGGAGCGGTCCTGGGCCTGGGGCTGGATCGCGCCTGCCTGGGGGATCTTCTGCCCGACCCGCAGGACCCCGCCGTCTTCTACGCCTTTGTGCTGGAGGATAAGGCGGCGCTGATCGAGGCGGAGTTGACCGGCGCAGGGCGCTGCCCCGTTGCAGTAATCCGCCAGGACGTTCTGCCGCCCGTGATTCTTCAAGGCCCTGAGAGGGAAATGCAGGAGGCCACCGTTTCCTCCCTGCGGGCGGACGCCGTTCTAGCCGCGATGCTGCACACCTCCCGCACCCGGGCGGCAGAGTATATCGCTGCAGGGCGGGTGGAGATCAACCATCTGTCGGCGCGCGACGCCCATGATCTGATGTACGCCCGGGATATCGTTACAGTTCGCGGTCAGGGCCGGTACAGATTAGCTGCCATTGGCGGCAAAAGCCGCAAGGATCGTATCTTTATTTTTTTTATAAGTACTAATTAAGCCAGGAGGGAACGCACATGATCTCATCCGAGGATGTCCGCCGTGTGACCTTTGACCGCGCTATGCGTGGCTACCGCTGCGAGGATGTGGACGACTACCTCAAGCAGGTGGCCGACAGCATGGATGCCCTGAGCGCCAGCAACGAGGAGCTGCAAAAGAAGCTGGTCGTGCTGGCCCAGCGCATTGAGCAGTATCGTGCGGAGGAGGATACCCTGCGCACCACCATGCTCAATGCCCAGCGCCTGGGCGAGAATGTGATACGCGAGGCCAAGCAGAAGGCGGCGGACATTATCCGCACCGCCAACATGAAGGCGGAGGATCGGGAGCAGCGCGCCCGGGAAGAGGTGGAATTGTCCCGTCAGGAACTGATTACCCTCAAACGGGAGGCGGACACCTTCAAGAAATCCCTGCTGGAAATGTACCGCAAGCATATCAAGCTGCTGAGCAAAATCCCCGAGTATCACCCGGAGGACGACGCTCCCGCGGCCCCCGCCGCGCCGTCGGAGGATATTCTGCCCCAGCCGGAATCCGCCCCCGCCCCGGCAACTGCCTACCCGCAGCAGGAGTATGCGGCTCCCACCGCCTACTATGAGGAGCCGCAGCCTGCTCCGGCGCAGGAACAGGCCGCCGAGGAGGAAAAGGTGGATACGGTGGAGTTTGCCATCGCCCCCACGCCGGAGGAGCCGGCGGCAAGCTCGCCCGCCGCCGATCCGGACGCGCTGGAGCAGCCCTTCCAGCCGGGAGCCGGCCTATACGACAGCGCAGAGGATGACGCCTCGCCGTCCAAAAAGCCCGCCCGCAAAAAGAGCCGGGCAAAAGCCAAGCCGCAGCCCGACGTGCAGGACGATCTGCCCGCTGCCTTTGACAGTTTTGAGAGCGTAGACCTTTAACAGAGTCCGCTGTGAATAATCGTTTAGATAGAGGAGAGTTGGAAACTTTGGCGCAGAACTACAATGATACCATCCACAAGATGCAGACCTCCTTCGAGATGCGAGCCGGCCTGCCCAAAAAGGAGCCCAAGATGCTGGAGGATTGGGAGGCAAACCAGGTCTACCGGCAGATGATTAAGAACAATGAGGGCAAGCCGCTGTTTATCCTGCACGACGGTCCCCCGTATGCCAACGGCAGTATCCACATGGGTACCGCGCTGAACAAGATCATCAAGGACATTATCATCCGATACAAGAATATGGCGGGCTTTCAGGCTCCCTACGTTCCCGGGTATGATACCCACGGCCTGCCCATTGAACTGAAAGCCCTCGGCTCCCTGGGGAATAAGAAGTCCGGCGTTTCCAAGCTGGAACTGCGCAAGATCTGCAAGGAGTTCGCCACCGAGCATATCGATGTGATGAACGCGCAGTTCAAGCGCCTGGGCGTGCAGGGGGATTTTGAAGATCCTTACCTGACCCTCAAGCCGGAATTTGAAGCCCGCCAGGTGGAGATCTTCGGCGAGATGGCCAAGAAGGGTTACATCTACAAGGGCATGAAGGCCGTCTATTGGTGTCCCGAGGATCGCACCGCGCTGGCGGAGGCGGAGATCGAATACGCCGAGGACGAGTGTGATTCCATCTATGTCCGTTTCAAGCTGACCGATGACCCCAAAGGAATTCTGGCTAAGCACGGCGTGCCGCTGGACAAAGCGTGGATCGTCATCTGGACCACCACCACCTGGACGCTGCCCGCCAATGTGGCCACCTGCTTGAACCCCGGTCTGGAGTATGCCTTCGTCAAGATCGGCGGGGATTACCATATCATGGCCTCCGAACTGGTCAAACCGACGATGGATGCCTGCGGCATCACTGAATATGAGGTGCTGGAGAATCGTGTATACGGCAATGAACTGGAACTGATGCAGTACCAGCACCCCTTTCTGGACCGCAAGGGCCTGGTCATTCTGGGCGATCATGTCACCCTGGAGGGCGGCACCGGCTGCGTCCACACCGCGCCCGGCCATGGCGTGGAGGACTTTGAGGTCTGCGTCAACCATTACCCGCAGGTGCCGGTGGTTGTGCCGGTGGACGACGGCGGCTATCTCACCGAGGAGGCCGGCCAGTTCGCGGGCCTCAAGGTCTGGGCGGCCAACCCGGTTATCCTGGAGCACATCAAGGGGACCGGCCATCTGATGGGGGTGCAGCACATCAGCCACCAATACCCCCATTGCTGGCGCTGCCATCACCCCATCATCTTCCGCGCCACTGAGCAGTGGTTCTGCTCCATCGATGCCTTCAAAGAGGATGTCTACAAGGCCATCGACAGCGTTCAGTGGCAGCCCGCCTGGGGCCATGACCGGATGGCCGGTATGGTCCGCGACCGTAGCGACTGGTGCATCAGCCGCCAGCGTGTTTGGGGTGTGCCTATCCCGGTGTTCTACTGCAAAAAGTGCGGCAAGTACCATATCAGCGACGCATCCATTCAGGCGGTTTCCGACCTCTTCCGCAGCGAGGGCAGCGACGCCTGGTACAAGTACGAGGCCAACGAGATCATGCCGAAGGGCGAGGTCTGCGCGTGCGGCGCCGCCGACTGGGAGAAGGATCCCGACATCATGGACGTCTGGTTTGACTCCGGCTCCACATGGAGCGCCGTCTGCCGGGAGCGCCCCGAACTGACCTGGCCCGTCGATCTCTACATGGAGGGCGCCGATCAGTTCCGCGGCTGGTTCCAGTCCAGCCTGCTGACCAGCGTTGCCACCCAGGGGATCGCCCCCTACAAGGAAGTGCTCTGCCACGGCTGGGTGGTGGACGCCCAGGGCAAGCAGATGCACAAATCCGCCGGCAACGGCATCGAACCCGTCGAGATTATCCGGGACTACGGCGCGGATATCATCCGCCTATGGGTTGCTTCCAGTGATTATACGGTGGACGTGCGCGCCGGCAAAGAGATCTTTAAGCAGCTCTCTGAGGCATACCGCAAGATGCGCAACACCGCCCGCTTCATGCTGGGCAACATCGGTGACTTTGATCCCGCCAAGGATATGGTGCCGGAGGAGCAACTTTTTGAAATCGACCGCTGGGCGCTTGAGGCGGCCAACAGCCTGACCGCCACGCTTCGCGACGCCTACGATCACTATGATTTCTCCCGCGCCTACCACGCGCTATACAATTTCTGCGTGCTGGATATGTCCAACTTCTATATGGACGTTATCAAGGACCGCCTGTACTGCGCCGATGAGCAGGCCCGCCGCTGCGCCCAGACCGCGCTGTACCGTATCCTGGTGGACTTCACCAAGCTGCTGGCGCCCATCCTCTGCTTCACCAGCCAGGAAATCTGGAGCTACATCCCCAAGCTGGACGGCATGAAGGACTATGTCGTCTTTGAGGAGATGCCGAAGGTCCGCCCCGCTGCCGACGAGGCATTTACCGCCAAGTGGAGCCGCATTATGGCGGTGCGGGACGATATCAAGAAGGTGCTGGAGCAGGCCCGTGCTGATAAGGTGATCGGTTCCTCCCTTGAGGCCGCCGTGACGCTGTATTGCAACGATGAGATCTACAGTTTCCTGAACGCCATCCCGATGGACGAACTGGCCGACCTGTTCATTGTCTCCCAAGTGGAACTGAACAAGGCGGAGGGCGGCGTGAAGGGAGCCGTTGAAGGGCTGGGCGTGGCTGCCCGCCATGCCTCCGGCAACAAGTGCCTGCGCTGCTGGAAGTACGATACCGCCGTGGGTGACGCGGGGCTTTGCCCGCGCTGCGCCAAGGTGCTCGGCTAAACATTCTCAGCGGTGCTTTCCGATCGGGTAAGCACCGCTTTTACTGTTCAATAGGATGGTCCGCCCTCCGCGCCGCCCCGGCGGCCGCAGGCGTGCGGGCTGATCCGGAAGAGGTTCTCATGATCGTCAAACTCCTTTGCCTGGCAGCGGCTGCCGTTCTGGTGGCGGTGGACCAGTGCATCAAGCTGTGGGCCACGCGGGTGCTGCTGCCCCAGGAATTCATGACGCTGCTGCCCGGCATTGTTGAACTGCGCTACTACCTGAATGACGGCATGGCATTCTCCATGCTGGCCGGGCGGCAGACGCTGCTGATCACCGTCACCTCGGTGATGCTGGTGGCAGTGCTGCTGGTGTTGCTACTGCACAAGATGACGCCGCTGGAACGCGTCGCCTGGACGATGGTGCTGGGCGGCGGCATCGGCAACCTGATTGACCGCGTCTGCAACGGCGTCGTGGTGGATTACATCAACCTTCTCTTTATGAATTTTGCTGTCTTCAATTTTGCCGATATCTGCGTTACCGTAGGCGTGGGGCTGCTGGTACTCAGCATCCTGCTGGACGGCAGAAGGAGCGGCGGCATGGACGGCGCCTCCGGCGGGGGCGGCCAGAGTACCGATGCGGACGCTTGACTTTACCGTTCCGCCGGAGGGGACTGGCCGCCGGCTGGACGCCTGGCTGGCCGAAGCCTGCGGAGAACTTTCCCGCAGCGCCCTGCAGACGCGGATCGAGGCAGGGGATCTTCTCTGCAATGGGACGCCCGCCAACAAAAAATACAAGCTGCGCCCGGGCGACAGACTGGTGCTGACGCTGCCCGACCCCCAGCCGGTGGAGGCGAAGCCCCAGAATATCCCGCTGGATATCGTCTATGAGGATGCCGATCTGCTGGTAGTCAACAAGCCCAAGGGTATGGTGGTCCACCCGGCGCCCGGCAACCCGGACGGAACACTGGTCAACGCTTTGCTGTACCACTGCGCGGGCGGTTTGTCCGGCATCGGCGGGGCCATACGGCCCGGCATCGTCCACCGCATCGATAAGGACACCAGCGGCCTGCTGGTTGTCGCCAAAAACGATGCGGCGCATCAGGCTCTGAGCGAGCAGATGAGCGTACACAGCATCCATCGGATCTACCATGCCGTGGTCTATGGCGGCCTGAAGGAGGATGCGGGTTTTGTGGAAGCACCCCTGGGCCGGGACCCCCGCGACCGGAAAAGAATGGCGGTGACTCAGTCCAACTCCAAGTACGCCTACACCAGTTGGCGCGTGTTGGAAAGGCTCGGCGGCTTCACCTATGTGGCCTGCCAGCTTAAAACCGGACGGACCCACCAGATCCGGGTCCATATGGCGTCCATTGGCCACCCGCTGGCGGGGGATGCAGTCTATGGACCCCGGCGCTGCATCACGGCGCTGGGCGGCCAATGCCTGCACGCCAAGGAGCTTGGTTTTCTGCATCCCAGAACAGGGGAATGGATGCTGTTTACTTCACCTCTGCCGCCCTGGTTTGAGGAATACCTGGCCCGGCTGAGAAAGGAAAATGGCAAATGAAACAGAGCTTGCGGAATTATCTGGTTTTTTGCGATATGGACAATACGCTGCTGACGGCTAAGGAGGGCGTTCCCTCCTGCAACCGCACTGTGCTGAAGCTGTTCATTGAGATGGGCGGCCGGTTCACGGTGGCCACGGGCCGTCCGCCGGAATCCATCCGGGCGGCCCTGGGGGATATTGAACTGTCGCTGCCTGCGATCTCCTGCAACGGGGCGCTGCTCTATGATTTTTCCACCGATACGGTGCTGCGCCGCGCCACACTGAACCGCCGGCAGGCCACCGAGGCCATTCGGGACATTATGGGCAAGTTCCCGCGCATGGGGGTGGAGATCATGGCGGGCAACGGCGAGATGTACGTTGTGCAGGCCAATACATACACCCACGCCCATCAGGTGGACGAAAAGCTTGGCAGCGTGGCCTGCCCGCTGGAATCGGTGCCGGACGGCTGGGTTAAGGTGGTGTTTGCCTCGGACCCCGAGACGATCCGTAAGCTGGGGCAGTTTGCCAAGACCCGCTACTATGGGCGGGACAACTATTTCCTGGCGACCAACAGCATCTACCTGGAGATCATGCCTGCCGGCGTGGGAAAAGCCACCGGCCTGCGCGATCTCTGTACCTTGCTGGGGGAGCCGATGAACAAAACCATCGTGATAGGCGATTACTACAACGATCTGGAAATCATGCGCCAGGCGGGGCATGCGGTGGCGGTGGCCAACGCGCCCGCCGAGGTCAAGGCGACGGCGGACGAGGTGACGATTTGCAGCTGCGCGGAAGGCGCGGTGGGGGAGTACCTGTATAAACTGATCGACCAGGCCAACGAGGCGTGATTCGGCACAAGGGAGGCATTGGAACATGAGGGTGAGCAAGCTGTTGAGCCGCCAGAGCGTGCTGCTGCACGCCCGCATTGACAACCAGGATGACGCGCTGGGGATTCTGGTGGAACTGCAGGAGAGCGGCGGCGCCATCACCAACGGCACCGCCTACTACAACGCGGTCTGCGACAGAGAGACGGCGGGGGGAAGCACCGCCATCGGGGAGGGGATCGCCCTGCCCCACGCCTGCAATGCCGGGGTGGCTTCGCCGGGTATCTCCGCCGTTACCCTGTGCGAGGGAGTGGATTGGGGGGCGCCGGACGGCAGGCCGGTGGATCTGCTTTTTATGATCGCGGTGCCGCCCAACGCCCAGAGCCTCCATCTGCAGATCTTGGCCCGGCTGGTGAGCCTGATGGGGGACGATGAACTGGTGCAAGCGCTGCGCGAGGCCGAGAACCCCGCCGATTTTATAGGTCTGCTCAAGCGCGCGGAGGACGCGCGCTTTGCCTGAAGCCGCCGCGCTTCCCGAACGAACGCAAGAAAGGCTTTGCATGAAAATGCGAAGCTTTTTTGTGCTTTATGACGATGATTTCGCTGAAACGACAAAAAACGTGTGGGAAAACAATCCGATTTTGGCGGATTGCATATTGTTTTGTGGGACCCAAATGTGCTATACTTTAAACCGTTAAAGCGTGGCGGAGGGACACCATCCCGGATGGTGCTGCCATGATCGTTTTACCATAGGAGGATTTTGATATGAAAAAAGCACTTTCTTTCTTGACGGCCGCCAGCCTGGTGCTGTCGCTGGCCGCCTGCGGCTCGTCTGCATCCACCGCTTCCACGGAGGCTACCAGTGAACCGGCGAGTGAGGCTACCAGCGAAGCAGCGTCCAGCGAGGCCGCTTCCGGCGAGACCTACAATGTGGGTATCTGCCAACTTGTTCAGCACGACGCGCTGGACGCCGCCACCCAGGGCTTCAAGGATGCCCTGACCGAGGAATTGGGCGATGCCGTTACCTTTGACGAGCAGAACGCCCAGAACGATTCCAATACCTGCGCTACCATCATCAACAGCTTCGTCTCCGCCGATGTGGATCTGATCCTTGCCAACGCGACCCCCGCCCTGCAGGCGGCTCAGGCCGGCACCGATTCCATCCCCGTGCTTGGCACCTCCGTTACCGAGTACGGTGTGGCTCTCGGCATTGACGGCTTCGACGGTTTGGTCGGCAACAACATCTCCGGCACCTCCGACCTGGCGCCGCTGGATGAGCAGGCTGCCATGCTGCAGGAGCTGTTCCCCGACGCTGAGAACGTCGGCCTGCTGTACTGCAGCGCCGAGGCCAACAGCCAGTATCAGGTTGACACTGTCGGCGCTTTCCTGACCGAGATGGGCTACAGCGTCACAATGTATTCCTTCAGCGATTCCAACGACCTGGCCACTGTCTGCCAGACTGCCGCCGATGCCAGCGATGTCATCTATGTTCCCACCGACAATACCGTTGCCAACAACACTGAGATCGTCCAGAACATCTGCCTGCCCGCCGGTGTCCCGGTCATCGCCGGTGAGGAGGGCATCTGCGCCGGCTGCGGCGTTGCCACCCTCTCCATCAGCTACTATGATCTGGGCGTTGCCACCGGCAAGATGGCGGCCAAGATCCTGACCGGCGAGAGCAAGATTGAGGAGATGCCCATCGAGTATGCTCCCCAGTTCACCAAGAAGTACAATGCCGCCAATGCGGAGGCCCTGAATGTGACGATCCCGGAGGATTACACCGCCATCGAGGATTGATGCCTTTGCCCCGCCTGAACACGCTGACACAGTAAAATCAAAAAAGCGCGGGAAAGTCTTTTCTTTTCCGCGCTTTTTTGCTATATTATGTTTATCTATATGCTTTTAGGGGTGACTTTGTTCTGTGAATATTGCGACACTCATCAACGCCATGCCGGGCGCTTTTGCGCAGGGGTTGATTTGGGCCATCATGGCCATCGGCGTTTATATTACCTACCGGATCCTGGACGTGGCCGACCTGACGGTGGACGGCACGCTGGGGCTAGGCGGTGCGGTCTGCATCATGTGCATGATGGCCGGCATGAACGTCTGGATGGCTATGCTGTTGGCCTTCTTGGCGGGGATTGTTGCCGGGTTTGTCACGGGTTTTTTCCATACCTTTATGGGGATTCCCGCCATTCTGGCCGGTATCCTGACCCAGCTTTCGCTGTATTCGGTGAATTTGAAGATCATGGGGAAATCCAACCAGGCGATCAACGTGGATAAGTTTGACCTCTTGATCTCCCTGCGCTACATCAAGGATGTCCCCCTGCTGCGGAATACGATTTTGGTGGTCGCGGTCATTGTGGCGGTGGTCATCGGGGTACTCTACTGGTTTTTCGGCACGGAGCTGGGGTGCAGTGTGCGCGCCACCGGATGCAACGGCAACATGGCCCGCGCCCAGGGCATCAACACCGCTTTTACCACGGTTCTGGGGTTGATGCTTTCCAATGGTCTGGTGGCTTTCTCCGGCGCGCTGCTCTCGCAGTACCAGGGCTTTGCGGATATCAATATGGGCCGCGGCGCCATTGTCATCGGGCTGGCCGCAGTCGTGATCGGTGAGGCTGTGTTCGGCAAGATCTTCCGCAACTTTGCCCTCAAGCTGCTGGCGGTGGTCTTCGGCAGCATCATCTATTATCTGGTCATGCAGATCTGCATCTGGATGAAGATCGACACCGATCTGCTGAAGATGCTCAGCGCGGTGGTCGTGGCGATCTTCCTGGCGATCCCGTATTGGAAGACCAAATACCTCACCCGTCCGTCGGTGAAGAAAGGGGGCGGCAGCCATGCTTGAGATCAAGAATGTACATAAAACCTTCAATGCAGGCACCGTCAACGAGAAGGTCGCCCTGAACGGCTTGGATCTGAAGCTGGAGGATGGCGATTTTGTCACCGTTATCGGCGGCAACGGCGCCGGCAAATCCACCATGCTCAACGCGGTGGCCGGCGTTTGGCCGGTGGATATGGGGAAAATTCTGATCGACGGCCAGGATATTACCCGCCTGACGGAACACCAGCGCGCTCAATATATCGGCCGGGTGTTCCAGGACCCCATGATGGGAACGGCCGCCACAATGGGAATTGACGAAAACCTTGCCCTGGCAGCGCGGCGCGGCTTAACCCGCACGCTGCGCCGCGGCATCACCCAAAGGGAGCGGGCCGAATACTGTGAACTTCTCAAGACGCTGGACCTGGGGTTGGAGGAGCGGATGACCAGCAAGGTCGGCCTACTCTCCGGCGGGCAGCGGCAGGCCGTCACCCTGTTGATGGCGACGCTGAAAAAGCCCAAGCTGCTCCTTTTGGACGAGCATACCGCCGCGCTGGACCCCAAAACCGCGGCCAAGGTGCTGGCGCTCTCCGATAAGATTGTGCATGAGAACCATCTGACCACCCTGATGATCACCCACAATATGAAGGACGCCATCAAATACGGCAACCGGCTGATTATGATGTACGAGGGGAAAATCATCTATGATGTGCGTGGGGAGGAGAAGGCTGCCCTGCATGTCAGCGATCTGCTGAAACGCTTTGAACAGGTCAGCGACGGGGAGTTCGCCAACGACCGGATGCTTTTATCTTGATAGTCTGCACACCGGGCACCTGCGGGCGCCCGGTGTTACATTGTTGTAACAAAGATGTAATATCGGCAAAATTAGCCATACCCATTTGCAAATGCGGTCTTTTGTGCTATAATCTTTTTTATGTAAGAATGGCCGGGTGTACCGTTTTTGTGCCCGCCTGTTGTAAAACACTATGGAGGTCAATACCCACCTATGAGCCGCAAGAATTCGCGCTCCGGGCCATTTTTCAGCCCGGTACAGCGCAAGGCCTGTGTCGTGCTGATTTGTTGTGCGCTGGCCATCATCGCCTCTTTTGCCGTCGCCTGGTTTCTCCCAAGCAAGCTGGATTCCCTTTTTGTGAGCGGCAGCTATGATCCCGATCTGTACCCGGTGGACACGACCCTTGGTTCCGTGCTGCCGGCAACCGCCGATGCGGGCAATGATTACATTACCACCAGCGTTTTTGTGGGTGATCAGTATGCTGTGAGCCTGCAAAGCGCCAGCCAGATCACCCTGAACCATTTCGCCGGAGCGGACGGCATGAAGGTTTCCGAATTCACCGGCCTCGCCTGCGTCAATTTTGTCGACGATATGGAGACCTATACCATCCCTCAGGCGCTGGCCAAGATGAAGCCCCGCCGAGTGATCCTGATGCTGGGCAGCAACGATGTGGATGGCAGCATGGCGGCAGATTCCTTCCTGATGGGGTATCGCCAGGTCCTCAACTCCATCACAGCCGCTTACCCCTATTGTGATGTGATCGTCAACGCCATTCCGCCGGTGCTGAAATCGTCAGAGAACGCCGCCGAACGCCAACAGACCATCGATGAGTTCAACCAAAAACTGGCTGTCCTGTGCAACGAACTGGGCTTCAAGTTCCTCAACAGCAGTGAGGAACTGAAAAACCGGGATGGCTATGCGGAAAGCAGTTACTTTGATTCCTCGTCGGGCGTATTTTCCAAGACCGGCATCAACACGCTGCTCTCCTACGTCAGTACCCACGCTTGGCAGACCGGCGACCAGCGCCCCGATACCAGCGATATTCCGCAGCGCGCCGCCTCGGCAGCCACGGAGCCGGCGGCCACCCCCACCCCAACGCCCAAGCTGCACAAGGTAGTCTATACGGTGGAGGACGGCAAGGGAACGCTGAACGGCAACGGCCAGACCGGCGCTTACAACCTGGAGTTTGAGGCGGCGGACGGGGATACCGTCACCGTGACCGCCGTGGCGGCGGAAGGCTTCACCTTCTACAAATGGAGCGATAACCTGACCGGCGCCACCCGCGTGGATACCGTCACCCAGGATATGTCGGTCACGGCCCTCTTCAACGACGCCCGCGTGGGCCTGACGGTCAGCCCGGGGGAAAACGCCACGATCCGCGTGGGGGAGAGCCTCACGCTCACAGCCTCCGTCACCTTGGGGGAATCCGCCTACGATAACAGCAACGT
>CAZIVF010000005.1:0-25100 GCA_964542725.1 uncultured Subdoligranulum sp. | reverse complement strand
AGCGGCGATACCACCTGGAGCTGCGACCAGACTTCCTGGACGGCCACGGGCGACCAGGTGCAGTTCACCGCCAATGAACCCGGCACTTACACGCTGCGCGCCAAAAATAACGGCGCGGAGGCATCTTTCCAGCTGATCGTGGAGGCGCCGTCGCAGGACAACAGCGAATCGGACTCCAGCCAACCGCAGGAATAACCTTTTCCCCTTCATCCACATAGACTGGCGTGGAGGTGATACCATGTTTTTCTTTGACTGCGAGAAGGGATTCGTGCCGGACAGCGGCGAGCGCAACGTGACGGACGGCAGCGTGGAAAATTTCGATATGGATTGGGAGAGCGCCGGCAACATTCAAGAGGAGGAGGCTCCCCCGGAAGCATAAACAGGAGACGAAAATGGCATATTACACCTGCATCCTGCTGGATGCCGACAATACTCTGCTTGATTTTGACGCGGCGGAACGTCAGGCCCTGACCGAAATGCTCGCCCGCTATGATCTGCCCCACGACGAGCATGCCTGCGCGGTATACCATGAGGTCAACCGCCAGCTGTGGGAAAGCCTGGCAAAAGGGGAACTGAACAAAAACAAGCTGTTCCGCATACGCTTTGGCCGCTATATGCAGGCTATGGGCCTGACGGACAACGGCAAAGGCGTTGAGATGAACGATGTGTACGAGGACTTGCTGGCCACCCACGCCGATCTTCTGCCCGGCGCGATCCAAGCGCTGGTGGAACTGAGCGAGGTGGCCACCCTGGCGATCGTTTCCAACGGGGCCGCCAAGGTGCAGCAGGCGCGCATCGAGGCTTCGGGGGTCGGCCGCTATATGGACGGCATCTATATCTCCGAGAAGGTGGGCGCCGCCAAGCCATCCCCCAAGTTATACGACCATGTGCTGAAGGATTTGGGCCTGACCAACCGCAGCCGGGTGCTGATAGTGGGGGATGACCTGCTGGCGGATATACAGGGCGGCATCAATGCCGGGCTGGATACCTGCTGGGTGAACTTTACCGGCGCGGAAAATGAGACCGGCATCCAGCCCAAATATGAGATACATTCCTATGAGGAACTGTACCGCATTGTGATGGAGCCGGAAGAATTGGAAAACCTGGGCGTGCGCAACCGCCGCCATAGAAATGACCTTTGACCCTGAAACGGGCCGGGGGCGGGGATGCCGCTGCTCTGATGAGGCAGCGGCATCCTTATTGAGTGCATCAAGAAGCGATAAGGAAGAGAAGTATGCTGCTAGAGCTGCAGAATTTGGGGAAGAGTTTTGGGGAACATGAGGTCCTGCGCGGCGTGACGGCAGGGGTGGAGCGGGGGGACCGCATCGGCATAATAGGCGCCAACGGCACAGGAAAGACAACGCTGCTGCGCATCCTCTGCGGCCAGTCCCAACCGGATACCGGCGATGCGGCCTTTGCCGCCGGGGCAACTTGCGGCTATCTGGAACAGAACGCCCGCCTGGACCCCGCCCACAATGTGTATGAAACGATGAAGGAGGCGTTTGCCCCGGCCCTGCAGGCCATGGCGGAGCAGGAAACCCTGCAAAAGAAGATGGCCTGCCAGCCCACGGCGGCTCTGACCGAACGGATCGCCTACTGCACCGCTGTGATCGACGCGATGGACGCCTACAATATGGATATCCAGATCAAAAAGGTGCTCAACGGCATGAGGTTCCCGGCCAACGCCTGGCATAAACCGGCGCGGGTGCTCTCCGGCGGGGAGCAGACCCGCCTGCGCCTGGCCCGCCTACTGCTGGAACGCCCCGACATTTTGATCCTGGACGAACCGACCAACCATCTGGACCTGGAAACCATGGAATGGCTGGAAACCTACCTGAGATCCTACCGGGGCGCG
Organism: uncultured Subdoligranulum sp.; assembly: GCA_964542725.1. Lineage (GTDB taxonomy): Bacteria > Bacillota > Clostridia > Oscillospirales > Ruminococcaceae > Gemmiger. The sequence continues at coordinate 23,245 of CAZIVF010000005.1, read as the reverse complement.
GTGCTGGTGGTCAGCCATGACCGCTTTTTCCTGGATGCCATCTGCACACGCATCTGGGAACTGCGGGGCAAGACCGTGCAGACCTACCGGGGCAATTACTCTGCCTATCTGCCCCAGCGGGAGGCCGCCGACCAGCGCCAGCAGAAGCAGCACGATGCCGATGTGGAGAAGGCCGCCAAACTGCAGGATTACATTGACCGCAACCTGGTGCGGGCCTCCACCACCAAGATGGCCCAAAGCCGCCGCAAGCAGCTGGAGAAGCTGGAAATCACCGAGGCCCCCAAGGCGGAGGCGTGGGAACTGAATTTCCGCTTTGAATACGACATCGAACCCTATGATGAACTGGTCATCATGAAAAATCTTTCGGTCCGTATCGGGGAGCGCACTCTCATCGACGCGCTGGACTATGTGGTCCACCGGGGGGACAAGCTGGTCATCGCGGGGCCGAACGGTATGGGCAAATCCACCCTCCTGCAGGTGCTGGATGGCAAACGCCGCCCCTCCGGCGGCATGGTTCGGCTGGGAAGCGGTGCGAAGCCCGGCATCTTTGTGCAGCAGCAGGCCAAGCGGGCGGGGCGGGTGATCGACGCGATCTGGAACCAATATCCCCGCTTTACGGAGTTGGAGGTGCGCAGCCATCTTGCCCGCTTCGGGTACCGGGGGGAGGAGGTTTTCAAAGACTGCGCCACACTCTCCGGCGGCGAACTGGCCAGGCTCCGCTTTGCGGAACTGGCGCTGGAGCGGCCCAATCTGATGTTCCTGGACGAACCGACAAACCACCTGGATATCTATATGAGGGAAAGCCTGACAAGGGCGCTGGACGCTTACACCGGCACTCTGCTGTTGGTCACGCACGACCGCTACCTGATGCGGACCCTGGGTTGCCCCATTCTGTATCTGGATGAGGGGAAAGCGGTTTTCTACCCGGATTTTGCCGCCTTGCAGAACCGCGCGGGCGAAAAAACGCCGGAGCAGCAGAAAAATACGGAGCAGAACAAAAAGCAGGCCTACGGCAAGGAGCAGCGCCGCCGCCGCGCCGAGGTGCGCACCCGCCTGAAAACGGTGGAGACCGAGATCGAAGAGTTGGGTACCCATATTGTGGAACTGGAAAATGAGATCAACGACCCGGAGGTGCTGCGAGACCACCTGCTGCTGCGGGACAAGTGCGATGAATTGGACGATGCCCGTTTCCACCAACAGGAACTTTTTGAGGAGTGGGAACGTCTGGCTGAGGAACAGGAACGCTACGAGGAGGAGGATGCCTAACAGAGTTCCATGGCGGCACATTAACAGTTCTGTAACTTGTATTCTGGGGCAAATGCGCTATACTGTATAAAAAGTGCAGTGCCAGAAGGAAATATTGGGAGATAGAACGAGGAACCAGCCTTGCAAACGACCATTATCATTGCCACACACAAGCCATACTGGATACCGGAGGACCCCATGTATCTGCCGGTGCAGATGGGGCATGCCATTCACCCGGATATCGGCTATATAGGGGACGATACCGGGGAAAATATCTCAGAGAAGAACCAGAATTTCTGTGAACTGACCGGGCTGTATTGGGCCGCGCACAATGTTCAGGCGGACTATGTCGGCATCGTACACTACCGGCGGTATTTTGCCAGCAGGCTCCGACGCTTTGCCCCTAAAAAGCAGCGGGTGATCCGCCATGAGGAACTGTGCGCGCTGCTGGCTACCACCAATGTCGTTCTGCCGAAGGAACGCCACTATTTTATTGAGACCAACTACACCCAATATATCCACGCCCACCACAAGCGGGATCTGGCGATAACACGGGGCATTATCCAGCGCAAGTACCCGGAATATCTGCCCGCTTACGATCTATATATGTCCAAGACCCACGGCCATCACTTCAACATGTTCGTTATGAAGCGGGAATTGCTGCAGCACTATTGCAGCTGGCTGTTTGATATCCTGTTTGAACTGGAACGGGAACTGGATATGAGCGGCTACAGTGAGAACGACAAGAGAGTTTTCGGCTTTGTCAGCGAACGGCTGTTGGACGCCTGGCTTATGACCAACAATATCACCTATGAGGAATTGAACGTTGTGTATATGGAGCATCAGAACTGGCTGCGCAAAGGCAGCGCTTTCCTGATGCGCAAGCTGTTTCCCAAAAAGGATGAGGCATCATGAAAGTTGCCGCCGTGGTCGTGACTTACAATCGAAAAGCGCTGTTGCGCCGCTGCCTGGACTGCCTGCACCGCCAGGACCGGGGCTGGCTGACCGTTTGGGTTATTGATAATGCCAGCACCGACGGTACCGGCGAGATGGTGCGGGCTATGAACCGGTCCGGGCTTGTTTACCGCAGCACCGACCGGAACCTGGGTGGCGCGGGGGGCTTTGCCTATGGGGTCCGGGCCGCTGTGGCCGCCGGCTGCGACGCCCTGTGGCTGATGGATGACGACACTCTGCCGGAGCCGTCCGCTTTGGGGGCGCTGCTGGATGAGGATGAACGGCGGGGCGGGCGGTACGGCTGGCTTTCCTCCCGGGCGCTGACGCCAAAAGGGGAGGATCAGCCTATGAACCGCCAGCGCGCCACCCCCTACCGGGATATCGCCGGGTATGAGGGGAGGGCGGTTCCCGCCGTGATGGCAAGTTTTGTCTCGCTGTTTCTGCGGACGGAAACGGTGCGGCGGTTCGGCCTTCCCATCGCGGAGTTCTTTATCTGGTCGGACGACTGGGAATACACCCGCCGTATCTCCCGCCGGGAACCCTGCTGGGTGATCCCTGCCAGCAGGGTAGTGCATGCCATGCAGAACCCAGGCGTGGTGAACCTTGCTTCCGACGTGCCGGAGCGCTGGCCCCGCTACCGCTATTTTTACCGAAACGATGTGGTTCTTTACCGGCGGGAGGGGATCGTCGGCTGGCTTTGGCTCCTGGCGAAGGACAGCTGGCACAGCGTTCAGATTCTGCGGGACGGCCAGGGACGCCGCCTGTACCGGCTGGGCATGCTCTGGAAGGGCTTTGCCGCCGGGCTACACTTTCACCCTGAAATTGAGTATCTGCCATGAATTTTTGTGAGAAAATCTGCCATACCGCCGCGCCCTACCGGGCTGTGGCTTTTGATGTTTTCGGCACCCTGCTGCGCCGGGATGTGGGAGCCCCCCGCGATCTCTTCGCCCTGCGGGGCCAAGACTTTGCCGCCGCCCGTGCCGCCGCCGAGGCTGCCGCCCGCGCCGCCAAAAAAGGCGAGGTCACGCTGGCGGACATCTATGCCCAGCCGCCCCTTGCGGGGGAGGATCCCCAGGCCGAGTGCGGGGCGGAACTAGCCGCCGTGACCGCCGATCCGGTGCTGCTGCACGCCGCACGTCTTTGCCGCGCCCGGGGGCAGAAGGTCTATGCCATCTCGGACATGTATCTGCCGGAAGAGCAGATCAGCGCGATGCTCCACCGGTGTGGCTACGACTTTCTGGATGGGGTGTTCGTCTCCTCCGCCTACGGCGTGCAGAAGCGCAGCGGCAGGCTGTTCCGCGTCTTTCTGCAGAAGACCGGCCTGACCGGCGGGCAGGTTCTCTTTGTGGGGGATGACCGGCGGGCCGATTCCATGGGCGCGGCCCTGGCGGGGATCCGCTGCCTGCACAGGCCGCCGCTGTCGCCGCTGCCCTACACCCCGCCTCAAACCGAACTCGTGCCGCGTGCCTGCTATGCCTTTACACAAAACAGAAACGGCAGCCTTGGCTTTGAGACGGGCGGGCCGCTGGTGACGGGCTTCGCCCAATGGCTGCACCTGCAGCGCCGGGCTGCACCGCAGGCCAGGATGCTGTTTTTGGCCCGGGATATGGAGTTGGTGCTCCGCGTTTACCGCCGCCTGTACCCTAGGGAGGGCGGTATAGGCTATCTCAAAGTCTCCCGTCAAAGCCTCTGCCCGCTGCTTCTGGCGGAGCGGCGGTACCCGCTGCTCTGCGACGCCCTGCCAAAGCAGGCGCTGACAGGGGAGCAGATCGCCCGTTACTGCGGCGCAGAAGCCCCGAAGGCCGGCGCCGGTCAGCGCTTTTTGCTGAACAGTGAGGCGGGCAGGCGGGCAGTGCTGCCCTTTTTGCAGACGCTGCCCATCCCCCAAGAAAAGGCGGCGGCCTGCCGGGCCTATCTTGCCGAACAGGGAATTGCCGACGGCACGCTGCTGGTGGATATCGGCAGCGGCGGCACCACCCAGAAACTTCTGGAAGCGTTGTGCGGCGTGACGCTGCAGGGGCTGTATCTGGCCTGCGATGAACGGCTGGATCATGCCCGCGCCGCCGTCTACCTGTTTGAAGGGCAGCCGGCGCCGCTGTGGTATTGGATGGCCCAGCCGCTGTTGGAGCGGCTTATCTCCGAGCCGTGCGGCGCAACTGCAGGCTATACCCTCTGCCATGGCAGAGCCGAGCCGGTGATCCTTCCCCAAAAAGCCGAGGCGACGGCGGAGGAGTTTCGCCGCGGGGCAATGCATTACGCCGCTCAGTGGCAGGCATCGGTGCTTGCGGGGCAGTGCATCCCCGCCGGCTTTGCCATCCAGCCCTTTCTACAGCTGATGCGTTCGCCGCAGCTGGAGGATGCCCGCCGCCTGGGGGCGCTGACTCTGGAGGATGGCGGGGTATACGCGGCGGCGGCGCCCCGCGGCTGGGGGCATTACCTGTGCCACCCGGGCCAATACCGGAAAGATCTGCGGGAGGCCTGCTGGAAGGTCGGCTTCTTGAAGCAGAGCCTCCGCCTGCCGCTGCCCTACGACAGGGCTTACGCGGCGATCAAAAAACAGAAAGGGGAAAGACACTGTGACACCGTGCATCAGCGTAATCATGCCGGTCTATAATGCCGAGGAGACGCTGGCGGTGGCGGTGGCCTCCGTTTTGGCCCAGTCTCTGCAGACGTATGAACTGCTGTTGGTGGACGACGGTTCCACAGACGGCAGCCTGCCGCTCTGCCGCACGCTGGCCGTGCAGGACAGCCGCATCCGGGTCATCACCCAGCCCAACCGCGGCATCTGCGCGGCCCGCAACGCAGGGATAGCCCAGGCGCAGGGGCAGTATCTGGCTTTCTGCGATGATGACGACGTATTTCTGCCCGATGCGCTGCAAAGACTGTTCGATCTGGCCGAGAGCACCGGCGCCGATGTGGTCCGGGGCGGCTACCTTCTGCTGCGTCAGCGGGAGGACGGAACGATGGCCGAACTGCCCCATGCCTTTGGCCGGGCCTGCCGGCTGGATGAGGAGACAAAGCGGTACGGTGACTTCCTTTGCAGCAGCGGGCCGCAATTCGTCTGGAACGCCCTATACCGCCGCAGGGCGCTGGAAGGGCTTCAGTTTGACGAGACCTGCCGCTTCGGTCTGGAGGATTTTCTTTTTAACGCCCAGGTATATACCCGTATCCGGGTGGCGGTGTACGATCCCCAGCCGGTCTACCGCCATCATGAACGGATGACCAGTACCTCCGCCGCCCGCACCGACGAGGCGTTCCGGGCGCGCCTGGACGCGCTGGCCCCCTGGCTGGAGGCGGAGTATTATGCCGCAGGCCGGTGGTGCGACGCCAAGGCCCTGCCCGGGGTATGGAACGCCCGCAAGGCGGAAGCCGTCGCTTTTTTGATGCACCAGCTGCGGGCCATGAGGGCGGATCAGGAGCAGCGACGCTGCGCCTGGGAGACTCTGCGGGGAATTCTGCGCCCCTACCCGTACAGCTTGCCCTGCGGGCGGGGTATGACCCCGAAACGGCGGGCGGCGCTGTGGCTTTTCTGCCTGCATTTGCAGAGCTTGTTTGAGATTCTGCCCGATAAGGAGGGTTCGCTATGAAGATCCTGGTGACAGGCGCGGCGGGATATATTGGCCGTCACGTCGTCAAGACGGCGCTCGACCAGGGCCATGAGGTCATCGCCGCCGACTTTGCCTTTAAGGGCGTGGATGAACGCGCCGAATTCTGCGATGTACCGCTTTTCAGCGGCGCCAGGAATATCTACGCCCAGCTGGACCGCCCCGACATCTGCATCCATCTGGCTTGGCGGGATGGCTTCCGCCACAACTCCCACGCCCACATGAAAGACCTTTCCGCCCATGTGACCTTCCTCAACAACATGGCGGCGGGCGGTCTGCCCGCCCTGACCGTGATGGGAACGATGCATGAGATCGGCTACTGGGAGGGAGCCATCGACGAGAATACCCCCTGCAACCCCCAAAGCCAGTACGGCATCGCCAAGAATTCACTGCGCCAAAGCCTAATGCTCTCCTTAGCGGGCAGCCCCTGCACCCTGCACTGGCTGCGCGCCTACTATATCACCGGCGATGAGGTCCACGGCAGTTCCGTCTTCGCCAAGCTGACCCAGGCAGAACTGGACGGGAAGACCTCCTTCCCCTTCACCAGCGGCAGGAACCTCTGCGATTTCATCGATGTGGATGAGCTTGCCCGGATGATCGTCGCCGCCAGCGTGCAGACGGAGGTCAACGGCATCATCAATGTCTGCACCGGGCAGCCTGTCCCCCTGGCAGAGCGGGTGGAAGCATTCCTGCGGGAAAAGGGATATAAAATCAAGCTGGACTACGGCGCCTTCCCTGACCGCCCCTACGACAGCCCCGGCGTATGGGGCGACCCGAGCAAGATCAATCAAATTTTGGGAAAATAATATGAAACGACTGGGAATTTTCTTTTTCTACGAAAAAAACGGCAATGTGGACGAGTTCATCACCTATTATCTCGAGGACCTGAGCAAAAATCTTACCGAGTTGGCGGTGGTCTGCAACGGCAGGCTGAGCGCGCAGGGGCGCGCGGCCTTCGAACGGTTTACCCCCAACATTATCCTGCGGGAAAATAAGGGCTTGGACGTATGGGCCTACAAGACCGCCCTGGATCAATACGGATGGGAGAAGTTGGAAGACTTTGACGAGGTGGTGATGACCAACTCCACCCTGATGGGTCCGGTGCGCCCCCTGCGGGAGATGTTCGACGCCATGGCGCAGGACCCCGATCTGGATTTCTGGGGCTTGAGCCTGCACCACGGCGCAAAGAGCAACCCCTTCAAGGGCAAGCACCTCTACAGCTACCTGCCGGAGCATATCCAGTCCCACTTCATCGTCTACCGCAAGAAATTCATACAAAGCCCTGAACTGCAAAAATACTGGGACGAAATGCCAATGATCGAGAGTTACACCGACTCCGTGCAGCGGTACGAGGCGGTGTTCACCAAGATTTTTGCGGATAAGGGCTACCGCTGGGATGTCTATGTCAAGACCGGTGACCTGAAGGAATTCACAGACTACCCGCTGCTGGTCTGCCCGGCCCGGCTGCTGCGGGACAAGAAATGCCCGCTGTTCAAGCGGCGCAGCTTTATGCACGACTATGAGGCTTACCTGAACGATACGGCGGGGGAGCCGGCGCGGGAACTGTATGAGTATCTGCGGGAAGAGACGGAGTATCCGCTGGAGCTGATCTGGAAAAACATGATCCGCACGATGCATCCCGTGGATTTCACCCGCAACCTGGGCCTGACCCGCGTGATCCCGCCCCGTGTGCAGGATGAGAGTTGTGCGGACAAAGTGTGCCGCACCCGCCGGATCGCGCTGGCAATGCATCTCTATTTCATGGATATGTTGCCCCAGAGCGCTGCCTTTGCCGCCAATCTGCCGCCGCAGACCGACGTGTTCATCTCTACCGACAGCGAGGAGAAGAAGGCGCAGATCGAGCAGGCGTTCGCCGCGTTGCCGCTGCGCAGCGTCACCGTGCTGGTGGTGGAGAACCGGGGCCGCGATGTGGCCGCCTTCCTCTGCGATCTGGCGCCGCTGCTGCGCGGGTATGAGTACGCCTGCTTTATGCACGATAAAAAAGCGATCCAGACCAAGCCTGGCAGCGTGGGGGCCAGCTTCGGCTATGTCTGCACCGAGAATATCTGCAAAAACGCCGCCCATGTGCGCAATATCCTCACGGAATTTGAGAAGGATCCCTACCTGGGACTGCTCTGCCCGCCGTTCCCCACCCACGGTCTCTATTTTATGAACATGTGCTCCGGCGGCTGGGGACCTAATTTTTACAACACCAAAAGGCTGCTGAAAGACCTGAAGGTGGACGTGCCTATTTCCGGGGAAAAGTCTCCGCTGGCCCCCTTTGGCAGCGTATTCTGGTTCCGCCCCGCCGCGCTGGCTCCGCTGTTTGACCACGGCTGGACCCATGAGGATTTCCCGCCGGAGCCGCTGCCCCAGGATGGCACCGTCAGCCATGCTGTTGAGCGGTGCTACCCCTTTGTGGCCCAGAGCGCGGGCTATTACCCCGCCGTGGTCATGAGCAGCAGCTTTGCCGTCGCCCGGCTGGACGCCATGCAGGCCTACGCCAACGGCCTGGTACGCCCGCTGGCCAGGGTATTTGACTGTACCACCTTCGCTTCCGCCTCCCTGTCGGCGGCGGGCTTTGCGGCCAGGAAACACCGCTTCGGCTATTACGGCCCCTATGCCAACAGCAAGCGCCGCCGCGTCCGCAACTGGATGCGGGACAATCTGCCCGAGGGCGCCTACAGAGCGGTGCTCAAGACCAAACGAACCATTCTAGGCCCCCATGAGGGACCCTACGAGGATTGACCTATGCGGCGTTTCACGGTCTATTTCCACTATGATCCCCGAGGCATTGCCGATGAGGCCTGCCGCTTGGCGGTCCGGGCCATGCGGCAGGCGGCGGGGGAACTTCTCTTCGTTTCAAACGGCCCGCTGCAGGAGGAGAGCCGGCGCTGGGTGACGCAATGCGGCGCTCGGCTGCTGGAGAGGGAGAACCGGGGCTTTGACGTGGGCGCCTACCGGCAGGCTCTGCTGGACCTTGGCCCTGAAGGGCTGCGCGGCTATGACGAAGTGATCCTGATGAATTACACGCTGGCCGGGCCGGTGCATCCTCTGGACCCCATGCTGGCCGCGATGGAGGCCCGGCCCGAACTGGATTTCTGGGGCCTGACCCGCCACTACGCCATGGTGAGCCGCCGTTTCGGCGGCCATGTGCCGGAACACCTGCAGTCCCATTTTCTGGCGCTGCGGCCCAGGCTGTTTCTTTCGGATGCTTTTTGGCAGTATTGGCAAACGATCCGGCTTCCGCGCAGCTATGAGGAGTCTGTCGCCCTGCACGAAGTGCGCTTCACTGACCACTTTGCGGCGCTTGGCTTCCGGTGGGACAGTTATGTGCATACCGACGATTGGCGCGGCGCCTTCCTCAACCCCATTATGGCCTGCCCCCAAGCGCTGCTTGAAGAACGGGGCTGCCCTTTCTTCAAGCGCCGCAGCTTTTTTACAGACTACCGGGATGAACTGCGCCGTACCGCCGGAACCGCAGCGGGGGAATTGTATGGCTACCTGAAAAACGAGACGGACTACCCTGTGGACAGCCTGCTGCAAAGCCTGCTGCGCACCCAGCCGCTGGCGGCGCTGGCCTCCAACCTGCACTGGCGGTATACCCTGCCTAAGCAGGCGGCGGGGATGGACGGTCTGCAGTGCCTGCGTTTCAACCCGGCCCCGCCCGGCGGGAATCCTACGGCCCAATGGTACTTGGCGCAAACCGCCCGATGGGCCGAGGCACATAGAGACCGGGCAGCGGCCCTGTTTGTGCGGGAGCCGCTGCTTGGGGTGCTCAGCCCGGCTCTGCCGCCCTGGGATGGGCTGAGAGAGGAAGTCGGGGAGCAATGGCGGCAGGCGCTGCCCGCCCTGCGTGCGGCGGGCCTGACCGTCCCGTGGGACGAAAGTCGCCCGCCGCCGGCCCCCCGCGCCGGCTGGGTGCTGGTGCGGCGAGAAGCCTTCCCGGAAGGAATCCCGGAGGATCCATGGCTGCTGCCCTTCCTGGCCCAGCAGAACGGCTATTTCAGCGCCGTATTTGCGCCGCCCGGCCAGATGGCCGCCGAGGGGGAGCAGCTGGCTCTGTATCAGGAGGCCGCCGCCCGGCCGGCAGCGTTGGCAAGGCAGCTGGGCCGTCTGGCCAAACATACGCTGAAAAAGGGGAGATGACCCATCAAAAAGCCGCGTCTTTTCTATCTTGACTTTATCCGTGCGGTGGCGTTGGCCTGCATACTGGTCATCCATTTCAACGCGGCTGTCACCGGATATTTCACGCTGCCCCACAAGCTGTTTGCCAGCGTGCTGCCGCTGGGGATCTACTTGGGGGATTTCGGTTCCTCGCTGTTTTTTATGGTATCGGGGGCGGCGCTGGGCTACACCACGGCGGAGGATACGCCGCCGGCGGCCTTCTACAAAAAGCGCGCCAAAGCGCTGTACCCCATGTTTTGGCTGGCCTGGGTGATCTGCTTCTCTATCCGGTTTGTAAGCAAGCCGGGGTACTATGCTGCGGCCAAAACCTCCTCCTTGGTGTTTACGGTGCTGGGGCTGGATACCTTTGCCGTCTCCGCCGGTTGGGTGACGCAGGATTTTGCCTGCGTGGGGGAGTGGTTTCTGGGGGCGATCCTCTTCCTCTATCTGCTTTTCCCGCTTTTGCAGCGGTTGCTCCGCCGCTGGCCCGGCCTGACCTGGCTGCTGGCGCTGGCCGTCTGCCTGCCGGTGCATCGCAGCGGATGGGACCGGCAGCTGGTGGCGGTACATCTTCTGGAATTTTTATTTGGCATGAGCTTTTTGCGCCTGCCGCAAAAGGCACAGTTTGCCGTACCTGTGGTTGGTGCCGCTTTTCTGGCGCTGGCGTGGCGGTGGGACGCCAAGATCACCTGTGCGCTTGCCAGCGCCGCCACCTTTGTGCTGCTGGCCTGGCTTGCCCGCCCGCTGGATCGCCCGCCGCTGCGCCGGGTCAGCGCGGTGGTGAGCCGGTATTCCTACCCGGTGTTCCTGGTACATCATGTGATCATCCTGCGCCTGACAGAGCAGTTTGATCTGACCGCCCTGACGCGGCGGGATACCGCTTTCCTCTTTTTGATCTATCTTTTGGCCACCGGTGCGGCCTCTGCTGCTCTGGAACGCCTGTATCGGGCGGCGGAGCGCGCACTCCGCGCTTGCAATCTCTGATCCGATCCCGCCGCGTTTCGAAATGCGGCGGGATCTTCGGCGTTTTGGGGGCGGAAGGGAAGAGGAAACCGGCAAAATTTTCCCTGCACCCTGTACAAAAAACACGAAGTAAGATATAATAGTTGCAAAGCGTTTCGTGCGCCTGCACCCAGCGCGGATCTGCTGCCTCGCCTCTTGCCGGAGGGAGGGTGCAGGCCCCGCTGGCCGCCTTGCTCCGCGCTCTGCCCGCCGGAGGCAAGAAACTGAGAAAGGGGAGTTGCATCGTGTCTGAATTTTCCGTGTCATTGGCAAAACTGGCCGAGCAGGCCAATTTGTCCATCGCCTATACCCCCCGTGACCTCAATGAGATCATGGTCACTGCCACCGAGGTCTACCGCCCCGGTATCATGCTGGCGGGGTACTACCAATATTTTGATAACAGCCGGATCCAGATCCTGGGCCTGACCGAGATGTCTTACCTCAGCGAATTGAGCGAGAACCTACGCCGGATCCACTTGGAAAAACTTTTTTCCTTCGTACCGCCGGCCATTATCCTGACCCGCGATCTGCAGCCCACCAGCGAAATGATGGAATTCTCTAAAAAGTACGGCGTGCCGCTGCTGCTCTCCAGCGAGATGACATCCGCCCTGATGGGCACTCTGATTACCACCCTGAACACCGAGTTGGCGCCCCGCATCACCCGCCACGGCGTGCTGGTGGAGGTTTACGGCGAGGGCATCCTGATACTGGGTGATTCCGGGGTAGGCAAGAGCGAGACCGCCATCGAACTTGTCAAGCGCGGCCACCGTCTGATTGCGGACGACGCGGTGGAACTGCGCCGGGTCAGTAGCCGCAAGGTCATGGGCTGGGCGCCCGAGAATATCCGCCATTTTATCGAACTGCGGGGCATCGGCATTATCAACGTGGCGCGGCTGTTCGGCATCGGATCCGTCAAGAGCAGCGTCGAGGTGGAGATGGTTGTGGAGTTGGAACCCTGGGACCGCACCAAAAACTATGACCGCACCGGCCTGGAGAACAGCTTCTACGATGTTCTGGGCATCAAGTTGCCGCATCTGCTGATCCCGGTGATGCCCGGCCGCAACCTGGCCGTCGTCATTGAGACCGCCGCCATCAACAACCGCCAGAAGGAAATGGGCTATAACGCCGCCAAGGAACTGATGAACCAGCTGGGCTTGACGGACGACATTTCCGGCATGTAACGATCCCGCCGGAGGAACTTCCTCATGCAGCCAATGATCGCTGATCTGCACACCCACACTGCCGCCACCACCCATGCCTACCACACGGTGAACGAGATGGCGGCAGCCGCCAAAGCCTGCGGCTATCGCGCGCTGGCCCAGACCGACCATGGCCCGGCCATGCCGGATGCGCCGCACAGCTGGCATTTCACCAACTTTTCCGCGCTGCCCCGCGTCATTGCCGGCGTTGTGATGCTGTACGGCGTGGAGGCCAACGTGATGGATACCAAGGGCGGGCTGGACTTACCCGACGGGCAGCTGCGTACCATGGATTGGGTGGTGGCATCCATCCACAGTTCCTGCGTGCCGGGGCTTTTAACCCGCAGGGAAGCTAACCGCCTATGGCTGGCCCTGGCGGAGCACCCTTATGTGGACTGCATCGGCCACTCGGAGCAGGCGCACTACCAATACGACTATGACTTAGTGACCAGAGCCTTTGCCCGCAACAACAAGATCGTGGAGATGAACGGCAACTCCTTCAATGTGCGCAAGGACGGTATCCCGAACATGCGCGCATTGCTGCGGGCCTGCATGAAAAACGGCTGCCGCATCGCGCTGGACAGCGACGCGCACAGCACCCTTCAGCTGACGGAAGGCCTAAAGCGATTGTACTCCCTGGTGGAGGAAGTAGGTTTCCCTGCCGAGCTGATCGTCAATGCCAGTTGTGAAAACTTAGTTACGGAGCTGCGCCTGCATCACAAGCGGTGCGCAGACGAAATAGGAGGTATTTTGTTATGAGCAAGTACACCATTGGTATCGATCTGGGCGGAACCACGATGACCGCCGGCCTGGTCAACGAAAGCTTTGAGATCCTTGGCAAAATTACCTGGTCGACCCGCCTGCCCCGGCCCGCCGCCGATCTGGAGAAGGCGCTGGCCGACCTGTGCCGCACCGTCGCCCGTGAGAACAAGGTCAGCTTTGACGATGTGCGCTATGTTGGCATCGGAACCCCCGGCAGCGTCAACTTCACCACCGGTTTTGTGGGCTACAACACCAACTTCGGCTACTATGACTGGAACCTCGGCCCCGCTCTGGAGGCGCTGCTGGGCTGCAAGGTCTATGTGGAGAACGACGCCAACGCCGCCGCCTACGGCGAGTACATTGCGGGCGGTGCCAAAGGGTACAAAGACGCGGTGATCGTTACGCTGGGAACCGGCATCGGCAGCGGCATTATCTTGGGCGGCAAGATTCTGCGCGGCTTCAACTTTGCTGCGGGCGAGATGGGGCATACCGTCATTGTCAAGGGCGGCCGCCGGTGCAACTGCGGCCGCCAAGGCTGCTGGGAGCGGTATGCTTCCTCCCGTGCGCTGACGGAGGATACCAAGGAGGCCATGAAGGCGAACCCCGGCACCCTGATGTGGAAGTTGGTCAAGGACATCGACCATGTCAATGCCAAGACCTCCTTCGACGCCATGGCCCAAGGCGACGCGCTGGCCAAGCAGGTGGTGGACAACTGGCTGGAATATGTGGGCTGCGGCGTAGCGAATGTGGCCAACACCTTTGAGCCGGAGGTTATCTGCATCGGCGGCGGCGTCTCCAACCAGGGCGAGACACTGCTGGCGCCTATCCGCGCTTATGTAGAGAAAGAGATCCATGATATCACCAGCGGCCGCATCCCGGAAATTCGCGCCTGTGTACTGCGCAATGACGCCGGCGTGATCGGCGCGGCGGCACTGGAGGGTTCCATCTAAAATCCATCTGAACCCGAGGAGAGTTGTATGCACGCTGAACATCTGCAATACCTGGTGCAGGAACTGGGGGAGGCCGGGCTGGACTATTCCATCGGCGAACCCTTGGCCGCGCACACGACGTTTAAGATCGGCGGGCCGGCGGCGGTGTTCTGCCGCCCGGATACCGTGGTGGATTTGGTGCGGGCGCTGGAACTGTGCCGCCGCCATAAAGTGCGTACCTACCTTTTGGGGAACGGTTCCAACACGCTGTTTGCCGATGAAGGCTTTGACGGCGCGGTCATTACCCTGTGCGGGCTGCGCACCCACTGCACGGCGGCGGGGCAGACCCTTACTGCCGCCGCCGGTCTGCCGCTGGCCCAGCTGTGCAAAACGGCGCTGGCTCATTCCCTCACCGGGCTTGAGTTTGCCTACGGCATCCCCGGCACGGTGGGCGGTGCGGTGTATATGAACGCGGGAGCCTACGGCGGAGAAATGCGCCAGGTCCTCACCCAGGTCAGCTTTCTGGACGAGAACCTCCATCTGCGGACGCTGCCGGCGGAGAAACTGGAGATGGGGTATCGCACCAGCATTTTTGAGAGAAAAAATTGGTGCATCCTGGAGGCTAGCTTCCGGCTGGAGCAGGGGGAGGCGGCGGCCATCGAAGCCGCCATGCGGGACTTGATGGGCCGCCGGAAGGAGAAACAGCCGTTGGAATACCCCTCGGCGGGCAGTACCTTCAAGCGCCCCCAGGGGGCCTTTGCCGGCAAACTGATCGAGGACTGCGGCCTGCGGGGCTTTGCCGTGGGCGGCGCGCAGATCAGCGAGAAGCACTGCGGTTTCGTCATCAACCAGGGCGGGGCGACCTGTGCCGATGTGGTGGCGCTGACCGACCGGGTGCGGGAGATTGTGGAGCAAAAGACCGGCTTTGTGCTGGAGCGGGAGATCCGCGTGGTCAAGTGATAGGGCGGTGGGAGTATGAACTTTCTGATCGTGACCGGGCTGTCCGGCGCGGGGAAATCCATGACGGTCAACGCGCTGGAGGATATCGGCTTTTTCTGTATCGATAATATCCCGGTGGAGCTTCTGGGCCGGATCGTGGATTTTGCCCTGCAGGGGGAAAACCAAATCAGCCGCGTGGCGGTTGTTATGGACAGCCGCGGTCTGCGTACGGCGGAGGAAGTGGAGGCAGCGCTGGCCGCCTTGGATGAGAAAAAAACCGAATACGATATCCTTTTCCTCGACGCCAGCGACGCGGTGATCCAGCGACGCTACAAGGAAACGCGCCGCCAGCATCCCATCACCGTCAGCACCAAGCTGCCGCTGCGGGAAGCCATCGCCAAAGAGCGGGGGATCCTGCAGCCGCTGCGGGATAGAGCCAAGTATATCATCGATACCTCGCTGCTCTCCACCGCGCAAAACAAGGAGCGGGTCTGCAGCTTGTTCCTCGATAAGGGGCAGTGTCCGATGGCGCTCAACGTGGTGTCTTTCGGCTTCAAATACGGCCTGCCGCCGGAATCCGATCTGGTGCTGGATGTGCGCTGCCTGCCAAACCCCTTCTATGTGCCGGAGCTGAAAAACCTGACGGGGCTGGACCAGCCCGTGATGGACTACGTCATGTCCTCCCCGGAAGCCAAGGAACTGTTGACGCGCATTGAGTCGATGCTGGAATACGCGCTGCCGCTTTATGTGAAGGAGGGGAAAAGCCAGCTGGTCATCGCGGTGGGCTGCACCGGCGGCAAGCATCGCTCCATCACTTTCGCCCGCAAGATCGGTGAATTCTGCCAAAAGCTGGGGTATGAGCCAAGCATTCAGCATCGGGATGCCCGCCGCACGATGTGAAGGGAGGAGCACGGTTGAGTTTTTCCCAAGAAGTCAAGAACGAGATCCTTCGGCACAAAATCACCAAACCCTGCTGTACCCAGGCGGCTGCCTACGCGGTCGCCTGTTTCGGCAAGTATTTTGACGACCGGGGCGTGGTGCTGCAAACCGAAAACGAGGGCGTGGCCCTCTTTGCCAAAAAGGTCTATAGCCGCTGCGGCATACGGGGGAGCATCCTGCGCAAGGAACGGCCCACCGGCCCGGTTTTTGAATTCAGCGTCAAGGAACCCGGCGAGGTGGAAAAGCTGCTGACGCTCTTTGGCCATACCGGCCGGGAGCCGGCGCTGCGCATCCGGCCGGAAAATCTCAAATGCCAGAAATGCGCCCAGACTTTCCTCTCGACGGCCTTCCTCTGCTGCGGCACCGTGATGGATCCGGAGAAGGGCTACAACCTGGAATTCCTCTCCACCCGGCACTACCTCTCCCAACAGTTGGAGGCAATGTTGGCGGAGCATGAGTTTCACCCCCACCGTGCGCTGCGCAAGGGGGCCAATACCATCTACATCAAGGCGGCGGATCATATTGAGGATCTGCTGACTTTCATGGGGGCGGGGGGCGCGGCCATGCGGATCATGGACCAGCGCGTCTACAACGAGATGCGCAACAAGACCAACCGCCTCTCCAACTGTGAGACCGCCAACCTGGGCAAATCCGTACAGGCCGCCGTGCAGGTACAGCTGGCAATCCAAACGCTGGAGAAGGCGGGGGCGCTCTCTGCCCTGCCGGACAATCTGCAGCAGACTGCCCGGCTGCGCCTGCTCTACCCCGATCTGCCGCTGGCCAAGCTGGCGCATAAATTTGACCCTCCGGTCAGCAAAGCCGGACTGGCCCACCGGCTCAAACGGATTCAGGAAGCCGCGCAGCGGGTGCAGCAGGCCGAAAAGAAGGAACAGGAAGAAAATGGCTGAACAAACCAAACGACAATTCACCCATCTGCATGTGCATACCGAGTACAGCCTGCTGGATGGCGCCTGCCGCATCGACCGAATGTTCGATCATCTTAAGGCGATGGGGCAGACCGCCGTTGCCATCACCGATCACGGCGTCATGTACGGCTGTGTGGCCTTTTATGACGCTGCGGTGGCGGCGGGCATCAAGCCGATCATAGGATGTGAGGTTTATGTGGCCACCCGCACCCGGTTCGATAAGGTCAACCGCATCGACGGCAACAACCATCTGATCCTGCTGTGCAAAAACGAGACAGGCTACCGAAATCTCATCAAGATGGTCTCCGCCGGTTTTACGCAGGGCTTCTACTCTAAACCGCGCATCGATAAAGATCTGCTGGAGCAGTATCACGAGGGGCTGATCTGCCTGTCGGCCTGCCTGGCGGGCGAGGTTCCCCAGGCCCTGCGGGCGGGGGACTATGAGCGCGCCAAGCAGATTGCGCTGTACTATCGGGACCTGTTTGGGGAGGGCAATTACTATATCGAACTGCAGGACCATGGCTTGGACGACGATAGGGTGGTGCTGCCCCAGCTGATCCGCCTGGCGCGGGAGACTGGCATCCCTATGGCGGCCACCAACGACGCCCACTATATTACCAAGGAGGATGCCAAGATGCAGAGCATCCTGCTCTGCATCCAGACCGGCAAGACCATTGCCGACGCAGACCGGATGGAGTTCCAGACCGATGAATTCTATCTCAAAAGCACCGAGGAGATGTACGACCTTTTCTCCATGGTGCCGGAAGCCTGCGAAAACACCAACAAAATCGCCGCGCAGTGCGATTTCCACTTTACCTTCGGCGAGACCAAGCTGCCCTACTTCAAAG
Source organism: uncultured Subdoligranulum sp. (assembly GCA_964542725.1). GTDB lineage: Bacteria > Bacillota > Clostridia > Oscillospirales > Ruminococcaceae > Gemmiger. Next base: position 5,730 of record CAZIVF010000005.1, on the reverse strand, counting down.
CCCCCGACGGCATGGAAAACCAGGACTATTTTGAAAAGCTCTGCTGGGAGGGGCTGGAGCGCCGTTACCCCGGCAAAGTCACCGACGCCCTGCGGGAACGCTTGGACTATGAGATCGGCGTCGTGCGGGATATGGGGTACACCAACTATTACCTTATAGTTTATGACTTTATCAGTTATGCCAAAAGCCGGGATATCCCTGTGGGGCCGGGGCGCGGTTCTGGTGCAGGCAGCCTGGCGGCCTACTGCGTCGGCATCACCGACATCGATCCTATCCGCTACAACCTCATTTTTGAACGGTTCCTCAACCCCGAGCGGGTATCCATGCCGGATTTTGATGTGGACTTCTGCTATGAACGGCGGCAGGAGGTCATTGACTATGTGAACGAAAAGTACGGTCGCGACCATGTGGCGCAGATCGTCACCTTTGGCACGATGGCCGCCCGCCAAGCGGTGCGCGATGTGGGCCGCGTGATGGGGATGCCCTACCAGGATGTGGATAAGGTCGCCAAGCTTATCCCTATGGAACCGAAGATGACCATCCGCCGGGCGCTGGAGATCTCCGCCGATCTGAAAAAGCTCTTCGACACCGACCCGCAGATCCATGAACTGATCGACACCTCCCTGAAGGTGGAGGGGATGCCCCGCCATGCCTCCACCCACGCGGCGGGCGTGGTCATCACCCGGGAAGCCGCCACCGAATATGTGCCGCTGGCCACCAACGACGGCCTGCCGGTGACACAGTTCAACATGGTGGAGATCGAACGACTGGGCCTGCTCAAGATGGACTTCCTTGGCCTGCGCACCCTCACAGTTATCCACGACACCGAGGCGGCTGTCCGCCTGCGGGAACCGGCTTTCCGTGTGGCAGATCTCGATTATGATGATGCCGCTACCTACGCTATGCTGGCCAACGGTGAAACGGAGGGCGTGTTCCAGCTTGAATCGACAGGTATGACCCAGGTGCTGGTGGGCATGCGTCCCCGGAACCTGGAGGATGTCATCGCTCTGATCTCGCTGTACCGTCCCGGTCCCATGGATTCTATTCCCACCTATCTGCGCAACCGCAAGGAGCCGGACAAGATCAGCTACAAGACGCCCCAGATGGCCCACATTGTGGACGTGACCAACGGCGTTGTGATCTACCAGGAGCAGGTCATGCAGATCTGCCGGGAACTGGCGGGATTCAGCTATGGCCAGGCGGACAATGTGCGCCGCGCTATGAGCAAAAAAAAGCACAAGATCATGGAAGCGGAGCGGGATCATTTCATCAACGGCTGCACTGAGCCGGGCAAAGAATGTCCGGGCTGCGTCAAGAACGGTATCCCGGCTGCCGTCGCCAATGAAATCTATGACGATATGGTCAGCTTTGCCTCCTATGCCTTCAACAAGTCCCACGCGGCCTGCTACGCCTATGTTGCTTTCCAGACCGCCTACCTCAAATGCCACTACCCCAGCGAGTTTATGGCCGCCCTGCTGACCAGCGTGCTGGACAATACCTCCAAGGTCATCGAATATTCCACCGAGTGTCAGCGCCTTGGCATCAAGGTGTTGCCGCCGGATATCAACGTCTCCCGCGGCGGCTTCACAGTGGACGGCCAGGCAATCCGTTTTGGCCTCAACGCTGTCAAGGGGGTGGGCCGCCCGCTGATCGAGGGGGTCATCCGGGAAAGAAAGCAGCGGAATTTCCGCAGCCTGTATGACTTCTGCAAGCGGATGCACGGCCAGGACTTGAACCGCCGTGCCCTGGAAAATCTGATCAAGGCCGGCGCTTTTGACAACCTGGAACCCAGCCGCAGCGGTATGCTGGACTGCGTGGAGGGTATCCTAAAGAGTGTGGAGAACGACGCCCGCCAAAACCTGGAGGGGCAGCTGGATCTGTTCAGCGCAATGATGGGCGGCGGAGATGCCGCCCCGGTGAACGATTATAAGGTTCCCCGCATGGCGGAGTTCCCCACCGCCGAACTGCTGAAGATGGAGAAGGAGGTCTCCGGTCTGTATCTGTCCGGCCATCCGCTGGATGCCTACCGGGAACAGATCGCCCGTGTGTCCACCTGCACCATTGCGCAGATCCTGGGGGAGGACGGCAAAAGCCTGGATAACCAGACAGTGACCATCCTCTGCACGGTGGTCAGAAACCGGCTGATGACCACCAAGTCCAACACGCAGATGGCTTTTACCACGGTGGAAGACCTGAGCGGCACGATGGAGTTCATCGTTTTCCCCCGGGTATTGGGGGAGTGCCGCGCTTACCTGCAGGAGAATGCGGTTATTGTGGCCCAGGGCCGCGTTTCGGTCAAGGAGGATGAGGCGGCCCGCCTGCTAGTGGACGGCGTCATCCCCGTTGATAGCTACGATGTCTCCAAAGGGTTCGGGGAGAACCGCTCCGCCCGGGTGACGGCCCGCAGCCCGGCTGCACAGGTGGAAGGGATCTGGCTGCTGGTTCCCAGCCGCAACTGCCCGGAGATGCACCGGATCGAGAATCTGCTGCGCAATATTTTTGACGGCCCCACCAAGGTCTATTTTAAGTTTGAGGACACCGGCCAGCGCATGCTGGCACCTCAAAGCATGTGGGCCACCGATGATCCGCTACTGCGCGTCGAACTTACGCGCATCCTGGGGGAGGGACATCTGAAAATACAGGCTGCAAAATAAATCCATGCGTTTTGCAAGAATCGTCCATAATCCCGGCAGGGCTCTTGTGGTATAATGTTGATGCAAGAGAATAATAAATTTTTGTCAAAGTAGAGAATGTTCCTGATTCTTTCTAGGAGGGGCTATTATGGCAAAGGAAATCAAGACGATCGGCGTTTTGACAAGCGGCGGCGACGCACCCGGCATGAATGCGGCGGTACGCGCTATCGTGCGCGCCGGCATCTCGAAGGGCTATCGCATGATGGGGATCCAGCGCGGGTATAACGGCCTGATCAACGGCGAATGTTATGAAATGAACGTGCGCAGCGTTTCGGAGATTATCCATCGCGGCGGCACCATCCTATACACCGCCCGCTGCCTGGAGTTCAAGACCCAGGAAGGGCAGGCTAAGGGCCTGGCCCGCTGCAAGGAGCTTGGCATCGACGCGCTGGTGGTTATCGGCGGCGACGGCTCTTTCATGGGCGCCCGCGCGCTGGCAAATCAGGGCATCCCTTGTGTCGGCCTGCCCGGCACCATCGATAACGATATCGCCTGCAGCGAGTACACCATCGGCTATGACACGGCCATGAACACCGCTGTGGAAGCCATCGATAAGCTGCGCGATACCACCCAGAGCCATGACCGCTGCAGCGTGGTGGAGGTTATGGGCCATCATGCTGGATATATCGCTCTCAATGTGGGGATTGCCACCGGCGCGGTGGCGGTTCTGCTGCCGGAACGCCCCTTTGATTTTGAGAGGGACATACTTTCCCGTATGCGCCAGACGCAGGTCACAGGAAAGAAGCACTTTATCGTCATTGTGTCGGAGGGCGTGATTGACGCCCAGATGCTGGCAAACCAGATTCAGGCGGCCACCGGCGTGGATTCCCGCGCTACCGTTCTGGGCCACATTCAGCGCGGCGGTTCGCCCACAGTGCGCGACCGCGTCAACGCTTCGCTGATGGGCTATCACGCCATCGATCTGATTGACAAGGGCATCTACAACCGTGTGGTCGCCATGTCCGGCGGGAAGATCGTCGACTATGATGTGAATGTGGCGCTGTCGATGCACAAAACCATCGACATGGATATGATAGAGATTGCCAACGCCATCTCTATCTGACGCTGTTTTTCCGTATTTTTGGCCGCAGCTTGCCGGGCTGCGGCCTTTTTTGCATTTAACGGGGAAAATTTTGAAAAAACACTTGAATTCCTGCCGAGCATATGGTATGATACCAAGGCAATACACACGCATTGCGTTGTTTTTTTGTGCGCTTTTTTCGTAAAACGGCAAAAGGCGTTAGGAAACATTTACGCGGTGCGGAGGGTAAAAACTAAATTTATTGGAGGCAAAACACTATGGCAGTCGTATCTATGAAGCAGCTTCTGGAGGCTGGCGTCCACTTTGGTCACCAGACCCGCCGTTGGAATCCCAAGATGAAGAAATACATCTTCACCGAGCGCAACGGCATCTATATCATTGACCTGCAGAAGACCGTCAAAAAGCTGGACGAGGCGTACGCTTTCGTCCGCGAGACCGCCGCTGAGGGCGGCGAGATCCTCTTCGTCGGCACCAAGAAGCAGGCGCAGGAGTCCATCCGCGACGAAGCCACCCGCTGCGGCATGCACTATGTTAATGCCCGCTGGCTGGGCGGCATGATGACCAACTTCCGCACCATCCGCAAGCGCATCGACCGCATGGAGCAGCTCAAGACCATGCAGGCGGACGGCACCTTTGACCTCCTTCCCAAGAAGGAAGTCGTCAAGCTGGAGCTGGAGATGGAGAAGCTGGAGAAGTATCTGGGCGGCGTCAAGAACATGAAGACCCTGCCGAAGGCCATGTTCATCGTTGATCCCCACAAGGAGCGCATCGCTGTTTCTGAGGCCCGCAAGCTGCGCATCCCCATCGTCGCCATCGTTGATACCAACTGTGATCCCGATGAGATCGATTACGTTATCCCCGGCAACGACGATGCCATCCGCGCCGTCAAGCTGATCTCCGGCGCTATGGCCGACGCCGTGCTGGAAGGCAAGCAGGGCGTTCAGGAAGCCCCTGCCGAGGAACCCAAGGCCGAGTGATTCCACCCGTAGAGCTTTACTACAGAAAGGACAATAGAACTATGGCTATTTCTGCAAAAGACGTTATGGAACTGCGCAAGCAGACAGACTGCGGCATGATGGAGTGCAAGAAGGCGCTGACCCAGGCCGACGGCGATTTTGCCAAGGCGATTGAGATCCTGCGTGAGCAGGGTCTGGCTACCGCCACCAAGAAGGCCGGTCGCATTGCCGCCGAGGGCATGGTCTATGCCGTCGCCTTTGACAACTGCGCCGTCGTCGTTGAGGTCAACGCCGAGACAGACTTCGTTGCCAAGAACGACAAGTTTGTTGAGTTCACCAAGAACCTGGCCAAGGTCGTCGCTGAGGAGAATCCCGCCGACGTGGAGGCCCTGATGGGTTGCAAGATGGGCGACGGCACCGTGGACGAGGCCCTGAAGGCCCTGATCCTGGTCATCAAGGAGAACATCAAGGTTCGCCGCTTCGCCCGCTATGACGGCCACTGCGCCGCGTACGTCCATGGCGGCGGCACCCACGGTGTCATCGTCCGCTTTGAGACCAGCGATGAGGTTGCCGCCAAGGCGGAGTTCGCCGCTTTCGGCAAGGACATCGCTATGCAGATTGCCGCCGCCAACCCCACCTACCTGGATGAGGCCGCCGTCCCCGCCGATGTGATCGCCAAGGAGAAGGAGATCATCCTGGCTCAGCTGGCCAATGACCCCAAGACTGCCAATAAGCCCGACGCCATCAAGGAGAAGATGGCCGTCGGCAAGCTGGGCAAGTTCTACAAAGAGAACTGCCTGGTCGACCAGGTCTTCATCAAAGATGGTAGCCTGGATGTGACCAAGTACGTGGCCGCCACCGCCAAGGCTCTGGGCGGCGAGATCAAGATCGTCGGCTACACCCACTTTGTCAAGGGCGAGGGCCTGGAGAAGCGCAACGAGGACTTTGCCGCCGAAGTTGCCGCCGCCATCAAGGGCTAATTTTTAATATCGTCCACCTCAAATTGTCCGAAATTCCAAATAAATTCGGCAAAAATCCA
>CAZIVF010000004.1:49776-51279 GCA_964542725.1 uncultured Subdoligranulum sp. | reverse complement strand
CCGAAGATAGTTGGCTGGAGACGGCCTGTGAAAATAGGTAGATGCCGGCTTCTCTTTTATATGGCCCGTTGGTCAAGCGGTTAAGACAGCGGCCTCTCACGCCGTTAACATGGGTTCGATTCCCGTACGGGTCATAAGACAGCCTTCGATCTTAGGATCGGGGGCTGTTTTTATGCGTGAAATGGATTATTTGAGCAGGGCTGCTGCTCTTGCCTGAACGGCCTTTTCCAGAACGGACAGGCGATTTTCAGGCAGGTTGTAGCGGGAATGCTTTTTGAAGCGGAAAGTGAGCAGGCGCCGTAAGGCTTCCCGCTGCCGCGGCCCCATCAAAAGACGGGCGCCTTCGTCGAAGTCGCTGTAAAGAGAAGGCGCCAAGTAGGTTTCTCGTTTCAGGGCGTCGGTGAGTTCATCTTCCAGGACATAGCAGTAAAGGGAGAGGCCGTGGTCAAACAGCGGCGCAGGCCCCAGAATGTGGTTGGTGCGGCTGTCCACCAGGAAACCGAAGTTGTTGGCGTGGCGGTCGGTGTTGCGGATGACGGCATCCAGAAGCAGCATATCCGCCAGGGCATCCTTGCAGCCAAGGCTCTCGTAGTAGGCGGCAATGGCGGTCAGCTTGCCGTCTGGCACAAGGCGCGAAACCGGTACAAAAGAAACCTCTTTGCTGGTAAACAGCTTGCAGGTGGAGCAAAGCATATTGTTCCATCGTGCCAAGCCGTAGGGAATGTGTTCGATTCCCATAGCCTGCGCGACCTGCGCGGCGTAGAATTCGGAATACGGTTCCAGCCCGGTGTTGGCAAACCCGCTGGTGCCGCCCTTGTACAGATAAATGCTGCCGTTAATGCGCCGCCATGCCTTGGGCAGCATCCCGTTGGTGGTAAACTCCGGGGAAGAACGAAAACCGCTCCGCGGGGAACTGCCATAGCCAGTGAAAGCGATCTGTGAGAGAACCCGGCTGAACCGGTTGTCGAACAGGTTGCAGTCGGCAAAGGTGATGGGATCATCCTCTGGAACGACCCAGTAGCAGTCATTGAGGGAAAGCCCGCGGCAGATATCCAGAATGCCAAGGAAATCTTTTTCGTTCAGATGGAGCTTGGAAAGAAAATTCTGGACATAGGCGCGGTTTTTGGGGATGGTACGGTGCTGCAGCCAAAACAAAAGGTCCGCGTCGTTCGCCTTCATCCCCAAAGGGAGCAGCGCCTCGGCATCCTTATCCCACCCAAGAAGCTTGATCTGCGTGCCGTCGATGGTTCGCTCGGCAGAAAAACGCAGCAAAACGCGGTCAAAAATCTTTAACGCATACGCCATGCGGCACACCCCCATTCTTTTGCTTAGGCAATCCCTCGCAATTCACGGCTACGCCTAAAGCACCGCTCCGGCGGATGCGAGACACCGCCAGCGTTGAGAAAATGCTCGATCATATATACAGTATGATCTGCGTTTTTCTCTTAGCTTTCGGTATCTCTCGCTCACTGTATCGGCACTTTGAATTGTGTGGTATTGCCT
>CAZIVF010000004.1:16107-49676 GCA_964542725.1 uncultured Subdoligranulum sp. | reverse complement strand
GCTTTCGGTATCTCTCGCTCACTGTATCGGCACTTTGAATTGTGTGGTATTGCCTTTATTATAGCATAAAAACCGGGCGGATGCCAGAGCAAAGCACGGAAACCCGGGCGGGCCGCTGGTCTGGCTATGGCGCGGACCCATCTCAGCCGGCCGCAACGACGTTCGTCGCCCCTCAACGCCAATGGGGACCGTGCAAAAAGCAGATTTTTGAGAAAAAGAGAGAAATAAACCTATAAATATACTTGACAAATAGGAAATATGGGAGTATTCTGTATCTATTCTTACAGAAGGGGGTACCGGTATGAGACATCGCGTACGGCTTTGCGAGCATAGTACCTTTTCCCGAATGCCCGGCATCCGGGCAGCCCCCCCGATGGAGAACTCCCGTTGTGCCCGCCGCAGTGCGCAGGGGAGCTTGGCGCGCGCGCCGTTGACCGGGGGCTGCCTGCAGCCCCCGGTCTTTTTGCGCCTGCACCGTGTGGGAGGTGGAAGGGAGGATGACGCTCTGTGAGGACCAAGTATATCATCAAGCGGCTGCTGCTCGCCGTACCTACCTTTTTGGGCATCACAGTGCTGTGTTACCTGATGCTCAGCTTGGCGCCGGGTACCCCGCTGGACGCCATGCTGGCGGATCCCGGCATCACCCCGGCGGAGTTAGAGCGCAAGCGGGTGGCCCTGGGCCTGGATCAGCCGGTGGCGGTTCAGTATCTGAACTGGCTCAAGCTGCTGCTACGGGGGGACTTTGGCTACTCTTACAGTACCCAGCGCCCGGTAGCGGCCATGATCCTGGAGCGGCTGCCCGCCACGGCGGCACTCTCCGGTGCGGCTCTGGTATTCTCCCTGTTGGTGGCACTGCCGCTGGGAATCCTTGCGGCGTCCAAGCCCAACTCTAAGCGTGATTATCTCTCCGGCGGCGTCTCGCTGCTGATGATGGCCACCCCCAACTTCTTTGTGGGGCTCATCTTTATCTACCTCTTCGCCATCGTGTTCCAGGTGCTGCCTTCCGGCGGCATGTACAGTTCCGCCAGCGTGAAAACCACCGGCGACCTGTTGGTTCACATGATTATGCCCTGCCTGGTGCTCTCATTCCAGCAGATCGGCGGCTGGGTACGGCACATGCGCAGCAGCATGCTGGAGGTGATGCAGGAGGACTACATCCGCACGGCCCGCTCCAAGGGGCTGAAAAAATGGGCCGTGATCTATGGCCATGGGCTAAAGAATGCCCTGATTCCTGTCGTCACTCAGGTCGGTATGTCTATCCCCTCGCTGGTGGGCGGCGCGGTTATCACCGAGCAGGTGTTCGGCTGGCCGGGCATCGGCTCGCTGATGGTGACTGCCATCAACGGCCGGGACTACCCCGTCATCATGGGAATCACCGTGATGATCGCCATCGCGGTACTGCTGGCAAACCTGCTGACCGATGTGGCCTACAGCCTGCTGGACCCGCGTATCAGCTATCAGTAAAGAGGGAACGGAAATGCAGACAGAAAACTATCTGGTTCAGGTGCTGCGCAAACTTCGGGAACATCGCATGGCGATGGCGGGGCTGTTCGTCCTGCTGGCCGAGGTCGTGCTGGTGATCCTGCTGCCCCTTGTGCTGAAACTGGATCCCTACACCTCGGACTATATGGCGATGGCGGCGGCCCCCAGCGCCGCCCACCTGCTGGGTACCGACGCCATCGGGCGGGATATCCTGGCAAGGCTTTTGTACGGTGGGCGCATCTCGCTTCTGGTAGGGCTGCTCTCCACCCTGATCAGTTGCCTGATCGGCGTACCGCTGGGGGTCATTGCGGGGTATTTCCGCGGCCCGGCAGAGGCCGTCATCATGCGGGTGGCCGATGTGTTTATGTCCTTCCCGTCCATCATCATCATTATGGTGCTGGTTTCGGTGTTGGAACCCTCGGTATGGTCCGTCACCCTTGTCATCGGCGTGCTGGGCTGGACCGGATTTGCCCGGCTGGTCTACGGAAGCGTCCTCTCCATCACCGAGAAGGAGTACGTGGAGTCCGCCCGCGCCGTCGGCACCTCAGACTTTGTGATCATCGTGCGGTACATCCTGCCCAACTCGCTGGCGCCTGTGCTCATCGCCATCACGTTGCAGATGGCGAGCGCTATCCTGACGGAATCCTCGCTGAGTTTTCTGGGCATGGGGGTGCGAATGCCTCAGGCAAGCTGGGGCAACATGCTCCACGATGCCCAGTCCATCACGGTGCTCTCGCGGCAACCGTGGATCTGGCTGCCGCCCGGCCTGGCGATCCTGCTCACCGTGCTGAGCATCAATTTCCTGGGGGACGGTATCCGCGACGCCCTAGACCCTAAACTGAAGATTTGACCGCCCGGCCATCGAATCATCTGCCGATCTAACCGATCTATAAAGGAGGAAACCATGAAAAAGAATCTGCACAACCGTGTGACGGCCGGCCTGCTGGCCGGCGCCCTAGCGCTGGCCCTGGCGGGCTGCGGCAGCGGCGGCGCATCTGCCTCGTCCGACTCCACTCCCGCCTCGTCCGCCGAGGCGGCCCCTGCCGGGGAGAAGGTTATCACCGCCGGTATCTCCACCGCGTGGGATACCATGATGCCGCTGAACACCACCAGCAACTACACCCGCATGATTATGGACCAACTCTATGACCGCCTGACCCAGAGCACTGCGGACGGCGAGATCCAGGGCCGCCTGGCGGAGTCCTGGTCGGTGAACGAGGATTCCACCGCTGTGACCTTCAAGCTGCACGACAATGTGACCTGGTCGGACGGCGAGCCGCTGACTGCGGAGGACGTGGTGTTCAGCTTCCAGCTGTACTCTGACCCGGCGGTGGACGCCAAGAGCCGCTACCATCTGGAGTACATTGCCGGCGTGGACGAGTCCGGCGCCGAACTCTCGGAGGATTCCATCGAGGTGGAGGCCGACGATGACTACACCGTTACCTTCCACCTCAAGACCTCGATGTTTGTGGATACCTTCCTGCAGGATATCGACACCGTCTACATCATCCCCAAGCATATCTTCGAGGGCAAAACCGCCGAGGAGATCAACGCCCCCGACCTGTGGGCCAACCCCGTCGGCTCCGGCCCTTTCCTGTACGACGGCGAGATCAACGGCGAGCGCATTGAGTTTGTCAAGAATCCCAACTATTTCCAGGGTGCGCCCAAGATTGACCGCCTGATCCTGCGCGTGACGGACTCCGCCAGCATGCTGGCCGGCCTGATCAACGGCGATTTGGATATGATCGGCTACGGCTCCATCCTGATCGACGACTGGGCGCTGGCCCAGGAGCAGGACAACCTGGTGACAGAGTCCTTCCCCACCACCTCCTACAGCACGCTGATCTTCAACACAGATAAGGACTACCTGAGCCAGCCGGTGCGCCAGGCGCTGAGCATGGCAATCAACCGCGAGGCCCTCATCCAGGCGGCCCTGCAGGGCGAGGGTGAAGCCATCGTGACCCCCATCAGTTCGCTGAGTCCCTACTACAACGACGATGTGGAGGTCTGGTATGATCCCGAGGAGGCCAAGGAATTGCTGACGGAGGCAGGGTTCCCCTTTGATCAGACGCTGAACTTTTACATCTCCTCCTCCAGCAGCACCACCAGCCGTGTGGCCGCCCTCATCGTGCAGGATCTCGCCAACGTGGGCGTGAAGGTGGAAGTCACACAGGAGGATTTCGCCACCCTGATGAGCGATATGATCGAGGGCAAGCATGATCTGGGCATCATCGGCTCCGGCGGCACCCTGGATCCCAGCGAGAGCCGCGAGATGATCAGCCCCGACAGTTCGGTCAATTTCTGCCAGCTGAAGGATACCTTCCTCACCGACCTGATCGACAAGGGCAACGCTGAACTGACCTTCGAGGCCCGCAAGCCCTACTTTGACGAGTATCAGGTCCAGATCAAGGAGATTTCACCCATGGCGTATCTCTATACCTCCAACAGCCTCACCGCCCACAACAAACGGGTCACTGGTGTGAACGCCGCTAACTTCAACTCTCTGAACTGGTCCACCTGGGAGTGGGATATCGCCGAATAAGCATACAGGGCAGAGCCAATCCACAGGCTGCCTGCCATCACAGAAGGGGGAGGGAATATGGAGCCGCTGCTTTCCGTCCGGGATCTGCAGATTCAATTCCGCGATAAGAGAAGCGCAACCACGGCGGTAGATCACATCAGTTTTTCGGTGGAAAAAGGCCGGGTGCTGGGCATCGTGGGGGAGTCCGGCTGCGGCAAAAGCGTGACGAGCCTTTCCATCCTGCGCCTGCTGGGGGAGAATGCCGTCATCTCAGACGGCAGCATCCGGCTGGAGGGCCGCGAACTCACGAAGCTGACCGAGCAGGAACTCTGCCGGATACGGGGCAATGAAATCGCCATGATCTTCCAGGATCCTATGACGGCGCTGAACCCCACCATGACGGTGGGCCGCCAGCTGATGGAGCCGCTGATGCTCCACCAGGGCCAAAACCGCCGCCAGGCCTGGCAGACCGCGGTGGAGACGCTGCGCCGGGTGGGCATATCGGCCCCCGAAAAGCGGATGCGGGAGTACCCGCACCAGCTTTCGGGCGGGATGCGCCAGCGTGTGATGATTGCTATCGCGGTCTCCTGCGCACCCAAGCTGCTCATCGCCGATGAACCCACCACCGCGCTGGACGTGACCATTCAGGCGCAGATCTTGGACTTGATGCAGGAGCTGCGCCGCACATTGGGAACCGCCATCATCCTCATCACCCACGATATGGGCGTTGTGGCCGAGAATGCCGACGACGTGCTGGTGCTCTATGCCGGACGTGTGGCAGAGTACGGCCCGGCGGAAGAGGTGCTGCGGCATCCGCGCCACCCCTACACCCGGGGACTGCTGGCCTCCATACCCCCGCTGGACCGCGATGTGGAGACGCTGTACAACATCGAGGGTACGGTACCCTCCGCCGGGCAGATGCCCGACGGCTGCCATTTTGCGCCGCGCTGCCCTCATGCTACGCCGCGCTGCCACCGCGAGCCGCCCCCGCCGGTTCGGGTGGGCGGCTGCCTTGTGAACTGCTTTGAAGTAGGAGGTGAGCCGGATGCCTGAGCAGACGCCGGTCCTGCTGGAAACCAGGAATCTGTGCAAGTATTTTACCGGCAGGCGCAGCCTGCTGGAAGCCCGGCCCCAACAGGTGAAAGCGGTGGACCATGTGGACCTGACAATCCACAGAGGGGAAACGCTGGGCCTGGTGGGGGAGTCCGGCTGCGGCAAGTCTACCCTAGGGCGGACCATCCTGAACCTGACGCCCGCCACGGCGGGCCGGGTGCTGTACGAGGGGCGGGAACTGACCGCCGGCGGTCAGCGGGAAAGCTGGGGCCGGCGCCGCCAGCACAAGAAGGAACTGTGGCGCCAGCGGCAGAAGATGCAGATCATCTTCCAGGATCCCTACAGTTCCCTGAATCCCCGCATGACGGTGTATGAGCTGGTGAGCGCCCCGTTGGAGGTGTACCACATCGGCACCCCGGCCCAGCGCAAGGAGAAGGTGGTGGAAATCCTGCGGGAGGTGGGCCTGGGGGAGCAGCATCTGAACCGCTTCCCCCACGAGTTTTCCGGCGGGCAGCGGCAGCGCATCGGCATCGCCAGGGCACTGGTGCTGGAACCGGAGTTCGTCGTCTGTGACGAGGCGGTCTCGGCGCTGGACGTCTCGGTGCGGGCGCAGGTGCTCAACCTGATGTGTGGTCTGCAGAAAAAGCGGGGGCTGACCTACCTGTTCATCTCCCACGATCTCAGCGTGGTGCGTCATGTCAGCAACCGTGTGGCAGTGATGTACCTGGGCAACGTGGTGGAACTGGCCGACAAGGCCGCGCTGTATGGCTGCCCGGTCCACCCCTACACCAAGGCGCTGCTCTCAGCCATCCCGCTGCCTAACGGCGGGCGGGACCGGAAGAGGATCATCCTGCAGGGCGATGTACCCAATATCTACGATCCGCCCGGCGGCTGCAAGTTCCATACTCGCTGCCCCTACGCCACCGAACAGTGCAAAACGCAGGCCCCCGCCCTGACCCAGATCGCCCCCGGCCACAGCGTCGCCTGCCACCGGGCCGCCGAATTCTTCGCGCAGGCCGGTGAAAAGTAAAACAGCGCCCCGCGCAAAGGGCGAAGCGCAATAGAAAGCAGGAGGGTCCGTTGCAAAACAGCCCCCGAAAAAAGTGCGAGAGGTCATCCCAAAGTTGGCCTCTCGCATTATTTGCGTTAGAATTGATTTGTGAAAAAATTTCAACGCTTTTTCCACTTATCCCTCCTCCTTATACTATTTCCAACCACAAAAAAGGAGTGCTGCAGAATTTTGCGTTCTGCAACGCTCCCTTTTTGCATCGGCGGAGCGCATACGGATACAAAGAACAGTGGAAAAATCCGCTGCCCTGTGCTACAATACCATAGGAAGGAGGGGAGGGTATGCGCCTGAAACCTGTATTGTGCCTGGCCTTGGCGCTGCTTTTGTGCGGCTGCGGGGCGGGAAGCGGTGGTTCGGCGGCGGCGCAGGAAGCGCAAAAGACCGCGCCCGCCGCTGAACTGCCGCAGGAAGCAGCCGATGACCCGGCGGCCAGCCTGCTCCGGGGGATGACGCTGCGGCAGAAGGTGGGGCAGCTGTTCATTGTCCGGCCCGACGCGCTGGATCCCACCCAAACCCAGACGCAGATCAACGACGCCCACGCCAGCGGTGTGACCACTGTGACGGAGGGAATGCGGGCCATGCTGGCGCAGTACCCGGTGGGCGGGGTCTGCCTCTTCGGCAAGAATCTGGTCGGCCCGGAGCAGACCGCCGCCCTCAATGCCGAGCTGCAGGCCGCCAGTGCGCTGCCGCTTTTTGTGGCGGTGGACGAGGAGGGCGGCGCGGTTTCCCGCCTGGCAAACCACCCCGCCTTCGATCTGCCCCGGTACGGGAGCGCCGCCGCCGTGGGTGCCTCCGGCGATCCCGCCCAGGCCCAGGCTATGGGGGCGGTCATCGGCGCCTATCTGCGCGGCTACGGCTTCAATATGGATTTTGCCCCGGTGGCCGATGTGAATACCAACCCGAACAATCCCGTCATCGGGGAGCGGGCCTTCTCCTCGGATGCCGCTGTCGCCGCCGCTATGGCGGCCGCCATGGCCCGGGGGCTGTACGGCGAGTTAGTCATCCCGACTTTCAAGCATTTCCCCGGCCACGGCGATACCGCGGAGGACAGCCACACCGGCCAGGCCGTGACGCTACGCACAAGGGAGGAGATGGAACGCTGTGAGTTCCTGCCCTTTATGGCCCAAAGCGACACGGTGGGGGCGCACGCCGTCATGGTGGGGCATATCACCGCCCCCGCCCTCTGCGGCGGCGATCTGCCCGCCTCCCTCTCGCCCCAGGTTGTCGAGGAGATCCTGCGCGGGGAACTGGGGCAGACCGACCTGATTGTCACCGACTCCCTCTCGATGCAGGCCATCACCGACCGGTATTCCCCCGGCGAGGCCGCCGTGCTGGCCCTGCAGGCCGGATGCGATCTGCTGCTGATGCCGGACGGTCTGGCGGAAGCCTACGAGGCCGTGCTGGACGCTGTGGCGGATGGCAGCCTCACCGAGGCGCGCATTGACGAGAGCGTATACCGTATCCTGACCATGAAGAGGGAGTTTGCCATCCTGGACCCCGCCCAGAGTGAGGCGCAGCGCGGCGCGCACCAGGCGCTCCTCGCCCGCCAAGACCCATAAGGAGAACGCCATGCCAAAAACCATCTATGCCATCGACGGCCTGTTCCTGACCCAGCGGGTGTCCGGCATCCAGCGCTATTCCCTTGAACTGCTGGCCGCTTTGGACGAGATACTGCCCCCCGGCGGGGCGGAACTGGTGGTGCCGGAGGGGACCCAAACGCCGCCCTACCGCAACATCCGGGCGGTACCCTTTGGCCGCCGCAGCGGCTTTGCCTGGGAGCAGCTGGATTACCCCCGCTACCTGCGTGAAAATCGCCGCCTGGGGCTGTGTACCTGCAACGTCATCCCGGTGGCGGGCTTCCGGGGAATCGCGGTGGTGCATGACGTCTGCTACCGGGCCAGGCCGGATTTTTATCGGGATCCGCGGGGCCGGCTCTCCGCCCTGTGGCACCGCTTCCAGTACCGCCTGATCGCCCGCCGGGCGGAGCGGATCATCACCGTATCGGAGTTTTCCAAATCGGAACTGCAAAAATACTATCGGGTCGCCCCCGAGCGAATAACCGTCATCTACAATGCCTGGCAGCAGATGCGGCGCATCCAGCCGGACGAGGGCATCTTTGCCGCCCAGCCCCGGCTGCAGAAGGGCGAGTATTATTTCAGCATGGCGAATCTGCTCAAAAACAAGAACTTCCCCTGGGTGCTGCAGGCCGCCCGGAACAAACCCCAGGCAGTGTTTGCCATTGCCGGCGGCGGCCGCCTGCGGGATCTGCCCGGGGCCGATCTGCCCAATGTCCTGTACCTGGGGTATGTGTCGGACGGGGAGGCCAAGGCCCTGATGGCCCACTGCAAAGCCTTTTTGTTCCCCACCCTGTACGAAGGGTTCGGTATCCCGCCGCTGGAGGCCATCGCCTGCGGCGCGCCGCAGGTGCTTGTCAGCGATACCCCCTGTATGCGGGAGGTCTACGGCCCCCACGCCGCCTACATCGACCTGGCCTCCAATACCGGCGATGTGGATAGGATCATCCCTGCCCAGGCCCAAGCCGCCGGGGTGCTGGCCCGCTACGATTGGTCCGCCAGCGCCCAAAAGCTACTGGCTCTGCTGCAAAAATAACAACGGCCCGCACGGCGTTTTCTGCCGTGCGGGCTGACTTATGGGCGGGGGCGGAGGTCAGGCGCCGGGGATCTTTCTGTCCAGCCCGCGGTATTGCAGGGCCTCCAGAATATGGGCACTGTCCAGCGCGTCATCCCCGTGCAAATCGGCAATGGTGCGGGCCACCCGCAGAATGCGGTCATAGGCGCGGGCGCTGTAGCCCATCCGGTCAAAGGCGCTGCGCAGGATGCGCTGGGCGGCGGGGGTCAGCCGGCAGTACCGCCGCAGGCAGCCGCTGGGCAGCTGGGCGTTGCAGAGAACCTGCCCCGGCAGATCCCGGTACCGCTGCCGCTGCATTTCCCGTGCGGCCACCACGCGGGCGCGGATTGCCTCGCTGCTCTCCCCGCCGGCCTCGCCGGCCAGCGCTTCGTATTCCACGGGAACCGTCTCCACATGCAGGTCGATGCGGTCCAAAAGCGGGCCGGAGATGCGCTGCCGGTAGCGGTCAACCGCGCTGGGCAGGCAGGTACATTCCCGGGTGGGGTGGCCCAGGTAGCCGCACTTGCAGGGGTTCATGGCCGCCACCAGCATGAAGCGGCAGGGATAGCAGGCGCTGCCCTGCACCCGGCTCACCGTGACTTTGCCGTCCTCCAGCGGTTGGCGCAGCACCTCCAGCGTGTCGCGGCTGAACTCCGGCAGTTCGTCCAAAAACAGAACGCCGTTGTGGGCCAGGCTCACCTCGCCGGGGCGGGGCATGGAGCCGCCGCCCGCGATGGCCGCCGAACTCACACTGTGGTGGGGGCTGCGGAAGGGCCGCTGCTGCAAAAGGCCCTGCCCGCTGCGGATCAGCCCTGCCACCGAGTAGATGGCCGTCGTCTCCAGCGCCTCCTCATAGCTCAGCGGCGGCAGAAGGCCGGGCAGGCGCTTGGCAAGCATGCTCTTGCCGGTGCCGGGCGGGCCGATCATCAAAAGATTATGCCCGCCCGCCGCCGCGATCTCGCAGGCGCGGCGGGCGTCAGCCTGGCCGCGCACATCGGCAAAGTCCGGGCCGAGCCAGCGGCCCTCCGCGTCAAAATCCCCGGCCTGCGCGGGGGAGAGAGGCGCCGCGCCGGTCAGATGCTCCACCACCTGGCGCGCGGTGCGGGCGGGGTATACGGTCAAGCCCTGGGCCACGGCGGCCTCGGCGGCGTTTTCCGCCGGGACGAACAGTTCCCGGATGCCGTTTTGCACGGCGGCCAGCGCCATAGGCAATGCGCCGCTCACCGGGCGCAGGGCGCCGTCCAGCCCCAGCTCCCCCAGAAAAGCCCGCTGCGGCCCGGGCGGCGGCAGCTGCTTCTGGGCGGCCAGCAGGCCGATGAAGACCGGCAGATCGTAAACAGGCCCGGTCTTGCGCACCTCGGCAGGGGCCAGGTTGACGGTGATGCGGCTGCTAGGCCACTGGTAATGCAGGTTTTTCAGGGCGCTGCGCACCCGCTCACTGCTCTCCTTCACGGCGGAATCGGGCAGCCCCACAAGGCTGAACCGGGGCAGCCCGCCGGAGATATCACATTCCACCTCCACCGGGTACCCAGCCAGCCCGGCAACCCCCATGCTGCTGACACGCGCAAACATCGGCAGCCCTCCTTTTTCCCTTTTCCAACAGTATACCGCTACTTTGCGCCGCCGCACAAGCCCCCGGGAGGAATTTGCCGCAAAAAACTGGCGAAATCCGCCAAAATTTGATTGACAACGGGTCAATACATTGGTATATTTATGATGATAAAGCATTTTTACCCAATTTTTTTACATTTGCGAAAGTGATGGTGTGTAAAATGTATAAAGAAATGTACGACCGTTGGCTGGCCACCGAACTGTGCGATCCCGACCTGAAGCCTGAATTGGAGAGCATCCAGGGCGACGATGCGGCGATCCAGGACCGTTTTGCCGTGGCCCTGAAATTCGGCACTGCCGGTTTGCGCGGCGTGATCGGCGCGGGGACCAACCGGATGAACGTCTATGTTGTCCGCCAGGCCACCCAGGGCCTTGCCAACTGGGTCAAGACCCAGGGCGGAACCCAGACTGTCGCCATCAGTTACGACAGCCGCATCAAGAGCGATGTTTTCGCCAAGGCCGCCGCCGAGGTGCTGGCCGCCAACGGCGTCAAGGTGCGCATCTACAGCGCGCTGATGCCCGTACCCGCCCTGAGCTTTGCCACCCGGTACTATAACTGCAACGCGGGCATCATGGTCACTGCTTCCCACAATCCCGCCAAGTACAACGGCTACAAGGCCTACGGACCCGACGGCTGCCAGATGACCGACGAAGCCGCCGATATCGTCTACGCCGAGATCCAGAAAACCGATATCCTCACCGGCGCCAAGACCATCTCCTTTGAGGAGGGCCTGGCCTCCGGCGTCATTGAGTATGTGGGCGAGGACTGCATCAACGCCCTGTATGAGGCCATTGAGGCTCGCTCCATCCGCCCCGGCATCTGCAAGACCGCCGGCCTCAAGCTGGTCTACAGCCCGCTGAACGGCTCCGGCCTGGTACCTGTCACCCATGTCCTGGCGGACATCGGCATCGATGACATCACCATCGTGCCGGAGCAGAAGGACCCGGACGGCAACTTCCCCACCTGCCCCTACCCCAACCCCGAGATATTTGAGGCGTTGCGCCTCGGCCTGGAATTGGCCGAGAAGTCCGGCGCGGACCTGATGCTCGCCACCGACCCCGACGCGGACCGCGTCGGCATCGCCGTCAAGTGCAAGGACGGCAGCTATGAACTGCTCTCCGGCAATGAGGTGGGCGTGCTGCTGCTGGACTACATCTGCGCGGGCCGCATCGAGCAGGGTACCATGCCGAAGAACGCCGTTATGTGCAAGTCCATCGTCTCCACCCCGCTGGCCGACGCGGTGGCGGAGCACTACGGCGTCGAGTGCCGCAACGTCCTCACAGGTTTCAAGTGGATCGGTGATCAGATCGCCAAGCTGGAGGCCGCCGGCGAGGTGGACCGCTTCATCTTCGGCTTTGAGGAGAGCTACGGCTACTTGGCCGGTCCCTACGTCCGCGACAAGGACGCCATCATCGGCTCTATGCTGATCTGCGAGATGGCCGCCTACTACCGCGCCCAGGGTTCCTCCATCAAGGAGGAGTTGGAGCGCATCTACGCCCAGTACGGCCGCTACCTGAATAAGGTGGACAGCTTTGAGTTCCCGGGCCTCTCCGGCATGGATAAGATGAGCGGCATCATGGCCGGCCTGCGCGACAATCCGCCCGCCGATTTCGGCGGCGATAAGGTCGTGAAGGTGACAGACTACAAGAAGCCCGAGGAGACCGGCCTGCCTGCCGCCAACGTGCTGATCTATAAGCTGGAGAGCGGCGCCACCGTGGTGGTGCGCCCCTCCGGCACCGAGCCGAAGATCAAGACCTACTTCACCACCCTCGGCAAGGACCTGGCCGAGGCCCAGGCCCAGAAGGACAAGCTGGCCGAAGCCTGCAAGCCCATTCTGGCGTAAGTTCCCCAAAAACTTCCCGTGCGCAGGGCCGTCTGCAAAGGCGGCCCTGCGTCTTTTTAGAGGGCCGCACCCTGAGCGGCGGTATGGGCCACCGCCTTTTTGGCTGGCTTTGCGGCAGCCCGGATGCAGGGCTGGGGGCAGCGGGAAGAAATGGGATATCAACAGTGGAAAAAGCGCGTCGCAGGGCTTGACATCGCCGCCTTTTTCTGCTAAGATAATACGGCAATCGTTCAGATGGCTGCTCCATTCGCACAGGATGGCGTATGCTGGTAGCCAAAATTCGGAGATTGTGATGAGCGCATATATCAAGTATGCCTCCCGGAATCATGATCCAGAAAGAGGTGAAAACAAATGAAGCAGGGCATCCATCCCAAGTACGTTGATTGCACCATCACCTGTGCCTGCGGCAACGTGATCCAGACCCGTTCTACCCGTCCGGAGATCCGCGTCGAAGTTTGCAGCAAGTGCCACCCGTTCTACACCGGCAAGCAGAAACTGGTGGATACCGGCGGTCGCGTCGAGAAGTTCCGCCGCCGCTACAACTTGGGCAAGTAACAGCAACGCACCAAAGCCCCGGAGTAGTCCGGGGCTTTTTTGACGTACAGGCGTTCTTCGCCGGGGCAGCCTCTCCGCCGCCCTGCGCCCGGCTCACACGAAAGGGAACTTCCTATGGATGAATACCGTACCCTGAACGGCGTTTCTGCCTTTGAATATGAGGAAAAACGCAGCCGTTTCATCGCCACCGCCGCCTTTGCGGATACCGAGGAAAAAGCGTTGGCCGTGCTGGAGCAGGTTCGCGCAGCCAACCGCACGGCGCGGCATAATGTCTACGCCTATGCGCTGCAAAACGGCCGCGTGCGCTACAGCGATGACGGCGAGCCGGCCAAAACCGCCGGAACCCCCGTTCTGGAGGCCATCGGCCATGCCGGGCTCAGCGATGTGATCGTGGTTGTCACCCGGTATTTCGGCGGTATCCTGCTGGGGACCGGCGGCCTGGTGCGGGCCTACACCGCCGCCGCCTCCGGCGCGTTGCAGAATGCCCAGGTGGTGACGATGCGGTTGGTTGTCGATTGCTCGGTGCGGCTTCCCTACAGCCTGTTTGAGCAGGGGCAGCGGGCCGTCGCCGCCGCCGGGGCAAAGCTGGATGAGCCGGTGTTTGACGATGCGGTGACGCTGCGCTGGCGGATGCCCGCCGGCAGCGAGGCGGCGTTGTGCCGGAAATTGGGGGAACTAACCCGGGGGGAGGCCCGGGTGGAACTCTCGCCGCCCCGCTATGCGCCTTTTTGAGAGGAGAACGGCGCGCCGCGCCCCTCTGCCCGCGTGGGCAGCCCAGGAAACCTAAGGCAACACCGCATAATTCAAAGTGCCGATACGGCGAGCGAGAGATGCCGACAGCTAAGAGAAAAGCGCAGTTGAACCTGTATGGTTCAACGAACATTTTCTCAACGCTGGCGGCGTCTCGCAGCCGCCGGAGCGGCGCTTTAGGCGTAGCCGCAAATTGTGCGGTGTTGCCCTATGAAAAATTTGTGAATTCTCCCATCAAAAAGAGTATTTTTCGCATTTTTGTCGTATCTATATAATAGAGGGGAAATTTTACAACAGGGGGATGCCGTATGACCATCCGCGAACAGACCGAGACCATCGAGCGCCTGACGCTAAGCCCCTACGCTGCCTTGAGTGAGAACAGCCGGGGCCGCCGCAGGCCGGAACCCCCCGACGATGTGCGCCCCTGCTACCAGCGGGACAGAGACCGCATCCTGCACTGCAAATCCTTCCGCCGCCTCAAGCAGAAGACCCAGGTCTTTCTCTCGCCCGAAGGGGACCACTACCGCACCCGGCTGACCCACACGTTGGAAGTCAGCCAGATCGCCCGCACCATCGCCCGCGCCCTGCGCCTCAATGAGGACTTGACCGAGGCCATCGCCCTGGGGCATGACCTGGGGCATACCCCTTTCGGCCACGCGGGGGAGCGGGCGCTGGACCGGCTGTGTCCCGGCGGCTTCACCCACTACCGCCAAAGCCTGCGGGTGGTGGATTACTTGGAGAAGGACGGCAGGGGCCTGAACCTGAGTTGGGAGGTGCGCAACGGCATCATCACCCACACCAAGGGAACCTGGGCACGCACGCTGGAGGGCCAGACGGTGCGCCGCGCCGACCACATCGCCTTCCTGAACCATGATATCGAGGACGCCATCACCGCCGGCGTGCTCAACCCGGCCAAGCTGCCGGTGGAAGCCACCAGAGTGCTGGGCGATACCAAGTCCCAGCGCATCACCACCATGATCACCGACCTGGTGGCGCACAGCGGCAACGGCACAATGCAGTTTTCGCAGGAGGTGGAGAGCGCCTACAGCCTGCTGAAAGATTTCATGTACGCCACCGTCTATGTGGACCGGGAGGCCAAGAGGGAAGAGAAAAAGGTGGACAAGCTGGTGGCGGAACTCTATGAGCGCCTGTGCGCCGATCCGACGCTGATGCCCAATTTCTATATGCAGATCGCCTACAATGAGGGAATTGACCGCGCCGTGGCGGATTATATCTCCGGCATGAGCGACGAGTACGCCACCCGGCTGTTCGAAGAACTTTTTGTGCCTAAAAAATGGCACGTCCTCTGACCGGGCAAAAAGCGAAAGGCGCGAAGCGCCCACCGCCGGAAGCTCCGGCTCCCGCCGCCTTACTTTCACCCCGAAGGGAGGGTCAGCCATGATTCCACAGGAATATGTTCAGGAGGTCGTCCGCCGCAACGATGTGGAGGAGGTCATCGGCCAGTATGTCTCGCTGCGCCGCCGGGGCCGTACCGCCACCGGGCTGTGTCCCTTCCACAATGAGAAAACCCCCTCCTTCGTCGTCTACCCCGAAACACAGAGCTTTTACTGCTTTGGCTGCGGCGCGGCGGGGGATGTCATCAGCTTTGTGCGCAAATACAACAACCTGGGCTATGTGGAGGCCATCAAGCAGCTGGCCTCCCGCGTCGGCATGCCTATGCCCGAAGAGGACGATCAGGAGTCCCGCGCCCGCCAGCGCCTGCTGGAGATCAACCGTACCGCCGCCCGCTATTTCTACGAGCAGCTCAATGAAAAAACGCCGGAGGCCGCCAACGCCCGCCGCTACTGGAAGGAGAAGCGCGGCCTCTCGGACGCCGCTATCCGCCGCTTCGGCCTGGGCTATGCGCCGGACGGATTCACCGGCCTGCTGCACTACCTCAAACGCCGCGGCTTCTCGGAGGCGGAACTGGAACACTCCGGCCTGGTCAAGCGCAGCGCCAAGGGGAACCTCTATGATATCTTCCGCCGCCGGGTCATGGTCCCCATCATCGATGTGCGGGGCGCCATCATCGCCTTCGGCGGGCGGGTGCTGGACGATTCCAAGCCCAAGTACATCAACAGCCCCGAGACAATGGTCTACAAAAAATCCAAGACGCTGTTCGCCCTCAACGTGGCCAAAAAGTCGCCGTCCAAGCGGTACATACTGTGCGAGGGCTATATGGACGTCATCTCGATGCACGAGGCGGGGTTCGACACCGCCGTCTGCGCCTGCGGCACCGCCCTGACGCCCGATCAGGTCAAGCTGCTCAGCGAGTACGCCGAGGAAGCGGTGCTCAGCTATGACTCCGACGAGGCGGGCCAGAAAGCCACCGAGCGCAGTTTGGCGCTGTTTGCCAACAGCCCCCTCAAGGTCAGCGTCCTGAGTTACCAGGGGGCGAAGGACCCCGACGAGTTCCTCAAAAAATACGGCAGGGACCGCTTTGAGGAGATCCTCAACGGCACCGCCAACCCCACGGAGTTCCAGCTGAAAAAGGCCAAGGCCAAGTATGATCTGCGCAGCGACAATGGCCGCCTGGAATATATCCGAGAGGCCATCGGCATCCTGGCCGGCCAGGACGTCAGCCCCACCGCCCGGGATGTCTACGCCGGGCGCCTGGCTGAGGAGACCGGCGTATCCAAGCAGGCGGTGCTCTCCCAGATGAGCGGCGCGGTCAAGGCCGCCGGCCGCCGCCGCGACCGGCAGGAGCAGAAGCGAATGGCGGGGGAAGGGATCGCCGCCGATATCCGGGTGCCTTACAGCCAGGGCGGCGACGCGGCGCTAGGGGCGGCCTCGGCGGGCCGCCAGCTGGTGGCCGCCCTGCTGCAGAATCCGGAGGAAATCGCGTATGTGCGCCCCCGCTTGGACAGAGAGACCATCCTCATCCCTGAAATGCAGCAGGCCCTCAAAGCGCTGTATGACTGTGCGGATAAAGGTGTGCCGGCCAACGCCACCACCCTCGCCCAGCTGCTGGACGAAAAAGCCTACCAGCAGGTTATGCTGGCCCAGGCCCAGAATTCCGGCCAAAGGCTGACAAGGCAGGATATTGATATGTTCCTGAACCGCCTGCAGGCGGCCAAACCCAAAAGCAAACAGGCCGCCGGAACCAGCGACTCCCAGTTTATGGACCTGTTCGATTCCATCAAAAAGGCGAAGGGCGCCCCACCGCCCCAAACCGGCCAAGACTGACTTCCCCTATGGGGCAAGAGGCATCGGATACAATAGAAAAGCAAAAGGAGATTTACTTATGGCAGAGAAGAAGGACCCTATCCGCAGTTTGATCGAGACCGGGCACCGCTACGGCAAGCTGACCAACTCTGAGATTGGCGACGCCGTGGAGGAGAGCGGCCACGGCCTGGACGTGGAGCAGATGGAAAAGCTCTATGAGGAACTGGAGAACAGCGGTATTGAGGTCGTTGACGATGATCCGGGCGATGTGCTGGCGGAAACCGCCAGCCTGACCCAGGAAAATGCCGAGGAGGACTATGATAGCCTGGCCGCCGACGGCGTCACCATCGACGACCCGGTCAAGGTCTACCTGAAGGAGATCGGCCGTGTGCCGCTGCTGACCCCCGAGGAGGAGGTTGAACTGGCGCTGAAAATCCAGGCCGGCGGCCCCGAGGGCGAGAAGGCCAAGCAGCGCCTGAGCGAGGCCAACCTGCGCCTGGTGGTCTCCATCGCCAAGCGGTATGTGGGCCGCGGCATGCAGTTCCTTGACTTGATCCAGGAGGGCAACCTGGGCCTCATCAAGGCGGTGGAAAAGTTCGATCATACCAAGGGCTTCAAGTTCTCTACCTACGCTACCTGGTGGATCCGCCAGGCCATCACCCGCGCCATTGCCGACCAGGCCCGCACCATCCGCATCCCGGTGCATATGGTGGAGACCATCAACAAGGTCAAGAAGGTATCCAGCCAGCTGCTGCATGAGAACGGCCATGAGCCCACCGCCGACGAGATCGCCGAGCGGCTGGATATGCCGGTGGACAAGGTCCGCGAGATCATGCGGGTGGCCCAGGAACCCGTCAGCCTGGAAACTCCCATCGGCGAGGAGGAAGACAGTCATCTGGGTGATTTCCTGCCCGACGAGGATGCCCCCGTTCCCGCCGAGGCCGCCAGCCAAACCCTGCTGAAAGAGCAGCTGGCCGAGGTGCTCAAGACGCTGACCCCCCGGGAGGAGAAGGTTCTGCGCCTCCGCTTCGGTCTGGAGGATGGCCGCCCCCGCACGCTGGAGGAGGTCGGCAAGGAGTTCAACGTCACCCGCGAGCGCATCCGCCAGATCGAGGCCAAAGCCCTGCGCAAGCTCCGCCACCCCAGCCGCAGCAAAAAGCTGCGAGATTTTTTGGATTGATGTTTTGCATCAATCCAAAAAACGCCAGGAGCGACGAGCGATAGGCGTTCCGAACTATGGCCCGCTTTGGAGGAACTTGCGGCCCAGCTGCGCCGCAAGGCGGCTCACAGCCTATTGGGAGGATAGACCTGGCTGCTGGAAAAACTGTCGGTCCTGCTGGTCCTTTACCCGGCGCTCATCGCCGTCAACTATCTGATGATGGATGCGGCAGCCGTCTGTTCTTTTCCCTGGAAGGTTCCGGCGGCGGATCGGCGGCCCCCGGCACGGAACCGGAGAGGGGAAGCTCCAAAGCGGACGTGCTGCTCCACGGTTTCGGTCTGCCTAACCTCCGGCGGGCGGTGAAAAAATATGGGGGAGAGCGCAGCACCGTGGCATCGGACGACCGGTTTGTGCTGAAGGTCCTGCGGGCCCATTCCCTGAAACAGCCCGGCGATTTCTGGGGCAACCTGTTTTACCTCTACTACCCGGCGCATCTGCTGCTCCTCTGGCTGCTACGGATCGCGCTGTGATACAGCCAAGCGAAGCGGCGCGGCCCGTCAAAGGGGCCGCGCCGCTTTTGTATACGGTTTGGGGAATTTTGGGCTGCGGCGGGATTCAGGCCGCAGCGGTGTCCGCCAGGATCTGCTATAACTCCGCCAAAAGGCTCTGCGCCGGGCGGTCGCCCCACCAGCCGACGGAGTACCCGGCGCCATCCAATATGATCTGGCGCACGCCGGCCAGGGTCAGCGTGTGGGGCGGCGTGGAAAGGGTCATCGTAAAGCTGCCGGCCCTATCGATGGAGGCGGAGGAGGTGAGATAGTCCCGCAGCGTACCCAGGTTGCGATGGCAGCTGTACCGTGCCGGGGTCCAGGCTGTACTGCTCAAAACGAAAACCAGGTTCGCCGTCTTCCTTCAGGAAAAACGTTTGGCAGGAGATGCTCAGCGGCAGATTCTCTTCCGGCAGGGAATCGAAGGGCAGGGGGCGGAAGTACCAGACAAGGGCCAGCAGAACGGCCAGCAGTGCAACCGCCAGAAAACCTTGCGGATCTTTTCCATGGAGGGAACACTACACCTTCCTATTTTAATGATTTGAGTATAGTATGGCGGTCTTGCATCGTCAAACAGCGGCATCCGGGGAGCGGAAGAAGGATTTGTCAAGAGCAAACCCTGCCAAAAAGGAACAGAGCGGTTTGGATAAAATGCACAAAGAATCCCGGCGGAACGAGCTGGCAGAATTTGTCAAGCCAAAGCAGCGGGGGCAAAACCGTCAAAATGCCGAAAAATTGTTACACTGATCCGGGCGTTCGATTTTTGCAAAAAAAACACGCCCAAAAGACAAAAAAGTGCTTGACAATCCGCCTTGCAGCCTGTATACTGGTACAGTATCACAAAATGGAATAGAGCGCCCTATAAGCCCTTTGCGTCTCAAGTCAAAAAGCAAACTTTGTGAAAAATGCCAAAGATGCAGCCAATCACGACGCTTTTTGGGTGCGCTTTTGCCAAGTTTGTCAATCTTAAGAATAGGAGTGGTCGCATTTTATGGTAAAGGTCAAGCCCGTACAAAACGGCAGAACTACCAGAATGAGTTTCTCCCGCATCAACGAAGTGATTGGTATGCCCAATCTGATCGAGATTCAGAAGAACTCCTACAACTGGTTCCTGGACGAGGGCCTGCACGAAGTTTTCCACGATGTTGCCGCCATTGAGGATTACACCGGCAATCTCGTTCTGGAATTCATCGATTATCGCCTGGACAAGAACCCTAAATATACCATCAAAGAGTGCAAGGAGCGCGATGCCACCTACGCCGCCCCGCTGTATGTCACCGCGCGCCTGTATAACAAGCAGACCGGTGAGATCCGTGAGTCGGAAATCTTTATGGGCGACTTCCCGCTGATGACCGATTCCGGCACCTTCATCTCCAACGGCGCCGAGCGCGTTATTGTCAGCCAGCTGGTCCGTTCCCCCGGCGTGTTTTACGCATCCACCAAGGACCGCACCGGCAAGGATCTCTTTACCGCGACCATGAACCCCAACCGAGGCGCCTGGTTGGAGTATGAGACCGACTCTCAGGATGTCTTCTACGTCCGCATCGACAAGAACCGCAAGCTGCCGGTCACAACCCTGATACGCGCGCTGGGGATTTCCACCGACGAGCAGATCCGCCAGTTCTTTGGCGACAGCGAACCCAAGATCAACGCCACGCTGGAAAAGGATATCACCCACAACACCGAGGAGGGCCTGCTGGAGGTCTACCGCAAGCTGCGCCCCGGTGAACCGCCGACGGTGGAAAACTCCCGCAGCCACATCAATTCGCTGTTCTTTGATCCCCGCCGCTATGACTTGGCCCGTTTCGGCCGCTACAAGATGAACAACAAGCTGGCCCTGGCCCGCCGCATCGCGGGCTATAAGGCCGGCGAGGATATCATCGCCCCGCTGACCGGCGAACTGCTGGCCGCCAAGGGGGAGCGAATCAACCTGGCGAAAGCCAACGAGATTGACGCCGCCGGCGTGACCCGCGTGGTCGTCCTGGTGGAGAAGAAGGGCGAGGACGCCGTCCCCGTCATCGTCATCTCCAACGGCTGCGTGGACGCCCAGCCTTTCTTCAGCTTTGATGTGGAGGCCAGCGGCATTAACGAGCGCGCCAGCCTTGCCGAGATTCGCAAGATCCTGGAGACCACCTCCGACCCCGAGGAACAGAAGGAACTGTTGCGCCAGAACCGCGATGTGCTCATCAGCCGCACCATCACGGTGGACGATATTCTGGCCTCCATCAACTACCTGATCGGTCTGGACCACGGCATCGGCACCACCGATGAGATCGACCACCTGGGCAACCGCCGCGTCCGTAGCGTGGGCGAATTGCTGCAGAACCAGTTCCGCATCGGCTTCTCCCGCATGGAGCGGGTGATTCGCGAGCGGATGACCCTGCAGAACCAGGAGACCGGCGATATCACCCCCCAGAGCCTGGTGAACATCCGACCCGTCGTGGCTGCCATCAGGGAGTTCATCGGTTCCAGCCCGCTGTCCCAGTTCATGGATCAGAACAACCCGCTGGCGGAACTGACCCACAAGCGCCGCCTCTCCGCCCTGGGGCCCGGCGGCCTCTCCCGTGACCGCGCGGGCTTTGAAGTGCGCGACGTGCATTATACCCACTATGGCCGCCTTTGTCCTATCGAGACCCCCGAAGGTCCCAACATCGGCCTGATCTCCTACCTGGCGACCTTCGCCAAGATCAACAGGTACGGCTTCGTGGAGGCCCCCTACCGCCGTGTTGACAAAGAGACCGGTATCGTCACCGATGAGGTCGTCTACATGACCGCCGATGTGGAGGACGAGTATATCGTTGCCCAGGCCAATGAGCCTCTGGACGAGAACCACCGCTTTGTCCGGCCCCGCGTTTCGTGCCGCCACCGCAACGACATTCAGGAATTCGACGCTTCCCAGGTCGATTTCATGGACGTTTCGCCCCGCATGATGGTGTCGGTGGCCACCGCCTCCATCCCCTTCCTGGAAAACGACGACTGCAACCGCGCGCTGATGGGTTCCAACATGCAGCGGCAGGCGGTACCCCTGATGGTCACGCAGCAGCCCATCGTTGCCACCGGCATGGAGTATAAGGCCGCCACCGACTCCGGCGTTTGCATCCTGGCCGCTCGCGCCGGCACCGTGGAATATGTGGATGCCGACAAAGTCGTTGTCCGCTGCGAGGATGGTTCCTCAGATACCTATGAACTGATCAAGTTCATGCGCTCCAACCAGGGTACCTGCATCAACCAGCGTCCCATCGTCCAGATGGGGGAGCGTGTGGAGCCGGGCGACGTTATCGCGGACGGCCCCGCCACCAAGAACGGCGAGATCAGCCTGGGTAAGAACGCTCTGGTGGGCTTTATGACCTGGGAGGGCTATAACTACGAGGACGCCGTCCTGTTGAACGAGAAGCTGGTTCGCGAGGACGTCTACACCTCTATCCACATCGAGGAGTATGAGACCGATGCCCGCGATACCAAGCTGGGACCCGAGGAGATCACCCGCGATATCCCTAACGTGGGCGACGAAGCCCTGAAGGATCTGGATGACCGCGGCATTATCCGCATCGGCGCCGAGGTCAAACCCGGCGATATTCTGGTCGGCAAGGTCACACCCAAGGGCGAGACCGAACTGACCGCCGAGGAGCGCCTGCTCCGCGCCATCTTCGGCGAGAAAGCACGCGAGGTGCGCGATACCTCTCTGCGCGTACCCCACGGCGCCTACGGCATTATTGTGGACGTGAAGGTCTTCACGCCGGAGAACTGCGACGAACTGCAGCCCGGCGTGCGGATGTGCGTGCGTTGCTACATCGCCCAGAAGCGCAAGATCAGCGTGGGCGATAAGATGGCGGGCCGCCACGGCAACAAGGGTGTTGTGTCCCGCGTGCTGCCCCAGGAGGATATGCCCTTCCTGCCCGACGGCACCCCGCTGGATATCGTGCTGAACCCGCTGGGCGTTCCCTCCCGTATGAACATCGGCCAGGTGCTGGAAGTCAACCTGGGCTACGTTGCCAAGGCGCTGGGCTGGAAGGTTCAGACCCCCGTCTTTGACGGCGCGCATGAGGCCGACTTGCGGGACTGCTTCAGCGACGCCCGCGCCAAGTGGCACAGTGAGGAGGCGCCTGAGTACCCCACCAAGCTGGACCGCCTGATGGGCGAGAAGGGCCACATCATCGACTTCAGCAAGATCGACCTGACCGACGACGGCAAGACCACCGTTTACGATGGCCGCACCGGCGAAAAGTTCCCCTCCAAGGTCACTGTCGGCTATATGTACTACCTCAAGCTGCACCATCTGGTGGACGATAAGATTCACGCCCGCTCCACCGGCCCCTACTCGATGGTCACGCAGCAGCCGCTGGGCGGCAAGGCGCAGTTCGGCGGCCAGCGCTTCGGCGAGATGGAAGTCTGGGCGCTGGAAGCCTACGGCGCCGCCTACACCCTGCAGGAGATCCTGACCATCAAGTCCGACGACGTGGTGGGCCGTGTGAAGACCTACGAGGCCATCGTCAAGGGCGAGGATATCCCCAGCCCCGGTATCCCCGAGAGCTTCCGCGTCATGCTCAAAGAACTGCAGAGCCTGGGCCTGGATATCGTTGTGCAGGATGAGAACAAGGAACCTGTCGATATGCGCCAGGAGTTCGATGACGACGACACCGGTTTTGAGAGCGCCGACGATATGCCCGGCGATAGCGTCCTGATCGAGAGCGAGCTGCAGGATGATTACAGCGTGAAGGACGCCGACGAGGGCTTTGACGAAGATCTGGACGAGGAGGCGGATCCGGATCCCACCGAGCTTGCCAGCATTGAAAACGATATGTTCGACGGCGAGTGAGACGTAAGGCTGCTGCCGTGACAAGCCGCCCGCTGCGGCCCTGGGCCGTGCGGGGCAGGTTTGTGAGTTACTTGAATGAGAGGGTTCGCTGAATGGAAAATAAAGAGTTCGATTCTATTAAGATCGGCCTTGCTAACCCCGATAAGATCCGTGAATGGAGCTACGGTGAGGTTACAAAGCCCGAGACCATCAACTACCGCACCCTGAAGCCGGAGCGCGACGGCCTGTACTGCGAGCGTATTTTTGGACCTACCAAGGACTGGGAGTGCCACTGCGGTAAGTACAAGCGCATCCGTTACAAGGGCAAGATCTGTGATAAATGTGGCGTCGAAGTGACCCGCGCCAAGGTTCGCCGTGAGCGTATGGGGCATATCGAGTTGGCCGCCCCCGTCTCGCACATTTGGTACTTTAAGGGCATCCCCAGCCGCATCGGCCTGATGCTGGATATCGGCCCTCGCCAGCTGGACAAAGTGCTCTACTTTGCCAACTACATCGTCACTGATCCCGGCTTCACCCCGCTGGAGAAGAAGCAGCTGCTGACCGAGCGCGAATACAAGGAAATGCGCGAAAAGTACGAGGATACCTTCGAGGCCGGTATGGGCGCCGAGGCGATCCAGAAGCTGCTGGCTGAGATCGACCTGGATAAACTCTCCGCCGAACTGCGGGAGGAATTGGAGCGCGCCAACGGCCAGAAGCGGGTTCGCCTGCTCAAGCGTTTGGAATGTGTTGAGGCTTTCCAGGAGTCCGGCCAGCGCCCCGAGTGGATGATCATGACGGTCATCCCTGTCATCCCGCCGGATCTGCGCCCGCTGCTCCAGCTGGACGGCGGCCGTTTCGCCACCTCCGACCTGAACGACCTGTACCGCCGCGTGATCAACCGCAACAATCGCCTCAAGAGGCTGCTGGAACTGGGCGCGCCGGACATCATCGTCCGCAACGAGAAGCGGATGCTGCAGGAGGCGGTGGACGCCCTGATTGACAACGGCCGCCGCGGCCGCCCCGTCACCGGCGCCAACAACCGCGCCCTCAAGAGTCTGTCGGATATGCTCAAGGGCAAGCAGGGCCGTTTCCGCCAGAACCTGCTGGGCAAGCGCGTCGACTACTCCGGCCGTTCGGTCATTGTGGTCGGTCCCGAACTGAAGATGTACCAGTGCGGCCTGCCGAAGGAGATGGCTATTGAGCTGTTCAAACCCTTCGTCATGAAGGACCTGGTTGAGAAGGGCATCGCCTCCAACATCAAGGCCGCCCGCAAGAAGGTGGAGCGCCTCTCCCCGGAGGTCTGGGACTCCCTGGAAACCGTTATCAAGGGCCATCCCGTGCTGCTGAACCGTGCACCCACCCTGCACCGCCTGGGCATCCAGGCCTTTGAGCCGGTGCTGGTGGAGGGCCGCGCCATCAAGCTGCACCCGCTGGTCTGCACCCCCTTCAACGCCGACTTCGACGGCGACCAGATGGCTGTCCATTTGCCGCTGTCCACCGAGGCCCAGCGCGAGGCCAAGATGCTAATGCTGGCCTCCGGCAACCTGCTCAAACCCTCCGACGGCGAGCCCGTCACCGTGCCTACCCAGGATATGATCCTCGGCTCCTACTACCTGACCATGGTCAACCCGGAGGACGAAGGCCACGGCAAGGTTTTCCGCAATGAGGAGGAGGCCCTGATGGCCTACGCCGAGCATGTGGTTACACTGCAGGCTCCCGTCAAAGTGCGCCGCACCGGCGTGATCAACGGCGGCGAGGTCAGCAAGCTGGTGGATACCACCGTCGGCAAGATCATCTTCAACACCCCTATCCCCCAGGATCTGGGCTATGTGGACCGCGAGGATCCCGAGCATTTCCTGGATTATGAGATCAATTTCCAGATCACCAAGAAGAAGCTGCCCGATATCATCAGCCGCTGCCTGACCAAGCACGGCACCAAGACCACCGCCGTCATGCTGGATGCCATCAAGGCCCAGGGCTACAAGTATTCCACCCTGTCGGCCATCACCGTCGCCGTGTCGGATGCCATCATCCCCGAAGAAAAGCCGGAGATCCTGGCTACCGCCGACAAGAAGGTCCAGAAGGTCGTCAATAACTTCAACCGCGGCCTTATCTCCGACGAGGAGCGCTATAAGAAGACCGTCGAAATCTGGCAGGCCGCCACCGAGCAGGTCTCTAACGCGCTGGCCACCAATCTGAAGACCAACCACCAGCGCAACCCCATCTATATGATGTCCGACTCCGGCGCCCGCGGCTCGATGGACCAGATCAAGCAGCTGGCCGGTATGCGCGGCCTGCTGGCCAACACCGCCGGCAAAACGCTGGAGATGCCGATCCGCGCCAACTACCGCGAGGGTTTGAATATTCTGGAATACTTCATCTCCTCCCGTGGCGCCCGCAAGGGCCTGGCCGATACCGCCCTGCGCACGGCGGACTCCGGGTATCTGACCCGCCGTCTGGTGGATGTCTCCCAGGAGGTCATTGTCCGCGAGGAGGACTGCCACGCCATCGAGGGCATCTTGGTCCGCGAGATCAGCGAGGGCAATTCCGTCATCGAGAGCTTTACCGAGCGCCTGATCGGTCGCTATGCTCTGCATGATGTGGTCGATCCTTCCACCGGCGAACTCATCGTCAGCAAGGACAAGATGATGGATATGTTCGACGCCAAGAAGATCGAGGCCGCCGGCATCACCGAACTGGAGATCCGCTCGGTCATGACCTGCCGCGCCCACATCGGCGTCTGCGCCCGCTGCTACGGCTCCAACATGTCCAACGGCCAGTGCGTCAAGGTGGGTGAATCGGTGGGCATCATCGCCGCCCAGTCCATCGGCGAACCGGGTACCCAGCTTACCATGCGTACCTTCCATACCGGCGGCATCGCGTCGGCGGAGGATATCACCCAGGGCCTGCCCCGCGTTGAGGAACTGTTTGAGAGCCGCCGCCCCAAGGCGATGGCCATCATGTCCGAGATCGGCGGTACTGTCCACATTGACGACACCAAGAAGACCCGTCATGCGGAGATCACCGGTGTGGACGACAATGGCGCCCCCGTCACCAAGAGCTATATCATCCCCTTCGGCCAGCGCCTCAAGGTGCTGGAGGGCGACGAGATCGCCAAGGGCGCGCTGCTCACCGAGGGCCACGCCTACCCGCAGGATATCCTGGCCATCAAGGGCCGCGTTGCCACTCAGGATTACCTCATCAGCGAGGTACAGAGCGTTTACCGCCTGCAGGGCGTTGACATCAACGATAAGCACATCGAGGTCATCGTGCGCCAGATGATGCGCAAGGTCCGCATCGAGGATGCCGGGTCCAGTGAGTTTATCACCGGCAGCATTGCCAACCGCCGTGATGTTATGGTCAAGAATGAGGAACTACAGGCCCGCATCGATGCCGGCGAGACCGACCTCAAGCTGGTGCAGGCCAGTCAGGTGCTGCTGGGCATCACCAAGTCCAGCCTTGCCACTGACAGCTTCCTCTCCGCCTGCTCCTTCCAGGAGACTACCCGCGTGCTCACCGAGGCCGCCATCAAGGGCAAGACCGACCCGCTGGCCGGTCTGAAGGAGAACGTCATCATCGGCAAGCTGATCCCCGCCGGTACCGGTTTGCCGGAGGTTGAGGATGAACTCGTCCAGGCGGAGATCGCCCGCGATGCCACCGAGGCCGCCTACGACCATTAACAACCCAACCACCCGTCACACCGTTGACGGGTGGTTTTGCGTTGGGTATAATAGGGAGCGGAGGGGGGATCCCTTCCTGAAAAGATGGAGGGCCCAAAAGCTTTTCGGCTGGCAAGAGGGGAAAAGCGGAAGATGGAAAAACTACTCATCACCGGCGGCACGGTCTTTGTAAGTCGATTTGCGGCGTCCTGGTTCGCCGGGCGCGGCTATGATGTGACGGTGCTCAACCGCGGCACCCGCCCCCAGGAGAAGGGCGTGCGGCTTATCAGGGCGGACCGCCATAATCTGGGGAATACCCTGCGGGACGAACGTTTTGACGCTGTGCTGGATATCTGTGCCTACACCGGCACGGACGTGGCCTCTCTGCTTCAGGCGCTGGAGGGGCGCGTGGGGGGATTACCTTCTGCTAAGCTCCTCCGCCGTCTACCCCGAGACCAATCCCCAGCCCTTTACCGAGGAACAGCCCACCGGCCCCAACGCTGTCTGGGGAGCCTACGGGGAAAACAAGATTGGGGCGGAGCGGGCGGCCCGGCGCCTTTTTCCCGGCGCTTACATTCTGCGCCCGCCCTACCTGTACGGCCCAATGCAGAACCTGTACCGCGAACCCTTTGTTTTTGATTGCGCCCTGCAGAACCGGCCCCTTTATCTGCCTGGTTCCAGGCAGATGCAGCTGCAGTTCTTCTATGTGGAGGACCTGTGCCGGGTGATGAAGGCCATTCTGCGGCAGCACCCGAACCAGCGCATCTTCAACGTGGGCAATCCACAGCCGGTCACGGCGGCCCGGTTTGTGGAACTGTGTTACCAGGCCGCCGGCGCGCCGCTGCGCACGGTACAGGTGCGGGGCTGCCACAATCAGCGGGAGTATTTCAGCTTTTATCCCTATGAGTACAGGCTGGATGTGACCCGCCAGGCGGCTCTGCTACCTCAAACCGAAAACCTGCAGGCCGGGCTGTGCCGGTCCTTGGCCCTGGTACAAGGCCCACCCGGACGAGGTCAGCCGCAAGCCCTACCTGCGGTTTATCGAGGAACATTTTATACAAAATATAGAATAGAAGGAGAATACCATGCTTTTTATCGAGTACGCCAAGTGTTCCACCTGCCAGAAAGCGAAGCGCTGGCTGGACGAACACGAGGTAGATTACACCGACCGCCCCATCAAGGAGCAAAACCCCACCGCCGAGGAACTGCGCCAATGGCAGACGGCAAGCGGCCTGCCGCTCAGGCGGTTTTTCAACACCAGCGGCCTTTTGTACAAATCGCTTTCCTTAAAAGAAAAGCTCCCCGCCATGACCGGGGAAGAGCAGCTGGCCCTGCTGGCAACGGATGGGATGCTGGTCAAACGCCCGCTACTGGTGGGGGAGGGCTTTGTCCTTGTGGGCTTTAAGCCTGCCGAGTGGGAGAAAGCGCTGCTGTGAATTTGGCCCGGCTCCTCCGGCAGCTTCTGCCGCAGCCCCGTTTCCCGAACCCGCAGCCCGATGCAAACCGCACTTTGAGGAAGCCCGGCCGCCCGTTCTGCCTTGCGGAAAGGAACAGAGCGGCAGAGGACTTCTTTTCATGCTATCAAGCCATGTTTTTGATCCAATAAAGGAGGTACACACCCATGCCCGAAATTTTAAGAGAACGCCGTGAGATCGACCCGCAGTTCCATTGGGACCTCACCGGCATGTACGCCGCCGACGCCGATTGGGAGAAGGCGCTTGCCGGCCTGGATGCACAGATCGACGCCATAGCGTCCTTTGCCGGGTGCCTGCAAGATGCCGTCAGCATCGGCGCCTACCTGGATGCCGCCACCCGGCTGGAGCGCACGCTGTCCAACCTGTACTGCTACGCCTCGCTCCGCCGCAGCGAGGACACCCGCGCCGAGGAGGCGCAGAGCATGTACGCCCGCGTGACGGGCAAGTATGTGCGGGCGGTTTCGGCTCTGGCCTTTGCCGAACCGGAGATACTCTCCCTGCCGGAGGGGACGCTGCGCGCCATCGTGGAGGACAGCCGGCTGGCGGATCACCGCTTCACCCTGCAGAAGCTGCTGCGGCAGAAGCCGCACACCCTCTCCGCCGCCGAGGAAAAGCTGCTGGCGGGCTTTGGCGAGGTGCTGGGCGCGCCCTCTCAGATTGCCGACAATCTGCAGGACGCCGATATGGTCTTTGAACCGGTGGCAGACGGGTCGGGGCAGAGCCATGAGCTGACCGGCTCCAACTATATTATGCTGCAGATGTCCGGCGACCGTACCCTGCGGGAAAACGCCTTCCGCAGCTTCTACAAGGGCTACCGCCAGCACATCAATACCTTCGCGGCGGCCTATTCCGGCGCGGTCAAGGCGGCCACCGCCGAGGCGGCGGCCCGCCGCTACGACTCCTCCCGCGCCATGTCGATGGCGGCGGAGAACATCCCCGGCGAAGTTTATGATAACCTGGTGGCCGCCGTGCGGGCGCATCTGCCCGCCATGTATCGCTATGTGGCGCTGCGCAAAAAGATCCTGGGTGTGGACGAACTGCATTACTATGACGTGTACGCCCCGCTGGCGGCGGATATTGAGACCCGCTATACCTATGAGCAGGCGCAGCAGATGGTGCTGGATGCGGTGGCCCCGCTGGGGGAGGATTACCAGGCTCAGGTGCAGAAGGCGTACAGCCAGCGCTGGATCGACGTGTACCCCAACAAGGGCAAGAGCGGCGGTGCCTATTCCAGCGGCACCTATGATTCCAACCCCTATATCATGATGAACTTCACCGGTACGCTGGACAGTGTCTCTACCCTAGCCCATGAGATGGGCCATTCGATGCACACCTGGTATTCCAACCACACCCAGCCGCCCCAGTACGCCGGCTATACCCTCTTTGTGGCGGAGGTGGCCTCCACCGTCAATGAGAATCTGATGATCGAGCAGCTTCTCAAAAACGAGCGGGATCCCCAGACTCGTCTGAGCCTGCTGAACCAATACCTGGAGAACTTCAAGGGGACGGTCTTCCGCCAGACTATGTTTGCCGAGTTCGAGCGGGAGGCGCATGCGATGGCCGAGCGGGGCGAGGCGCTCAGTCCCGCCGCCCTCAACAGCCTGTACAAGGGGCTGGTTGCCGACTATTTTGGCCCCGAACTGGTTCTGGATGACGAGGTACAGTACGAATGGGCGCGCATCCCGCACTTCTACAGCCCCTTCTATGTGTACAAGTACGCCACCGGCTACTCCACCGCCGTGGCGCTGTCGGAGGCGATCCGTAGCGAGGGCGCACCCGCCGTACAGCGCTATAAAGAATTCCTCTCGATGGGCGGCAGTGCCTACCCGCTGGACGAACTGCGCCACGCGGGCGTCGACCTGGCGACCCCCGCTCCCGTCAACGCCGCGCTGGAAAAGTTCGAGCGTATCCTGGATGAAGCGGAAAAAATCGTGGGGAATTGTTGAGAAATGCCGTTTCTGCCCAATACAGACGAATAGAGAAATCCATATAGGTGCGCCATGCTCCAAGCGGACGAAATAGCCAATCGCTATTGGAGAAGGAGGGGGATTGCATGAAGGGCTCTTTTCCGGAAAAGTGCAGGGGATCATGAACGAACGATTCGGCCATGATACTTTGATAGCCCTTGCAACTGCCAACGGAAATTTGCCGAGCGTACGAACCGTAAATGCTTATTACGATGAGGGAGCGTTTTATATAATTACGTATGCGTTATCAAACAAAATGAAACAAATTGAAGCCAATCCTGCTGTGGCAATCTGCAGGGAGTGGTTTACGGCGCACGGCAAAGGCTTAAATTTGGGTTGGTTTTGCAAAAAGGAAAACAAGGAAATTGCAGAAAAGCTGAAGAAAGCTTTCAGCGGGTGGATCGATAACGGCCATACGGATTTGACGATGAAAATACGATTATTTTATCTGTCGAATTGATGGATGGCGTTCTGTTTTCCAAGTGGGGGGAGCGATACGATATAGATTTCAGCGCTGATTGATTTTGGCAATCCGTATCTGCGGCGGGAAATCCGGCGATTCCCGCCCATCCCGTTCACAAAAAAGCACTTCGGGGGACGGCGCGGCCTGCGGGCTGCGCCGTCTCTCCGCCGTATCTCCCCCCGCAGAAGCGGGGGAGATACGGCGGAAAAATTCTCTGTTTTGCACGATTTTTTCAAAGAATTTTTGGCAATACTCTTGACATCCAACGCGCTATCTTGTAGAATAAATCTTGCGTGAGTTTCCCGGGGATTCGTGCGGCAATTTGCCGGACAATCCCTTGGAACGCCGCAGAAAATACTGAAGAAAGGAGAAAAGAAATGCCTACTTTTAACCAGCTTGTGCGCAAAGGCCGTGAGGTTCTGGTCCGCAAGAGCACCGCGCCCGCCCTTCAGAAGAGCTACAACTCCCAGAAGAAGGCTTACACCACCCTGAACAGCCCCCAGAAGCGCGGCGTCTGCACCGCTGTACGTACCATGACCCCCAAGAAGCCGAACTCTGCTCTGCGTAAAGTTGCCCGTGTCCGCCTCACGAATGGTATCGAGGTCACCTCTTACATTCCTGGTATCGGCCATAACCTGCAAGAGCACAGCGTCGTTCTGATCCGCGGCGGTCGTGTCAAGGATCTTCCCGGTGTCCGCTACCACATCATCCGCGGTACTTTGGACACCCAGGGTGTTGCGAACCGTAACCAGGCCCGCAGCAAATACGGCGCGAAGCGTCCCAAGGCCGGTGCCAAGAAGTAAGGAAACATCTTTTCGCCATAAAATAGATCAAGCGGTCTCTTTTGTGGCATGACGGGAGTTTCTATACTTTCGAGTACCGATGATATCATTTATGTGAAGGAGGGAAGAAAGATGCCCAGAAGAGGTAATGTCGCCAAGCGCGAAGTTCTGGCTGATCCTATCTACAATTCCAAGATCGTCACCCGCCTGGTCAACTCGATCATGCTGGATGGCAAGAAGGGCGTTGCACAGAAGATCGTTTACGATGCTTTTGACATCGTGAAGGAGAAGACCGGCAACGATCCTCTCGAAATGTTCGAGAAGGCAATGGAGAACATTATGCCCAGCCTCGAATGTAAGACCCGCCGTGTCGGCGGCGCCAACTATCAGGTCCCCCTGGAGGTCAGCCCCGCCCGCCGCGAGACCCTCGGCCTGCGCTGGCTGACTCTGTACAGCCGCAACCGCGGCGAGAAGACCATGTCCGCTCGCCTGGCTGCCGAGATCATCGATGCCACCAACGGTGTCGGCGGCGCTGTCAAGAAGCGCGAAGACACCCATAAGATGGCCGAGGCCAACAAGGCTTTCGCCCACTACCGTTATTGATTGCTTGTTTAGGAGGTTAAAGCCATGGCAACGCCGAGAGATGTATCTCTGCAAATGACCAGAAACATCGGTATCATGGCCCACATCGACGCAGGCAAGACCACCACCACCGAGCGCATCCTGTACTACACCGGCATCAACCACAAGATTGGTGAAGTGCATGACGGTGCCGCTACGATGGACTGGATGGAGCAAGAACAGGAGCGTGGTATCACCATCACCTCCGCTGCTACCACCTGCTACTGGAGCCATACCGAGACCCAGCACGATCCGGCGCAGTTCAAGAAGAACCGCCATCGCATCAACATCATCGACACCCCCGGCCACGTTGACTTCACCGTTGAGGTGCAGCGTTCCCTGCGCGTCCTGGATGGTTCCGTGACCGTTCTGGCCGCCAAGGGCGGTGTTGAGCCCCAGTCTGAGACCGTTTGGCGTCAGGCTGACGAATACAAAGTCCCCCGCATGGTCTACGTCAACAAGATGGATACCATGGGCGCGGACTTCTACCGTTGCGTGCAGATGCTGCATGACCGCCTGCATGCCAACGGCGTGCCTATCCAGCTGCCCATCGGCAAGGAGGATACCTTTAAGGGGATCATCGACCTGGTCGACATGAAGGCCGACGTTTACTACGACGACCTGGGCAACGATGTCCGCGTGGAGGAGATCCCCGAGAACATGAAGGATGAGGCACAGGAATGGCGCGACAAGATGATCGAGGCCGTTGCCGAGACCGATGAAGAGCTGATGATGAAGTACCTGGAAGGCGAGGAACTGACCAAGGACGACATTAAGGCCGGCCTGCGCAAGGGTACTCTGGAGAACACCATCGTTCCCGTTGTCTGCGGCTCTTCCTACCGCAACAAGGGCGTGCAGAAGCTGCTCGACGCCATCGTCGACTATATGCCCGCCCCCACCGACATCCCCGATATCAAGGGTGTGAACCCTGAGACCGGTGAGGAGACCAGCCGTCCGTCTTCCGACGACGCCCCGTTCTCCGCCCTGGCTTTCAAGATCGCCACCGACCCCTATGTCGGCAAACTCTGCTTCTTCCGCGTCTACTCCGGTAAGTTGGACGCCGGTACCATCGTGTACAACTCCGTCAAGGATAACAACGAGCGTATCGGCCGCATCCTGCAGATGCACGCCAACAACCGGAAGGATATCGACACCGTCTATGCGGGCGATATCGCCGCGGCCGTCGGCCTGAAGAACACCACCACCGGCGATACCCTGTGCGACGAAGACCATCCGGTCATCCTCGAGAGCATGGAGTTCCCCGAGCCGGTTATCCGTGTTGCCATCGAGCCCAAGACCAAGGCCGGCTCTGAGAAGATGGGCATCGGCCTGGCCAAGCTGGCGGAGGAAGACCCCACCTTCAAGACTTGGACTGACGAGGAGACCGGCCAGACCATCATCGCCGGTATGGGCGAGCTCCAT
>CAZIVF010000004.1:0-16097 GCA_964542725.1 uncultured Subdoligranulum sp. | reverse complement strand
CATCTGGAAATCATCGTCGACCGTCTGCTCCGCGAGTTCAAGGTGGAGGCCAACGTGGGCGCCCCGCAAGTTGCCTACCGTGAGACCATCCGCAAGGAGGCCAACCAGGATACCAAGTACGCCCGTCAGTCCGGCGGTAAAGGCCAGTATGGTCATGTCAAGATCAAGCTGGAGCCCAATCCCGGCAAGGGCTACGAGTTTGTCAACGCGGTTGTGGGCGGCGCGATCCCTAAGGAGTATATCCCCGCTGTCGACAGCGGCATCCAAGGCGCGACCAAGTCCGGCGTTCTGGCCGGTTATCCCGTCGTGGACGTCAAGGTCACTCTGTGGGATGGTTCCTACCATGAGGTTGACTCCTCCGAAATGGCTTTCTCCATCGCCGGTTCTATGGCGTTCAAGGAGGCCATGAAGAAGTGCGATCCCATCATCATGGAGCCCATCATGAAGGTCGACGTTATCATTCCCGATGAGTATATGGGCAACGTCATCGGCGACCTGAACAGCCGCCGCGGCCAGATCCAGGGCCAGGAGTCTCAGGAAGGCACCGCCCGCGTAACCGCGATGGTTCCCCTGTCTGAGATGTTCGGCTACGCCACTGACCTGCGCTCCAAGAC
Source organism: uncultured Subdoligranulum sp. (assembly GCA_964542725.1). Taxonomy (GTDB): domain Bacteria; phylum Bacillota; class Clostridia; order Oscillospirales; family Ruminococcaceae; genus Gemmiger. The sequence goes on along the minus strand of CAZIVF010000004.1, from coordinate 15,483 downwards.
CCAGGGCCGTGGCCAGTATTCCATGGAGCCCTCTGACTACCAGCAGGTTCCCAAGAGTGTTGCTGAAAAGATCATGAGCGACCGCGCGAAGAACTGATTTTTCCGGTTGCCACTTGATTTTTTGCACAGAATCTAGTATGATAGCCTTATGCAAAGGCCCATCAATATGTTTCAATTTAAGGAGGATACTTCCAATGGCTGAAAAGGAAAAATTTGACCGCTCTTTGGAGCATGTCAACATTGGCACCATTGGTCACGTTGACCATGGCAAGACTACCCTGACCGCCGCGATCACCAAGACCCTGGCCCTGAAGGGCGATGCCGACTTCATGGATTACGCCAGCATCGACAAGGCCCCCGAGGAGAAGGCTCGTGGTATCACGATCAACACCGCTCACGTTGAGTACCACACCGATAAGCGTCACTACGCCCACGTCGACTGCCCGGGCCACGCTGACTATATCAAGAACATGATCACCGGTGCCGCTCAGATGGACGGCGCTATCCTGGTTGTTGCCGCTACCGACGGTCCCATGCCCCAGACCCGCGAGCACATCCTGCTGGCCCGTCAGGTTGGCGTGCCTAAGATCGTTGTCTTCATGAACAAGTGCGACATGGTCGACGACGACGAGCTGCTCGACCTGGTCGAGATGGAGATCCGTGAGCTGCTGAGCAGCCAAGAATTCGATGGCGACAACGCTCCCATCATTCGCGGCTCCGCTCTGAAGGCTCTGGAGTCCACCTCCACCGATATCAACGCTCCTGAGTATGCCTGCATCTGGGAGCTGATGGATGCTGTCGACGAGTACATCCCCACTCCCGACCGCGCTGCCGACAAGCCCTTCCTGATGCCCGTTGAAGATGTCATGACCATTTCCGGCCGTGGCACCGTCGCCACCGGTCGTGTTGAGCGTGGTACCGCCCACGTCGGCGACCAGATGGAGATCGTTGGCATCAAGGAAGAGAAGATGACCACCACCATCACCGGTCTGGAGATGTTCCGCAAGAGCCTGGAGTATGCGCAGGCCGGCGACAACATCGGCGCCCTGCTGCGTGGTATCGACCGTGATCAGATCGAGCGCGGCCAGGTTATCGCTGCTCCCGGTTCCGTCCATCCCCACACCACCTTCGACGGCCACGTTTATGTCCTGAAGAAGGAGGAGGGCGGTCGTCACACCCCGTTCTTCAATAACTATCGTCCTCAGTTCTACTTCCGCACCACCGACGTTACCGGCATCATTACCCTGCCCGAAGGCACCGAGATGTGCATGCCCGGCGACAACGTCGATATGCATGTTGAACTGATTACCCCCGTTGCCATGGAAGAGGGCATGCGCTTCGCTATTCGCGAGGGCGGTCGTACCGTTGGCTCCGGCGTTGTCTCCAAGATCGAGAAGTAATTTCCTGATCTAATAAGACTGCAAACCTCCCCAGGCTTCGGCCTGGGGAGGTTTTTTCTGCCCATCTGTTGTCACTTTACGCCCAATATGCTATAATTTGACCATGGATCGTGAATCTATGTGAATCGTGGAAGGAGACAGATATGCAGCAGGAAACCGTGATCGTTTTGGATTTCGGCGGGCAGTATAACCAGTTGATCGCCCGCCGTGTCCGTGAATGTAATGTCTATTGTGAGATTTATTCGTACCGTACCGATTTGGCCAAGATCAAAGCCAAAAACCCCAAGGGGATTATCTTTACCGGCGGCCCCAACAGCGCCTACCTGCCTGATTCGCCTTCCATTGACCCGGAAATTTACAGTTGGGGTGTGCCTATCCTGGGTATCTGCTACGGCAGCCAGCTGATGATGCATATGCTGGGAGGCCGGGTTGGCAGGGCACCCGAGCGGGAGTACGGCAAGACGCTGGTGAATCTGGATACCGGTAGCGCGCTGTTTGCGGGCTTGCCGACGCAGAACATCTGCTGGATGAGCCATAACGACTATATTGCCGAGGCGGCGCCCGGCTTTGCCGTGGCGGCCCATACCCCCAACTGCCCGGTGGCTGCCGCCCAGGATGCCTCCCGCGGCCTGTACTGCGTCCAGTTCCACCCCGAGGTACTCCATACCGAGAACGGCACCCGGATCCTGCACAACTTTGTCTACAAGGTCTGCGGATGCGCCGGCACCTGGAAGATGGATTCTTTTGTGGAGCAGACGGTGGCGGCGCTGCGGACCAAGATCGGCGGCGGCAAGGTGCTCTGCGCCCTTTCCGGTGGGGTGGATTCCAGCGTTTGCGCGGCTATGCTGGCCAAGGCCATCGGCAAGCAGCTGACCTGCGTGTTTGTGGACCACGGCCTGCTGCGCAAGAATGAGCGGGAGCAGGTCTGCGAGATTTTTGGCGAGGGCGGCCAATTTGACCTGAATTTTATCTGCGTGGATGCCCGGGAGCGTTTCTATGCCAAGCTGGCAGGGGAGACCGCCCCCGAGCGCAAGCGGAAGATCATCGGCGAAGAGTTCATCCGCGTCTTTGAGGACGAGGCCAAAAAGATCGGCGCGGTGGATTTTCTGGCCCAGGGTACCATCTACCCCGACGTGGTGGAGAGCGGCCTGGGTGGCGAATCCTCCACCATCAAGAGTCACCACAATGTGGGCGGCCTGCCGGACTATGTGGATTTCAAGGAGATTGTTGAGCCTCTGCGCGATCTGTTCAAGGACGAAGTGCGCCAGGCGGGCCGTGAACTGGGCCTGCCGGAATACCTGGTGGCCCGCCAGCCGTTCCCCGGCCCGGGGCTAGCCATCCGCATCATTGGGGACATTACGCCGGAAAAAATCGCCATCGTGCAGGACGCTGATGCCATCTGGCGCGAGGAGGTGGACAAGCTGCCCGCAGGCCAGCGCCCCAGCCAGTATTTCGCGGCGCTGACCAACATGCGCAGCGTCGGCGTCATGGGGGACGAGCGCACCTACGACTACGCTATCGCGCTGCGCGCCGTCACCACCACAGACTTCATGACCGCCGAAGTCACCATGCTGCCGCCCGCCACCATCACCACGGCGGCCAACCGCATCGTCAACGAGGTCAAGAACATCAACCGCGTCCTCTTCGACTACACCACCAAACCCCCGGCCACCATTGAGTTTGAATAAGCAATAACTGCCCGGCGCTCCCTTGACCGGGGCGGGCGGTGAGGTCTGACTTTTTTGACAGACAGGGGCGGGAATTTCGGCGCCTTTCTTGTTGGGAAATAGCCGGGTTTGCTCTGGCTGGATCAAAATAAACGCAGAGGCGGATCCGAAACAATTTTCTATCGGTTGGGCCGGCGCTCAGGCGGGCGCGAATGCGCCGGGTCATCCCCGCGCAGAAGGAGGAAGGTCTATGTTCAGGAAGATGAGAAGAATCAAGCGCGAACTGCCGGCGGAGGAAGCCAAGGCGCTTTTGAGAAAAAACAAGCGGGCGGCGCTCTCCGTACAGGGGGATGACGGCTACCCGTATACGGTTCCCATCAATTTTTATTATGAGGAGCAGGAAAATAGGATCTATTTCCACAGCGCCAAGATGGGCCATAAGATCGACTCTATCCGGGCCAATGATAAAGTCTGCTTTATCACCTGGGATGAGGGATACCGGGAGGAGGGGGACTGGGCGTTTTGGGTGTCCAGCTGTGTGGTGTTCGGCCGGGCAAAACTGATAGAGGATCGCCGCCTCACCGAAGAAAAGGTGCGGACGTTCGCCCTCAAATACTACCCCACGGCACAGGAGGCGGAGGAGGATATCCGGCGGAATATCGCCGCCGTCCAGCTGGTAGCAATCGAGATCGAACATATCTCCGGCAAAAAGGTACATGAAAAATGATGCGCCTCAGGGGCAGAAAGGAACGTTCCATGGTGAGTATACGCACGATGAGGCCGGAGGATTATCCGCAGGTCTATGACCTGTGGCTCCGCACCCCCGGCATGGGGCTGAACACCACCGACGACAGCCGACAGGGGATCGAGCGCTATCTGCGCCGCAACCCGAACACCTGCTTTGTGGCGGAGTAGGACGGCGCTCTGGTAGGGGGGATCATCGCCGGGCATGGCGGTCGGCGGGGGTTCATCTACCACACGGCGGTGCAAACTGCCTGCCGGAACAGGGGGATTGCCGGAAACCTGCTGGACCATGCGCTGGAAGCGCTGGACAGGGAGGGCATCCAAAAGGTGTCGCTGGGCGTTTTTGAAAATAACCCGGCGGCCTGCGCTGTTCCCTTGCCTGCGGCTTCCGGGTGATGGAAAACGCCTCGGCGGAGAGTTACTGCTGCCTGGACAAAATTTGGAACTGCCTGCAGATGGAGATGACAAAGCCGGAATGGGGTGCTATAATAGGCGCGAACCAAACGATATAGGGGGAAGTATCGCATGAATATCCAAATGCGCGCTTACACAGAGGCCGATCTGCCCGCGATGATCTGAATCTGGAACGCGGTGGTGGAGGAGGGTGTCGCCTTCCCGCAGTAAGATTGTCTGGACGAAACCACCGGCCCCGTCTTTTTTGCCGCTCAAACCTACTGCGGTGTGGTGGAAGATACCGATACCGGCGCCGTACACAGCCTGTACATCCTGCATCCCAACAATGTGGGGCGGTGCGGGCATATCTGCAACGCCAGCTATGCGGTGCGCGCCGCCAGCCGCGGCCTGCATATCGGTGAGAAGCTGGTGCAGGATTGCCTGACTCAGGGCAAACGACATGGCTTTGGCGTGCTGCAGTTCAACGCAGTGGTGGCCACCAATATCCATGCCCGGCACCTGTATGAGCGGCTGGGCTTTATCCAGCTGGGAACCATCAAGAAGGGCTTCCGCATGGACGACGGACGGTATGAGGATATCTGCCCCTGCTGCCATGCCCTTTGACCCGCCCGGCAAACAGAACCAGGAGAACGGAGATGGGGAGACCTCTCCGCTTTTTTTGTTGGGATGTTCTCCGGCAAATATTTCGGTACCTTGACAAAAGGAAGGGGAATGTGTTACTCTATCAAGGTACCGAAATAAATGGGAGGGAGATAGGATGCGCCAAATCCATGAGACGGAGAGCCGCCGCCAGCACTACGCGACTATGGATACCAACGGGAAGATCATCTTGAACCTGCGGGATCTGGGGCATACGCTGCGGATGCTCTATGAGGGAAAAGGCAGCCAAAAGCGCGTGCTGATCATTTTGCAGGCGGCGGGCGGTATGACCCAGAGCGCCCTGACAGAGCGCCTGGATATCAAGCCCGCATCCGTCAGCGAGGTGCTGGCAAAATTAGAGAACGCCGGCCTGATCCGGCGTACCCTCAGCGAGAAGGACCGCCGCACCACCGACGTGCGGCTGACCGAGGCGGGCCAAGCCGGGGCGGCGGAGGCGGAGGCCCAGCGCAGAGCCCGCCATGAGACGATGTTCGCCTGCCTGACTGAGGAGGAAAAGCAAACCTTTCTCCGCCTGGCGGAGAAGCTGAACGCCGATTGGCGGACCAGATACGGGCAGAGGGAGAAACCGTGATATGTGGAACTATGTAAAGCGCTATCTTCCTTATGCCGTGCTGGCGGCCCTGTTCATGGTGGGGGAGGTCCTGATGGATCTGCTGCAGCCCGGCCTGATGAGCACCATCGTCGACGAGGGCGTCCTGGGGATCCAAAACGGCGGGGTGGGGGACCTGAACCTGATTTGGACGATGGGGCTGCGGATGATCGGTCTGGTGCTTTTCGGCGGGCTGTGCGGCTCGCTGAACAACGTCTTTGTTCATATGACCGGCCAGAATATCGGCAACGAGATCCGCAAGGACTGTTTCCGCAGCATTATGACCTACTCTTTCCCCCAGATGGACCGGTTCGGCACCGGTTCTCTGGTCACGCGGGTGACGAACGATATCACCCAGGTGCAGAATTTTGTATCTCAATTTGTGCGCGGCATGATCCGCACCTCCATGCTGATGTTCGGCAGCATCTATTTTATGTTCCGGCTGAACCGTACCTTCGGGCTGGTGGTCTTGTGCGCCTTCCCCTTTGTGGTGGGCTGCCTGGCCTTCTGCCTGGTCAAGGCAAACCCGCTGTTCACCCGCCTGCAGGCCCAACTGGATGCCATCAACGCCATTATGCAGGAGGATGTGGCCGGTATCCGCATCATCAAGGCCTGCGTGCGGGAACTGTATGAGAAGGCCCGCTTCGGCAAAGCCAACGAGGCTCTGGTGGGGACCCAGCTTCAGGTGCTGATCATCTTTGCCTGCATGAACCCGGTCATCAACGCGCTGATGTACCTGGTGGTGACCGCCATCCTTCTGGTTGGTTCCTGGCAGGCCGGCGTGGGCGGAACCACGCCGGGGGCGATCATGGCAGCCATCACCTATACCACCCAGCTGCTCAACGGAATTTTGATGCTGGTGCTGCTGTTCCAGAATATTTCCCGGGGCATTGCCTCCTGGAAGCGTGTCAAGGAGGTGCTGGATACCCCGCCCGACCTGCGTGACGGCGGCTTTAACGGGCAGACAGAGCATCGCGGAACCATCGAATTCCGCAATGTCTCCTTCGCCTACCCGGGCAGCAGCAAGATTGTGCTGGAGCATATCGATCTCACGGTTCGCGCCGGGGAGACGCTGGCCGTCATGGGAACCACCGGCTGCGGCAAGAGCTCGCTGGTGAACCTGATCCCGCGCTTCTATGACGCAACGGATGGCGCTGTGCTGGTGGACGGCGTGGACGTGCGCCGGTATGACCAGAAGGCGCTGCGGCAGAAGATCGCTTTCGCCCAGCAGAAGAGCGAACTGTTCAGCGTGTCCATCGGGGAAAATATTGCCTGGGGAGACCCCCACGCTGCGCCGCCCGAGATCGAGGCAGCCGCCCGCACCGCCCAGGCGGATGGCTTTATCCGCGCCACCCCCCAGCAGTATGACACACCGGTGGCAGAGCGGGGCATGAGCTTGTCCGGCGGGCAGAAGCAGCGGCTCTCCATCGCCCGGGCGGTGCTGAAGGGGGCCGAGATCCTGATCTTCGACGATACCACCAGCGCCCTGGACCTGAAAACCGAGGCCGATCTCTATGCGGCGCTGCAGAAGGCCGATCCCGACGGGACCAAAATCATTGTGGCCCAACGCATTGCCTCGGTGCGGCGGGCAGACCGCATCCTCCTTCTGGAAAACGGGCGGATCGCCGCCTGCGGCAGCCATGAGGAACTGCTGGCAAGCTGCCCCGCCTACCAGGACATCTATCATTCCCAGATCGGAAAGGAGGAGGACGGCATTGCCTGAACAGAAATCTAAAGAGCAAAAGCTGGCGGAGCGCAGCATCCCCGGCATGAACCGCCATGAACGGTTCGCGCAGGTAGAACATGCCGAACATGCGGGCGCTACACTGTGCCGCATCGCCGCCTACTTTGCCAAGGAAAAGGCGATGGTGGCCGCCATGCTGGGCGTTGTGGTGTTCGGTACGCTGTGCGGCGTTTACGCCCCCAGCCTGCAGAGTCGGGCTATCGATATCATTGCCGGCGCGGCCCAGGGGGGCTTGGCGCCCACGCTGCTCTGGATGCTGGCGGTCTATCTGCTGTACAGCGGCAGCCAGCTGGTGCAGGGGCTGCTCAGCGCCCGGCTGAGCCAAAGCATCGTCAAGCGGATGAGGGAGGAACTGTTCGGCAAGCTCGTCGATCTGCCCATCCGCTATCTGGATACCCATTCCCATGGCGATGTGATGAGCCGCATGACCAACGATATTGAAAATATCTCCACCACCATCTCCCAGTCGCTGCCCTCCCTGTTTTCCGGCGTTTTGACCATTGTGGGTACGGTGGTCATCATGCTGTGGTACTGCTGGCAGCTGGCGCTGCTCAGCTGCGGGACGGTGCTGCTGACCCTTCTGGCAACCAGGATCCTTTCCGGCCAAGTGCGGAAGTTCTCCCGCCGCCGTCAGATGCTGCTGGGCCGGCTGAACGGCACGGTGGAGGAGATGATCTCCGGCTACCGCACGGTGGTGGCCTACAACCACCAGGGCATCACCACCGAAAATTTCTGCCGGATATCCGATGATCTGACCCGGGCCGGCATCAGGACCGATGTGTTCAGCGGCGTTATGGGGCCGATCATGAACTGCATCGGCAACATAGGCTTTGTCATCATTGCGGCCTTTGGCGGGTACTTCTCCGTGCATGGCCTGATCTCGGTGGGTGTGATCTCCGCCTTCATCGTCTACGCCAAGCAGTTCAGCCGCCCCATCAACGAGATCGCCCAGATCTATGGCCAGCTGCAAACCGCCGTGGCGGGGGCCGAGCGGGTCTTTCTGGTGCTGGATGAGGCGGCGGAGGATCCCGCCGGCGGTACGCTGGAGGTAAAGGGGCAGGCATCCGTCGCCTTCCAGAACGTGCAGTTTGCCTACCAGAAGGGCCATCCCATTCTGCGGGATTTCACTCTTGCGATTCCGGCGGGGAAGAAGGTGGCGCTGGTCGGCTCCACCGGCAGCGGCAAAACCACGGTGGTCAATCTGCTCATGCGGTTCTATGATATAGACGGGGGCCGCATCCTCATCAACGGCCAGCCGATCGATACCATCGCCCGCGCCAGCCTGCGGCGGCATGTGGCCATCGTGCTGCAGGATACCGTCCTTTTCTCTGACACGGTGCGCAGCAACCTGACCTATGCCAACGGCGACGCCACCCCGGCTCAGCTGGAGCAGGCCATGGCGATGAGCCGTTGTAAAGATATGATCGACCTGCTGCCCCAGGGGCTTGAGACGGTATTGACCGGGGCGGGGGAGACCATCAGCCAGGGCCAGCGCCAGCTCTTGGCGATTGCTCGCGCCTTTGTGGCGGACCCGCAGATCCTGATCCTGGACGAGGCAACCTCCAACGTGGATACCCGCACCGAGAAGGCCATCCAGGATGCCATGCAGCTGGTAATGCGGGACCGCACCAGCATCATTATCGCCCATCGCCTTTCCACCATCCGGGATGCGGATCTGATCGTTGTGATGGATCAGGGCCACATTGTGGAGAGCGGCAGCCACGACCGGCTGCTGCGCCAGAAGGGGAAGTACTACCAGCTGTATAAGACCCAATACGCAGGCTTCGCCACCTGACTGTCGGCCGCCGCTCCGTCCGGGCGGCGGTCGGCTTTACTTCCCGCCCCAAAAAGGCTATAATACAACCAAACCAACAAAACGGAGGGAAATGCCATGCGGGAAATACCGATCACAGACTTTGACAACCTGAAAATCGGCAATGCCGAGGATGCGCAGGGGGCCACCGGCTGCACCGTGCTGCTGCTGGGGGAGAAGGGCGCCCCGGCGGGGCTGGACGTGCGGGGCGGCGGTCCGGCTTCGCGGGAGAGCGAACTGCTCAAACCGATGGCGGCGGCGCAGGTCATCCATGCCATTCTGCTTTCGGGCGGCAGCGCTTTTGGGCTGGATGCCGCCGGCGGCGTGATGCAGTATCTGGAGGAGCGGGGCGTCGGCTTTGACGTGGGCGTCACCAAGGTGCCGCTTGTTTGCCAGTCCTGCCTGTTCGATCTGGCGGTAGGGGACCTGCACGCCAGACCGGATAAGGCCATGGGGTATGCCGCCTGCGAGGGGGCGGCGGCGAACAATTACCGGGATGGCAACTTCGGCGCGGGGACCGGCGCCACCGTGGGGAAACTGCTGGGGGCCGCCCACTGCATGAAATCGGGGATCGGCAGCTACGCAGTGCAGATCGGCCAACTCAAGGTGGGCGCCGTGGTGGCGGTGAACGCCCTGGGGGACGTCTATGATTGGAAAAACGGGCAGAAGGCCGCCGGCCTGCTGGCAGACGACAAAAAAACCTTCCTGGACTCCGAGGCTCTGGCCTGCCGCAGCTACGAGGTGGTGGAGAATAAATTTGTGGGAAACACCACCATCGGCGTGATCGTGACCAACGCCAAATTTGCCAAGACCAGACTGTGCAAGATCGCCGGCATGGCTCACGACGGGTACGCCCGCGCCATCCGCCCGGTACACACCACAGCCGATGGAGACAGCGTCTACGCGGTCTCCCTGGGGGAACTGCGCGCCGACCAGGACATCGTCGGCACGCTGGCGGCCCAGGTCATGGCGGAGGCGATCCTGCGCGCCGTGCGGGCCGCCGCGCCCGCCTACGGCCTGCCCGCCGTCTCATCGCTGTAACGGCCTGGGGCGGCCTTTGGCAAAACGGGCTGCGCCCGGCCCCAAAAGGCGGTTCATCCCCCCCTCTGCAAAACGAAAAACGGCGCCGGATCTCAACCCTACAGAGGCACTTTTGAGCGCGTGATGTACAAAAAATGTTTGACAATGGGGGATATAGCTGGTATACTAAACACATGGCGCAACAGTTGCGCATTGGGGATGCACCGTAACATAAGGGGGGCTGGGTATGCCGCAGCAGACACTGACCATCAGCGATGTGGCCGAGGCTTTGGGAATGTCTAAAACCACGGTTTCCCGCGCGATTTCCGGCAAGGGCCGTGTCAGCGAGGCGACCCGCGCCCGCGTGCAGGAGTATATCCGCCAGCACAACTACCGCCCCAACGCGGTGGCGCGCGGGCTGGCGCAGAGTAAGACGTACAACATCGCCTTGGTCATCTCCTCCCGCTTTTCCAACTTTGATCTGCCCTTTGTGCGCAAAAGCATGACGGCGGTCTGTGAGGCTGCCGCCCAAAGCGAGTACGATATCCTTTTGACCATTGCAGACCGCAGCGGCGTAATGCCGCTGCGCCGCCTGCTGGACAAAGGGAAGGTGGACGGCGCACTGCTCACCTTTGCCGTTGAAGATGATCCGCTGGTGGAGATGCTGTGCAGCAGGGAAGTCCCTTTTGTGGTCATCGGCAGCCTGAGCGATAAAACCATCCTCCAGATCGACAATGACCAGGTTGCCGGGTGCCGGGAGTTGACCTCGCTTCTGCTCAAGATGGGCCGCCGCCGCATCGCGCTGCTGGGCGGCTCCCGCGGTTATACCGTCAACGTGAGCCGGCTGCGCGGTTACGAGGAGGCCCACGAACAGGCGGGAATCCCGATGCAGACGGATCTTTTGTTCCTGGATCTGGAGACGGTTCCCCGGCAGGTTGCCGCGCTGGAGGCCGCCCTGGAACGCCGGCCGGACTGCCTGCTCTGCATGGACGACAGCCTCTCCCTGACGATCATGAAGTGGCTTAAAAACAAGGGCATACGCGTGCCGGAGGATATCCAGCTTGCCTCCATGTACGACAGCGAGGCCCTGGAGGAGAGCAGCCCCGGCATCACCGCGCTGCAGTTTGACGCCGCGACGCTTTCCCGCACTGCCTACCATATGCTGCTGGACAGCATCAACGGCAGCCCGGTGCAGAACGTGATGGAGTTGGGCTACCAGCTGGTTGTGCGCCAGTCAACCTTTTAACGAAGAAGCCCCACCCCCCTCGATCCATCGGGGGAGTGGGGCTGGTTTTGCGTTGCTACCGGCAACCGCTTGCGCATCATGGTCATACAATGGTAAATTTGCACAAAAATCTGGAAGAATTTTTGTCTATGCATCACGTTGACGTAGAGAATAAAAGAAGTTATACTTAGAATGCAAAGCAACCGGTTGCGCAAACCGTGTTGCGCATTTGTACATTTATAGTTAAGGAGATGCACACTATGAAAAAAGTACTTGCACTGACCCTCGCCGCAGCCATGGCTCTGAGCATGGCTGCTTGCGGAGGCAGCAGCAGCTCCGCTGCTGCTGATTCCACTTCGTCCGCCGACACCGGCAGCGAAGCTGCTGCCACCGGCGAGATTCAGGATGTCACTTTGACCCTGTGGGGCGGCGAGGAAGACCAGACCATGCTGCAGGAAATGGCGAACGCTTTCGCTGAGGAAAACAAGGATAAGGTCAACCTGACCGTTCAGGTCGGCGTCCAGTCCGAATCCAACGCCAAGGATACCATCCTGACCGACGTGACCGCCGCCGCCGATGTGTACACCTTCGCCGACGACCAGATCAACGAGCTGGTTGCCGCCGGCGCCCTGATGGCGATCCCCGATGAGATGGGCGCTGCCGACGTGGCCGCCCGCAATCTGCCCGGCTCCGTGGAGGCCGCTACCGTGGACGGCAAGCTGTACGCCTACCCCGCCACCGCTGACAACGGCTACTTCATGTTCTATGATAAGTCCGTCTTCACCGAGGAGGATGTCCAGTCCCTCGATAAGATGATGGAAGTTGCCGCGGCTGCCGGCAAGAAGGTCTCTATGGAACTGACCTCCGGCTGGTATCTGTACAGCTTCTTCGGCGGCGCCGGCCTGGAGCTGGGCCTGGCCGAGGATGGCCTGAACACCGTCTGCAACTGGAACGAGGATCCCGGCGCTGCCGTGGCGGAAGCCATCATGGCCATCGCCGCCAACGACGGCTTTATTTCCCAGGGTGACGCCGACTTCGTCACCGGCCTGCAGAACGGCACCGTCGCCGCCGGCGTGAACGGCGTTTGGAACGCCAAGGTCGCCGAGGAAACCTGGGGCGAGAACTACGCCGCCACCAAGCTGCCCACTTACACCCTGAACGGCGAGCAGGTCCAGATGAGCTCCTACGCCGGCTTCAAGCTGCTGGGCGTCAACCCCCACAGCGACAATGTTGGCTGGGCTCTGCTGCTGGCTGACTACATCACCAACGAGGAGAACCAGCTCAAGCGCTTTGAAGTGCGCGGCCAGGGTCCCTCCAACATCAACGCTGCCGCTTCTGAGGAAGTCGCCGCTTCCCCCGCCATCGCCGCTCTGGCTGCGCAGGCTGAGTTCGCCGTGCCGCAGCGCGTCGGCGCCAACTACTGGGCCAACTCCGAGTCCCTGGGCCAGGTTCTGTCTGAGGGCGGCAACGGTGTTGACGCACAGACCATCATGGACAACGCGGTTGCCGGTATCACTGCGCCCGTCACCGAATAATTCTTCGTTGACCTCCATACGCAAAGCATGACGGCGGCCTGTATGCAAACCTTGCCATAGGCCGGGTGCGCATACAGGCCGCCTTGCTTTGCTTATCCATTTTTGTTGCAAGCTGAAAAAGAAAGGAGAGGTCCCTGTGGCAAAAAATGCGGCTAAGGCAAGGAGCCTGGACGAGAAAAACTTCTTCCAGACCTTTGCGGAAGCGTTTGGCCGGGGCGACGTTTTCACAAAATTGTCGTTCCTCATCTGGGGCATTGGCTTTATCGGCCACGGCCAGCTGATGAAAGCTCTGATCGTCACGGTTGTCGAAGGCTTGGGCCTTTGGTTTGTGGCGATGTACGGCGCCCCCAATCTGGCGAAGTTCGGCACCTTGGGTACCGAGCAGATGGAGACCGTTTTTGATATGACCACCATGAAAAACGTGGTCAATGATTATGATAACTCTTTTGAGATTCTGCTGATGAGCGTGATCGCCATCGTCATCATTGTGGTCCTCCTGGCCGGCTCTATGGCGGTGGTCAGCGCGAACTACGATCTGCAGAAGATCATTCAAAAAGGGAAAAAGACCAACAACTTCCGCCAGGATATCAACATGTACCTGAACGAGAAGTTCTATGTCACCCTGCTGACCCTGCCGGTCCTGGGCGTGGTGGTTTTTACCATCGTGCCATTGTTCATTTTGATCACGGTTGCCTTCACCAACTATGACCAGCAGCATATGCCCCCCGCCTCGCTGTTCACCTGGGTGGGCTTTAACAACTTCTTCTCGCTGTTTGGCGGCGGTGTCACAAGCAACTTCGGGTACGCCTTCGGCAAGATCCTGCTTTGGACCCTGGTCTGGGCGTTCTTTGCCACCTTCACCACCTTCTTTGGCGGCGTCCTGATGGCAATGTTCATCAACGATAAAAAGACGAAGCTCCCCAAGCTGTGGCGTACCCTTTTCATGGTCACTGCCGCCGTGCCGCAGTTCGTCTCGCTGCTTCTGGTGCGCAACTTCTTTGCAGATAACGGCATCTTCAACAGCATCATGAACAACATCGGCGTGACCGGTTTCCTGAAATCCGTCGGTCTGGTCAACTCTTCGCTGAGTTACATCCCCTTCCTGACGGACTGGCACTGGGCGATGGTCACGATCATCGTCATCAACATCTGGATCGGCGTACCCTATCAGATGCTGATTTCCACCGGCGTTTTGATGAACATCCCCGGCGATATGCTGGAGGCTGCCAAGATCGACGGCGCCAACCCGGTGCAGATGTTCTTCCGCATCAAGCTGCCCTACCTGCTTTCTGTTCAGGGCCCCTCCCTGGTCACGGGCTTTGTTCACAATGTCAACAACTTCAACGTTATCTATCTGCTGACCCAGGACGTCTTCATTACCAGCGACCAGGCGATGGCCTCCGCCAACGGCAAGGAGATCGACCTGCTGGTTACATGGCTGTTCCGCCTGACGCAGGATCAGTACAACTATAAGATGGCCGCCGTGATCGGCATTATGGTCTTCATCGTCTGCGCCATCTTCACCGTGGTATGCTTCGGCTTTATCAACCGGAAGGAGGCGACCTTCTCTTGACAACCATCGATCAAGCTGCTGTTGAAAAGCAACTGCGTGCAGGCCGCACCAAAAAGATCATTATGTCCGTTATCCGCCATGCCATTCTGACCCTGCTGGCTCTTATCTGGCTGGTCCCCATCATCTGGCTGGTGCTGACTTCCTTCTCGACCACCAAGGGCATCAATTTCTCCACCTTTGTCCCGCAGGGGTTCACCTTGTGGAATTACACCAACATGCTCTTTGAGCCGGATACCGTCGCGCAGATGGGCCGTTGGATGGCGAACACCTTCATTATTGCCGTCTTCAACTGCATCATCTCCACCATCTTTGTGCTGATGGTGGCCTATGCGTTCAGCTGCTGCCGGTTCAAGAGCCGCAAGCTGCTGCAAAACCTCTCCGTCACCGTCAACCTGTTCCCCGGCGTGTTGGCCATGATCGCGGTATACTTCGTCTTGAAGTATATGAATCTGACCAACTCCTACATCGGCCTCATCATGGTGTACGCCGGTTCCTCCGGCCTGGGCTACCTGATCTGCAAGGGCTTCTTCGACACCGTTCCCGTAGCCCTGCGTGAGGCGGCCAAGCTGGACGGCGCATCCGAGGCGCGCACTTTCGTGCAGATCGTCCTGCCGCTGTCCCGCCCCATCCTGGTTTACACCATCATCAACTCCTTCATGGTTCCCTGGACTGACTTCGTCATGGCAAAGATGATCCTGAACTCCGGCGTTTCCTCCGACTGGACCGTTGCCATCGGCCTGTTCCAGATGCTGAACAAGAATCTGGTCAACAACTACTTCTCCCGCTTCTGCGCGGGCGGCGTGCTGGTGTCCATCCCCATCTCGATTCTGTTCGTCATCATGCAGAAGTTCTACGTCGAGGGTGTTACCTCCGGCGCCGATAAGGGCTAAACGAAGCCTTTTCTCTGCACCAATCTATCGTCTGTATATGCGCGCCGGGGTCATACCTGGCGCGCATATAGTATGATGGAAACATTGTCAAGTAAGATCACTTTACAGAAGGGAAGAAACGTACATGGATGAATTTATTCTGAACATCATCCACCGCCCCGAAATGGTCCCCGAGTACGCCGAAAAGGTCACCGGCCAGGGCAAGAGCG
>CAZIVF010000003.1:0-51413 GCA_964542725.1 uncultured Subdoligranulum sp. | reverse complement strand
TTTCATCTTACCAGGTGCACAACCCCTTTGGGCTGACCTCTCGCATTGTTTTTTTTGAGCCTATTTTGCAACGGCCCCTTTGCGCTCACTTATACAGGTCGACCAGATTCAGCAGGACCTCCACGCTTTGGTCCATCTTCTCGGCGCTGATGCACTCAAAGGGGCCGTGGAAGTTGAAGCCGCCGGTGCCTAAATTGGGGCAGGGCAGGCCCTTGTAACTCAGCACCGCGCCGTCAGTGCCGCCGCGGATGGGGTTTTCCACCGGTTCCAGGCCCGCGGCGCGGATGGCCTTGCGGGCGTTCTCCACAAGGTGGAAGTGGGGTTTGATCTGCTCCAGCATGTTGCGGTAGCTCTCTTTCATCTCCACCGTCACGGTGCCGGCTCCGTAGCGGGTGTTCAGAACCTCCGCCATGTGGAGCAGCTGCGCCTTGCGGTGCTCAAAAAGCGCGGCGTCGTGGTCGCGGACGATATAGCCCAGCTTGGCCCGTGCGGTGGTTCCCTGCATGCTGGTCAGGTGGAAGAACCCCTCCCGCCCCTCGGTGTGTTCGGGGCGCTCGGCGGCGGGCAGGGCGGCGTGGAATTCCATCGCAACGTTCTGCGCGTTGATCATGCGGTCCTTGGCGGAGCCGGGGTGGACGCTCAGGCCGTTGACAGTGACCACCGCCCCCGCCGCATTGAAGTTCTCGTACTCCAATTCCCCCACGTCGCTGCCGTCGACGGTGTAGGCCCAGGCCGCGCCGAAACCATCCACATCAAAGAGCAGCGCGCCCTCGCCGATCTCCTCATCGGGGGTGAAGCCGATGCACAGCTTGCCGTGGGGGCGGTTTTCCGAGACGATCCGCTCCAGCATCGTCATGATCTCGGCCACGCCGGCCTTATCGTCGGCCCCCAGCAGGGTGGTTCCGTCCGAGGTGATGAGGGTCTGGCCCTTCATCCCGGCCAGGAACGGGTACTGCGCCACACGCATCACCGCGCCGGTGGCGGGGTAGGCTACGTCGCCGCCGTCATAATTTTCGTGCAGCTGGGGGCGGACGTTCTCGCCGCTGGCATCGTCGGCGGTATCCATGTGCGCGATAAAGCCCAGGCCGGGCGTCTGCTCATGCCCGGGGGTGGCGGGCAGCGCGGCGTAGACGTAGCAGTGTTCATCCGCCCGGGCGTCCTGCAGGCCCAGTTCCCTCAGTTCCTCAGCCAGACGCTTGGCCAACACAAACTGGCGCGGGGTGCTGGGGTGGGTTCCGGTTGAGGGGTCGGAGGTGGTGTGTACTTGAACGTACTCGATCAATCTTTCGTAGGCTCGCATAGTTAAGAAGGTTCTCCTTTTCGTAGATAGTAGGCCGTGGGTTCCTCATGCCAAAAAGCCCGCCGTGCAGAATAAGCCTCGCGCAGCCGTTAAAACGCGTGCCAAACCCGCAGAGTGGGATTTGTTCAGAACTTCCACGGCCATTTTAGCACAAATTGCGGGAATTTCCAAGATGTTGGACTTTTCAAATTGTCACTTTTGTGTTATGATTAGGAAGATTATAAAGGTAAAGTATGTCCCCAGTATAATTTGGGTTGGAGGTTCCTATGGTAAACACGATTTTTAACGGCAAGACTCTGCTGATCACCGGCGGCACCGGCAGCTTCGGTCACACCGTTTTGAAGCATTTTCTGACCACTGATATCGGCGAGATCCGCATCTTCTCCCGCGATGAGAAAAAGCAGGACGATATGCGCCACGAACTGCAGGCCCAGTACCCGGACTACGCCGGGAAGGTCAAGTTCTACATCGGCGACGTGCGCAATATCCAGAGCCTGCGGGATGTAATGCCGGGCGTCAACTTCATCTTCCATGCCGCGGCCCTCAAGCAGGTTCCCAGCTGCGAGTTCTTCCCCATGGAGGCGGTGCGCACCAACATCGAAGGCACCGACAATCTGCTCCACGCCGCCATCGAGGCCAATGCGGAACGGGTGGTCTGCCTCTCTACCGACAAAGCCGCTTACCCCATCAACGCTATGGGGATCAGCAAGGCGATGATGGAGCATGTCATCACCGCCAACGCCCGCGTCTCCGCCCAGCGGGGCGGGCCGGTCATCTGCTGCACCCGCTACGGCAACGTCATGTGCAGCCGCGGCTCGGTGATCCCGCTGTTTGTGGATCAGATCAAGGCGGGCAACCCCATCACCATCACCGACCCCAATATGACCCGTTTCCTGATGAACCTGGACGAGGCGGTGGACCTGGTCATGTTCGCCTTTGAGCATGCCAACCCCGGCGATCTGTTTATCCAGAAATCCGACGCCTCCACCATCGGAGATCTTGCCAAGGCGGTGCAGCAGCTCTTTGGCGACACAGGCACCCGCATCATTGGCACCCGCCACGGTGAGAAACTGTATGAGACGCTGATGACCAAGGAGGAGCGGATGCGCAGCGAGGATATGGGCGGCTACTTCCGCGTGGCGGCAGACACCCGCGACCTCAATTACGACAAATTCTTCGTCAAGGGGCAGGTCCGCACCCAGGCCGACGAGGACTACACCAGCCACAACACCCGCCGCCTGAATGTGGAGCAGACCGTCGCCAAAATCAAGACCACCGATTATATTCAGGAGGAGCTGGCAAAGCATGGCCTTTGAGAAAAACGCCCCCATTCTCATCACCGGCGCGGGCGGCTTTGTGGGGAAAAACCTTGTTGCCACGCTGCAGGCAGGCGGCTTTACCGCCCTGCTGCCGTTTGAAAAGGAAGATACGCCCGAGGCATTGGCGGACTACTGCCGCCGCGCCGCTTTTGTGGTCCATCTGGCGGGCATCAACCGCCCCACCGACCCCAGTGAGTTCTACGCCGGCAACGCCGGCCTGACCGACACCCTGCTGGCCAACCTGGAAGCCTCCGGCAACGCCTGCCCTGTGCTGGTGACAAGCTCTGTGCAGGCTGCGCTGCCAAACGACTACGGCAAAAGCAAGCGTATGGCCGAGGAAGCTATCTTCGCCCACGGCGAGCGCACCGGTGCGCCGGTGTACGTCTTCCGCATGGAAGGGGTCTTTGGCAAATGGTGCCGCCCCAACTACAACAGCGTGGTGGCTACCTTCTGCCACAACATCGCCCATGGGCTGCCCATCCAGGTGCGGGACCCGGATTTTGCGCTGCCGCTGGTTTATATCGACGATGTGGTAGCCTGTATTCTTGACGTGCTGGAGCGGGGCGAGGCGCTGCGCGACGGGGATGGTATCTGCCGTATACATCCGGTTCACCGTACCACGTTGGGCCGCTTGGCCGAGACGATCCAGGGTTTTGATGCCGCCCGCCGCGCCCAGTCCCCCACGCTAGCGGTGCCGATGCTGGCGGAGGGCAGCCTGGAGAAAAAACTCTACTCCACCTATCTGAGTTACCTGCCTACCGACGGTTTTGCCTACCCCCTGAACATGCACTGCGACGGCCGGGGCAGTTTTACCGAATTCCTGCGCACCCCGGAGCGGGGCCAGGTCAGTGTGAACATCAGCCGCCCCGGCATTGTGAAGGGCAACCACTGGCACCACACGAAAAACGAGAAGTTCCTGGTGGTCAAGGGTGAGGGCTTGATCCGTTTCCGCCAGATTTTCTCGGACGAGGTGATCGAATACCGCGTCTCGGGCGATCAGCTGCAGGTGGTGGATATCCCCTGCGGCTACACCCACAACATCGAGAATGTGGGCGAGGGGGAGATGGTGACGGTGATGTGGGCCAACGAGGTCTTTGACCCCGACCGCCCGGATACCTTCTACCTGCCGGTCTGATCCTACTGGAAGGAGCCTTTTATCCATGAAAAAACTTTGCTTAATGACTATTATCGGCACAAGGCCGGAGATCATCCGCCTTTCCGCCGTCATCAAAAAGTGCGACGTCTACTTTGACCAGATTCTGGTTCACACCGGCCAAAATTACGACTACACCCTCAACCAGATCTTTTTTGACGACCTGGGCCTGCGCGCGCCGGATTTTTACCTGGACGCGGTGGGCAAGGACCTGGGCGAGACCATCGGCAACATCATCGCTAAATCCTACGCCCTGATGGTGGAGCAGAAGCCCGACGCTCTGCTGATTCTGGGCGACACCAACAGCTGCCTTTCGTCCATTGGGGCCAAGCGGCTGCACATCCCCATCTTCCACATGGAGGCGGGCAACCGCTGCTTTGACGAGTGCCTGCCCGAGGAGACCAACCGCCGCATTGTGGACCACATTGCCGACGTGAACCTGTGCTATTCCGAGCATGCCCGCCGGTATCTCAACGCCGAAGGCACCGCCAAGGAGCGCACTTTCGTGACCGGCAGCCCGATGGCCGAGGTGCTGCACGCCAATCTCGTCCAAATTGAGGCCAGCGACGTGCTGGAACGCCTGGGGCTGGAGCCGCACAAATATATGCTGCTCTCCGCCCACCGGGAGGAGAACATCGACACCGAGAAGAATTTCGTCGATCTGTTTACTTCGATCAATCATTTGGCCGAGACCTACGATATGCCCATCCTCTACTCCTGCCACCCGCGCAGCCGCAATCGGCTGGAGGCGATGGGCTTCCGGCTGGACAAGCGGGTGGTGCTGCACGAGCCACTGGGCTTCCACGACTACAACCACCTGCAGATGAACGCCTTCTGCGTGGTGAGCGATTCCGGTACCCTGCCGGAGGAATCCAGCTTTTTCACCAGCGTGGGTCATCCCTTCCCCGCCGTCTGCATCCGCACCTCCACCGAGCGGCCCGAGGCGCTGGACAAGGGCTGCTTTGTGCTGGCGGGCATCAGCCAGGGCGGCGTGGAGCAGGCGGTGGAGATCGCCGTGGCGATGAACGAAAACGGCGACAACGGCATCCCTGTCCCCTATTATACCGAGGATGTCTCCACCAAGGTGGTCAAGATCATCCAGAGCTACACCGGCGTGGTCAACAAGATGGTGTGGCGCAAAACCGAGTGAAAGGGAAAGCGCGGCGCGCGGGCGGAAGACCGTATCCTGTAGAAAGGTCGGGTCTGCTTACTTTACTGCGCCCTGCTTTTGCCGCCGCCTTTCCGCGCTCTCCTCTCTGCGTTTTTTTCCGCTCTTTACTCTCTCAAAAAGGGGCCTAACGGTATGGCAAAAAAGATTCTGGTCGTCACCCAGCATTTCTGGCCGGAGAATTTCCGCATCAACGATATCGTGGAGGGCTTTTTGGAGGACGGCATCGAGGTGGACGTACTCTGCGGCCTGCCAAACTATCCCAAAGGGGAATGGTTTGAGGGGTACAGCGAGCATGGTCCCTGGGAGGAGCGTTACGGCGCCGCCCGGGTGTTCCGCGCCAAGGAATTGCCCCGCAGGGGCAACACCTCGGTGAACATCTTTTTGAACTATGTCAGCTGGCCGCTCTGCGCGGCGGGAGCGCTGGGGCGGCTGCCCGGCGGGTATGACGCGGTATTCTGCTTCAACACCAGCCCGGTGCTGATGTGCTGGCCCGCCATCCGCTACGCTAAGCGGCACAAGATTCCCTTCACCAACTATGTGTTGGATATCTGGCCGGAGAATCTGTACAGCGTTCTTCCGGTGCAAAACAAAGCCCTGCGGGCGGTAGCCCAGGGCGTGAGCGATTGGCTCTATAAACGTGCCGACCGCCTCATTGCCATGAGTGAGCCTTTGCAGCGGCGCCTTTGCCAGCGCACCGGTAAGAGCGCCGCCCAAGTAGCGGTGATCCCCCAATACTGTGAAGATTTTTACGCCGTTCCCCAGCCGGACGACGCCCTGCAAGCCCGGTTCGGCGGCCGGTTCAACGTGGTTTTTACCGGCACCTTTACCCCGGCGCAGAGTCTGGACACCGTGATCCGCGCCGCGGGGCAGGCTCGCGCCGGCGGCGCGGACAAGCTGCACCTGCTGCTGGTGGGCGACGGCATGAGCCGCAGCGAGTTGGAACTGCTGGTTCAGGAACTGGACGCGGGAGGCTATGTGACGTTTTACGGCAGCGTTCCGGCGACGGATATCCCCAAATTTACCGCCCTGGCCGACGCCCTCTTGGTTTCCCTATCCGATTCCCCGGATCTGGGGCTTACCGTTCCCGCCAAGGTTGCCAGCTACATGGCAGCCGCCAAGCCGGTGCTTGCCAGCATGGATGGCGCGGGGTATGCGGCGGTGGCCGAGGCGGGCGGGCTGGCCAGCGCCGCCTGCGATGTGGACGGGCTGGCCGACAATCTGGCAAAACTCTATGCCATGGACCCGGCGGCGCGCGCCGCCATGGGCCGCCGTGCAAAGGACTACTATCTGGCGCATTACCGGCGCGAGGAATTGCTGCGCCGCCTGGAACGTTTTATTCTGGATGGCGTGTAAAAGTGAGGTACCCACCTTGAAGGATACAAAGGACAAAATTTTGGTGCTGATCCCCTGCTATAATGAGGAGGAGAACATCGTCGCCACGGTGGAGCGGTTGCGGGCCAGTTGCCCCACGGTGGATTTCCTTGTCATCAATGACTGCTCCACCGACCGGAGCGCCGCGCTGCTGCGGGCGCACGGCTACCCTTTTTTGGATCTGCCGGTCAATCTAGGAATCGGCGGCGGCGTACAGTGCGGCTACCGCTATGCGCGGGACAACGGCTACGACGTGGCCGTACAGATGGACGGCGACGGCCAGCATGACCCGGCCTATCTTTTCGCCGTGGTGGACCCGGTACTGCGGGGTGAGGCTGATATGTGTATCGGCAGCCGCTTTTTGACGGGGGGTGGCTTCCAGTCCAGCTTTATGCGCCGGGTGGGCATCCGCTTTTTGAGCGGGATGATCTTTCTGCTCTGTGGGCAGAGGATTTTGGACGTGACCAGCGGCTTTCGTGCCACCAACGCCCGGATGACCGCCTATTTTGCCGACCATTACGCCACCGACTACCCTGAGCCGGAGGCGATCCTGGCCGCCAGCCTGGCGGGCTACCGGGTCGGGGAAGCGCCGGTCATCATGCGGGAACGGCAGGGCGGCGTATCCAGCATTTCCAGTTTCAAGAGCGCCTACTACATGATCAAGGTGTCGCTCTCTCTCATTATTGACCGGCTATCCATCAAACGGGTACGGGGAGGCAAGGCATGACCGCACAACTGCAATTTTCCATGCTGCTGGGCTCGCTGGCCCTGCTGCTCATCATCTTTTTCTTTTTGAAGAAGGGCTATATGTCCGTCAAATACAGCCTGCTTTGGCTGGGTCTGTCGGTGGTGCTGGTGGTGTTCGCCGCCTGCCCCTATGTGGTGTTCGTTCTGCGGGACCTTCTGGACATTGAGATGCCGGTCAACCTGGTGTTCCTGCTGATGTTCTGTTTTGTGCTGGTGGTTCTGCTCTCCTTGAGCATCGCCATCAGCCAGCTGGCAGAAAAGTGCAAACGGCTGACCCAGGCGAACGCGATTCTGGAAAAGCGGGTCCGTGAATTGGAAAAACGGCTTCCGCCGGATCCATAACGATCAAGAAAAGAGAAGGTTCTGAATCGACCCGGCGTGCGGATCACCGGGCAAGCCCGCAGGGCGGGCTCGGTTCGGCGGTTCCCAAATAGGCCCTGTGCGACAGGGCGGATGTGGAGAGGTACTTATGACCATTACCTGGCAGCAGCTTTTGGCTTCCCTGCTGGAAAGCCAGAGCATGGCGATCACCACCTTGACCTATCTGGTCTTTTTTGCGGCTGTTGCAATCCTGAATTACGCCCTGCCCCGCGTGGCCAGGCCCTACTTCCTGTTGCTGGCCAGCTACGCCTACTACTGTTATGAGCCGGCCAACCGCGCGCTGGTACCGGTTCTTTTGGGCGCCACGCTAGTCACTTGGCTGTGCGGCCTGGTCATTGGCCGGTGCAGGGCGCCGGCAGTGCGGGTGATCTTTCTGTTGGCGGCGGTGCTGGCTGGCGTGGGGGTTCTGGTGTATTACAAATACTGGAACCTGCTGGCAGACGGGCTGGCCCAGCTGCTGAGCCTCGCCTCCCTGACGCCGCCGGCGGCGCTGACTCGCCGCGCCAATCTGCTCACCCCGCTAGGGTTGAGTTACTTCACCTTTGCGGCGATGAGTTACAGCATCGACGTTTTCAAGCGGCGCTGCCGGGTCGAGACCAATCTGCTCCACTATGCCCTCTTTGTCAGTTTCTTCCCCGCCATGGTTACGGGCCCCATCGGCCGCTACCCCCACATGCGCCCCCAAATCAAGCGGAGTCGCCGTTTCAGCTACAACCGCTGCGCGGGCGGCGCCTTCCGTATGCTTTGGGGCTACACCAAAAAGATGGTGCTGGCTGACAATCTGAACCTGTATGTCGCCGCCGTTTTCAAGGATGTAGTCGCCGCAAGCGGCCCGCAGCTGGCGGCGGCCACCGCGCTGTTTGCGATCCAGCTGTACCTGGATTTCTCCGGTTGCTGTGACATAGCGCTGGGTGCTGCCCGCATCCTTGGCTACGATCTGATCGAGAACTTCCAATCCCCTTTTGAGGCCACCAGCTTCGGCGAATTTTGGCGGCGCTGGCACATCAGCATGACCGGCTGGTTCCGGGATTACGTCTACTTTCCGCTGGGGGGCAGCCGGTGCGCGCCCTGGCGGCATTATCTCAATCTGATTATCGTGTTCCTCTGCTCCGGGCTTTGGCATGGGGCAGACTGGCGCTACATTTTGTGGGGGCTTTCCTGCGGGGTGATCTCGGTGTTTGCCGTGCTCACCCGCCGTCCGCGCGCCTTTGCGGCGGCCCGCAACCCTCTCTACCGTGCCGTCTGGCTGCGGACGGCAATCCAGCGCTGCATTGTCTTTTTGCTTTTCTGCCTGACGTTGGTTTTCTTCATCGGTGCCTACTACAATGTGGACCCCTACGCCGTCTACAGCGGTCTTTTTCAAAGTTGGGATGGCCTGGCCGGCTCCTGGGCGCAGGTGCGCGCCCTGCTGTATGGCAGCGGCATCGACGGGCGGCTGCCTGTGGTGCTGATCTGCGGCATCGCCATCGTCTTTGCGGCTGAATCCAACGGCAGAAATGTGGCCCGGTGGATTCGCGGGCAGTGCTTTGTATTGCGCTGGACACTGTACTACGCGGCGGCGGCGGCCATCCTGTTCTTCGCCGCCTTCGGCCAGTCGGTTTTCATCTACCAAACCTATTGAGAAAGGAGGATGCGCTATGCGGGATATTACCCCTTCCCCCACGCCAACCCAGAAGATCCAGCGCGGCGCGGCGCTGGAACGCCCGGCGGAAGCTCCTGCGCTGCCCGCCGCTTCGGCTGCCAAACCGTGCAGGAAGAAGCGCCCTAATCCGTTTTTTCTGTTCCTCCACGGTTTGGCGCGCCGGCTGTATTTCGGCGGCAAAACGCTGATCCGTGTAGCGTTGCTGGCCCCGGTGCTGCTGTTCATGGTGGCGTTCAGCTACGAAGTGGACCGCAGCGGTTTGTTCCAAGGGGCGCTGGCGCCCCGGCGCATCGTGGACCTGATGCTGCAGGGCTACGACGTGACCAACTTTGAGCAGATGGATGAGCGCCAGGTGGTGCAGCTGTTCGCCCAGGATGTGGCCGAAACGCCCCAGGTCATCGGTATCGGCTCCAGCCGCGTTCTGCAGTTCAACCGGGAAAACGTCGGGGTGGACAGTTTCTTCAACATGGGCGTCACCGGCGCCGATGTGCGGGATAATATGACCAGCTATTATAAAATGGTCAGCTACGGCAAGGTGCCTGAGGTGCTTTTATGGAGCGTGGATCCCTGGGTTTTCTTTGGCAGCGAGGATGCCTTTGACGCCCGCGCCGACGCCGAATTGTACAACGAATTTCTCACCAAAGTTCTGGGGGTTGAGACGGATTACGAAGAACCGGACCAGATGGAACTCTGGAAGGCGTTGGCCGACCCGGCTTATTTCCAGGGAAATGTGGATTACTACCTCAAGAACCGCGGCCAGTCCGAGGTAACGGACGACGATGGCAATGTGATCGAATTCAACCCTGTGACGGGGGACCCGATGTCCCAGACCGCCACCATCAAGCGGTCAGACGGCAGCGTTTTGTATGACGTAGCCTTCCGGGAGCAGAGCCAGGATCAGATCCTGACGTTGGCGGCCGGGGCCTGCATGACCTTCAACAGCATTCACATGGAGGGGTTCGACGCCTTGAGCGACACCCAGATCCAGGCCTTTGACGAGTTTATCCGGTATGCTTTAAGCCAGGGTACCACGCCGGTGCTGGTGCTTTCGCCCTGGCATCCCTATCTGTACAATTATCTGCTGGGCGAGCCGGAACTGCACCAGGGCTTTTTCCAGGTAGAAAACTGGCTGCGCCAATACTGCGCCGCCAACAACATCCCCCTGTACGGTAGCTACGACCCTGCCTGCATCGAAGGTCTGGAGGAGATGGATTTCTTCGACGGCCTGCACTGCAAGGGTAGCGGCATCGCCAAATTTTTCCCCGGCGTACCGCAGGTCCTGGCAGACCTTCAAAACGGCACCCTGCCCGACCCGCTGGCCGTTACCCCGCGCACCCGGCTGGAGGATCCCGGCGCGGAGGCTGATGAAACCCAGGCTGACTCCGGCGCGGAGATCGCTTCCGGTTGATCCCCCTGCCGACAAAGGAGTGATATCCCATGTTTGAACTTTCGATCCCTGCCCTCTGCGGGCAGAGCCGCCGCCATGTGTTGATTCTGGGCCGGGGCGGCTTTGGCCGCCAGCTGGCGGATTGGCTGATGGAAAGCGGCGTGCCAAAAAGCCGCCTGCTCTTTCTGGACGACAACGCGCCCGGCTGTGCCGGACCGCTGGCGGACTACCTCTCCCCCGCTCTGCTGGAAAGCTGCTACGCTGCCTATGTGGCCCTGGGGGATAACCGGATGCGGGTGGCGTATCTGCAAAAATTGGCGGAGGCCGGATATGCGCTACCGGTTTTTGCGGCAGCAGCGGAATTTGCCCCCTCGGCTGCTGTAAGCCCCAGCGCGAAACTTGGTTTCGGCACGGTGGTACTGCCCCACGCCTATGTGGGCGCGGGGGTCAAAACCGGCGCCGGGTGCATCATCAATGCGGGTGCCATCGTCGACCATGACGCGACGCTGGGGCAGGGCGTTCATATCGCCCCCGGCGCCATCGTCAAGGCCGGGGCCTCGGTGCCGGATTTCGCCAAGGTAGATTCCGGCGAGATCATCCCCTCCCCCTGGCAGGCGACCCCTGCCCCCTGAAAGGAGACTCTTTTGGCAAAAGCGATCGCCGCGCCCCGGCGCGGCTACATTGACGCACTGAAGGGCCTGGGCATCATCCTGGTGGTGCTGGGCCACTTTGAGGAATTTTACCGCGGCACCAGTCCGGTGTTCAACGGCAGCTTTGAGTGCATCTATATGTTCCATATGGCGCTCTTCTGCCTGTGCAGCGGCCTGGTGGCAAAGTGGAACCTGAAAAAATATCTGCTGCAGCAGGTCTGGCTGTATCTTCTCTGCCAAGGTATGCTGCTCCCCTTCCGGGTCTATGTGCTGGGCGAAAACCTGGCCGATACGGGTGGCCCCCTTATGGCGCTGCTGCTGCCTTGGCGGCATATGTGGTATCTTTTGGCGCTTCTTCTCTGGGAGTTGACAGTGCCGCTGCTGACCCTGCTGCGTACACGCTGGGGAGCCGCAGGCAGGGCGGCGGGCATGGCAGTCGCCCTGGCCCTAGGGCTCGGCTCCGGCTACTTTGCCGTGCCGGACGCCCTCTCCAGGCTGCTGCCCTTCTACCCCTTCTATGCATTCGGCGTGCTGTTCCGACAGGATGTCGATCTCTGGTGCCGCACCGCGCGCCGGCGGCCCCTGCTGCGTTGGCTTCCCGCGCTCACCGCTCTGGCGGTGTACGCGTTCTGCTTCTTTTCGGTTCTTCGCGCGCCGGAGCCGATCTATGAGAGCGCCCGCATCTGGCAAAACACCGTCTATGCGGGCAATCACACCCCTGTGAGCCGCGCGGCCTTTTATCTGATCGGTATTTCGACCACGTTGGTCCTCGCCGCCGTTCTGGGGGATTGCCCCCCGCTGGCTTCCCTGGGCCGCCGCACGCTGCCGGTGTATGTGTTCCATATGCCGGTCTATGCCTTTTTGGTGGAATTGGGTGTTTTTGGCGTTGCCAACGAAAAAGGCTCCGCCGCCGTGGCAGTCTGGCTGTTCTTGGCGGTTGGCGGCTGTGTTTGCCTTTGCGCCAGCGCCCCCGTCCACACTGTGTTCAGCTGGCTTGCGGGGCTTTGGTACAAAACCCTGCCCGCGCTTTGGGATCGTTCCAGATCCTAAATGCAAACAAAAAATTCCCCGTCTGCCCGCCGGATTGTACGGCCGCAGACGGGGGATTTCTCTTGTTATTCCGCTACATAGTCGAAGTCCACACGCCCCAGGGCCACATCAGCCCCGGCAACGCAGACCTTGATGGGATCTCCCAGCATCCACTGCCTGCCGGTGAGCGGATCCTGCAAGCGCACCCCCTCGATGACTTCTGCCTCGCCCTTGCAGAACTGGGCGGCGGGGATAAACCCTTCCACCGTGTTGTCCAGCGCCACAAAGACGCCGCGGGGCGTCACGCCGGAAATCGTTCCCGGGTAAATCTGCCCCAGATGGTTGTGCATATACTCGGCCTTGTAGAGATCCTCCACATCGCGCTCGATACGCACGGCGGCCACCTCCTGGCGGCTGGACTGTTCGCTGGCATGGGTGGCAAATTCGTTGTAATCCTTCACCAGGCGTTTCTCCGGCTTGCCGTTGAGCATATCGGTCAGGATACGGTGAATCGCCAGGTCGGGGTAACGGCGGATAGGGCTGGTAAAGTGGGCGTAATCCGCCAGGACCAGGCCGTAATGCCCCAGTGGCTGGGGCGCATAGCGGGCCTTCTGCATGGCGCGGAGGATGCCGGTGTGAACGGGAATCTGGATAGGGGTATCCCGCGTTTCATCCAGCAGCGCCGCCAGTTCCAGCTGGGTGGGTACCGGGTTCTTGAACTTAGCGTTCAGACCACAGGCCAGCAGCGTGGCGGACAGTTTCTCCATCCGTTCGGCATCGGGGGCCTCATGAACGCGGTAGACAAAGGGAACCTTGCGGACCCGCCCCGCATTGGCCGCACACTGGTTTGCCAGCAGCATAAACTCCTCAATCATACATTCCGACACGCCGCGCTCCCGCTTGACGATGTCGACGCAGCGGCCCTTGCCGTCCATGATCAGCTTGGCCTCCTCCGTGCCGATCTCCATGCCGCCGCGCTGCTTGCGCAGCACCAGGCGTTTCTCATACAACTCCTGCATGGCGGGCAGCTGGCTGAGAACCTCAGCGTATTTATCCTGCAATTCGGGGGCGGCGGTTCCGTCCAGCAGGGCGTTGATCTCCTTGTAAACGCCCTTGACGCGGCTGCGGATCACCGTTTTAACAAAGTTGTATTTATGAATTTTGCCGCTGCCATCCAGTTCCATCAGGCAGGAAAAGGCCAGACGGTTCGTCCCCTCGTTCAGGCTGCAGATACCGTTGGAAAGCTGGGCCGGCAGCATGGGGATCACTTGATCGGCGTAATAGATGCTGGTAGCCCGCTCAAAGGCCTCCTTATCCAGCTCACTGCCCGGCAGGACGTAGTGACTCACGTCGGCAATATGGACCCCCAACTCATACCCGCCGCCCGCCAGCTTGCGCAGGCTGATGGCGTCGTCGATATCTTTGGTCTCAGCAGAGTCAATGGTGAAGATGGGGATGCCGCGCAGATCCATGCGGCGGGCCGCTTCCGCCGGATCAACAGCCGCCCCTTCATACGCCTGCGCCTCCTCCATCACCTCGGGAGGGAACTCCTGGCGGGTGCCACGCCCATACAGGATGGCTTTGGCACATTCCGATGCATAGTCGGATGCGCCGAACTTCTCCGCCACGGCGGCGCGGTGGTCACTGTGTCGTTCGCCGCGATGGGTCAGCACAGCGCCCACCTTATCGCCCAGATGAACGCCCTCGGCGCTGGATTTTGCCAGCACGATGCGCACTTCCCGGCAGCCGTCCGGCTCCACGGCCAGATGCCCGTCGTCGGTGAGCACTACCGTACCGGCCAGGCGGTCGTTGGGTATGGTCACGGCTACCACCTCGCCTTCGGCGCTGCCCTCCACGCGGGGATGGTCGAACAGTTTTACGTTGATTTTATCCTGGGGCATCGCGCCGTGCAGCGCGCGGCCGGGGATAAAGATATCCCCTTCCCCGTCGTCACGGCTGGCGAAGCCGAAGCCGCCCGCCAGCTTGACCAGCGTGCAGGGGATGGCGCTGGGGGCCGCCTCATTCTCGTAGGTGGCCAGGCCGGGGGCATAGGCGCCATCTTTGACGCACAGTTCCCCGGTGGCTACCATGGCCGTAATGCTCATGCGCAGGCAGGCGTTATCCGCCTGTAGGTTGTTCTGCAGTTCCCGCAGCGTCATGGGACGGCGAGTCACTGCCCTTAAAATGTCTTTCTGCAATGGGGTCATACTTTACTCCTTCATTACGTCGCGCCGCCTCCGGCGGCGCCCTTCCCTCTATACTTTCCCGCTGCCCGCCCCGGGCGGGCAGAAAAAAACAGCCCTGCACGGGGCGTGCGGGCCGTTTCCATGCTTACCTGCTGTGTATCCTTTTTTACAGGCGCGCGCTGAGCACCACGATGACCAGCGTGACGACAAAGAACACCACGCCGCAGACCTTGGTGATCTTGGCCAACTTGGCGTCAATGCCGCGCTCCCGGCCGGCGGCCATCAGGCTGTTATCACCCATAATGGCGGCAGAGAGGCCCTGGCCCTTCTGCTCCTGCGCCAGGGTAAAGACGATGATCAAAAGTGAAGCGACAATCAGGACGACGCCGAGGATGATTTCATACAAGCTCATTGTTAGCACTCCTTATATTTCTCATGCAAAAGATAGTGTAGCATATTCCGGCCCGGATTGCAAGGCTTTTTTGCGCCAGCGGGCGGTTTTTACAGGCTCAGCTGCTCGGCGGTGTCCTCCTGGCGGAGAATGGCGCCGGCGGCGGGTAGCGTGCGCACCCGGAAACGGTGGGGGTTGCTCAATTCCAGCCCCGCCGCCAGGGTCACGCGGGCGATCTTGGCGTTCTTTTTCAGGCTCACCACATTGACGCCGGCGGTATCGCGGGTAGCCTTCTCGGGGATGAGGGCGCTGCCCGCCAGCAGCAAACGGTTGTTGGTGGTGAAAATTGCTAATTCGCACTCCTCTGCCAGGAAGCGGATGGCGGCCAGTTCCGCCTTATCGCTGTATGCTTTCAGCAGCTTGCGGCGGTTCAGTTTGGTCTGGTAGCTGGCCAGCGGCACCTTGGCGCACTTGCCGTTCTGGTAGAAGAAAAGCATCCAGCCCCTGTAGTCGTTGGTGACGACCATATACAGCGGGACCTCCCCCTCCTCCATCCCCAGCGTAGATGCCACATAGTCGCCCAGCACGCTGGCCTTGGTATCCCCAAAGTCATAGGCATGGCACTTGTAGACCTGCTGGTGGTTGGTGAAAAAGAGGAGCTCCGCCGCGTTGCCGCTCTCACAGGTAAAAAGCACCTCGTCGCCGTCCTTGAGCTTCTGTTCGCCGGACATGCGCAGACTTTGGGGGAGGATCTTCTTAAAGTAGCCGTCCCGGGTGAAGAAAAGGTGGACGGGGTAATCCGGAATCTCCTGCTGCTCCTCCTCGTCGGGGTCGGCAGGCTGCTCATAGAGGATCTCGCACCGGCGGGGTTTGCCGTATTTTTTCGCCACCTCGTTCAGTTCCGCGATGATGATCTTGTTGATCCGTGCCGGACGCTTGAGAATGTCTTCCAGGTCCGCGATGGCGTTCTCCAACTCCTCAATCTCCTCGGTGCGCTTGAGGATGTACTCGCGGTTGAGATGGCGGAGTTTGATCTCAGCCACATACTCGGCCTGCGCCTCGTCGATACCGAATCCGATCATCAGGTTGGGGATGACCTCCGCCTCCTCGGCGGTGTTGCGCACGATCTCGACGGCCTTATCAATGTCCAGCAGGATGGCTTTGAGGCCGCGCAGTAGATGCAGCCGTTTCTGCTTGCCCTGCAGGTCATAGTAGGTGCGGCGGCGCACGCACTCGGCCCGGAAAGCGTTCCACTCCTGCAGGATCTCCCGCACGCCCATCACCCGGGGCTGCCCGGCAATGAGGACGTTGAAATTGCAGGCAAAGCTGTCTTCCAGCGGGGTGGATTTGTACAGGCGGGCCATCAGTTTGTCAGGGTCCTGGCCGCGCTTGAGGTCGATGGTCAGCTTGAGGCCGTTCAGGTCGGTCTCGTCGCGCATATCGCTGATCTCGCGTATTTTGCCCGCCTTGACCAACTCGGTGATCTTATCCATGATGGCCTCCACCGTGGTGGTGGGCGGGATGCGGGTCACGTCGATGCAGTTGTTGGCCTTATCATAGCTCCATTGGGCGCGCACCCGTATGCTGCCCCGGCCATGCTCCAGCACATTGGTCATCTCGGCCTCATCGTACAGGATGGCGCCGCCGCCCACAAAATCCGGCGCGGGGATGATCTCCTTCAGATTTGCCTCGGGATCCTTCATCAGGGCGATGGTGGCGCTGCACAGTTCGCCCAGGTTGAAGGAGCAGATGTTGGAGGCCATGCCGACAGCAATTCCCAGCGTATTGTTGGCCAGGATGGTCGGGAAGGTGACGGGCAGCAGCGTCGGCTCGGTGGTTTCGCCGTCGTAGTTCGGCACAAAATCCACGGTATCCTTATCGATATCGCGGAACAATTCCTCGCAGACCGGTTCCAGTTTCGCCTCAGTGTAGCGGGAGGCCGCGTAGGCCATGTCGCGGCTGTACGCCTTGCCGAAGTTGCCCTTGGAATCCACAAAGGGAACCAGCAGGCTCTCGTTGGAGCGGCCCATGCGGACCATGGTATCGTAGATCGCGGCGTCGCCGTGTGGGTTGAGATGCATTGTACTGCCCACGATGTTGGCGCTCTTGGTGCGGCTGCCCTTGAGCAGCCCCATGGTGTACATGGTGTACAGCAGCTTTCGGTGGGCGGGCTTGAAGCCGTCAATCTCCGGCAGCGCGCGGGAGACGATAACGCTCATCGCGTAGGGCATGAAATTTGTTTCCAGCGTGTCGGTGATTTTGTTCTCAATCACCTTGCCGGCGGAAAGGATCTCAACATTATCCCCCAGCTGCGGGCGGGCGGGGACGATTTTCTTTTTTGTGCTTGGTTTTTTTGCCATGAGAACTCCCCTTTTATCTTACTCGGTTTGCTTTGGGCGGGGTGCGGGCTATATTGTGCGCGGAGCTGCTCCCCGGGCATCGGCGGGAACGGCGCGGAATCTCTTTGCTTCCCCCGGCGCTGTTCGCTCTTGCCGTCAACTCAAATCCAGATCATCCAGGTAATCCGCACCGTGCTCCGCAATATGATCCTTGCGGGCCTGCAGATTGTTGCCGAGCAGCATGTCAAACACCATCGCTGTCTGTTCTGCGTCGGTGGGCATCACTTTAATCAGACGGCGACTCTCGGGGCTCATGGTGGTGAGCCACATCATCTCGGGATCATTCTCGCCCAGACCTTTGGATCGCTGGATGGTGTACTTCTGCCCCTCGATGCGGCGCAAAATGTCCGCCTTTTCCGGCTCATTGTAGGCGAAATAGGTCTTGTTTTTGGTGGTGATCTCATACAGCGGGCTTTCCGCGATATAGACGTAGCCCTCGTTGATAAGGGTAGGCGTCAGGCGGTAGAGCATCGTCAGCACCAGGGTACGGATCTGGTAGCCGTCCACGTCGGCGTCGGTGCAGATGACCACCTTGTTGAAGCGCAGGTTGTCCAGGTTAAAGCTGGCCAGATCCTTGTTGTGCGCGCCGCCCAATTCCACGCCGCATCCCATGACCCGGATCAGGTCGGTGATAATCTCCGACTTGAAGATGCGGGCATAGTCCACCTTGAGGCAGTTCAGGATCTTGCCGCGGATAGGCATGATGGCCTGGAACTCCGAATCCCGGCTCTGCTTCACCGCGCCCATGGCGGAATCGCCCTCCACGATATAGAGTTCCCGGCGGGAGGCGTCCTTGGTGCGGCAGTCCACGAATTTCTGCACCCGGTTGGCCAGGTCCATCTGCTGGGTCATGGTCTTTTTGATGGTGATGCGTGCTTTTTCTGCGTGTTCCCGGCTCTGCTTGTTGATGAGGACCTGCTTGCAGGCTTTCTCCGCTTCGTCAGGGTTCTCGATAAAATAGACTTCCAGCTGATGCTTGAGGAATTCTGTCATGGCCTGAGCCACGAACTTGTTGGTGATGGCCTTCTTGGTCTGGTTCTCGTAGCTGGTGCGGGTGGAGAAGGAGGAAGACACCAACACCAGGCAGTCCTGAACATCGGCAAAGGTGATGGCGCTCTCATTCTTTTTGTACAGCCCCTTGGACTTGAGCCAGGCGTTGATCTGGCTGACAAAGGCGGAGCGCACCGCTTTATCGGGGCTGCCGCCGTGCTCCAGCCAGGAAGAGTTGTGGTAGTATTCCAGCGTCTGGGTGGTGTTGGAGAAGGCGAAGGCCACGTTCATCTTCACCTGGTACTCCGGCTGATCGGCGCGGTCCCGCCCGGCGGCGGCGCCGGTGCAGAAGTGAACCGGCGTCAGAGAAGTCTCGCCCAGGAGTTCGGCGGCATAGTCGGCAATGCCGTGCTCATAGATATATTCAAACTTTTCCGCCTTATCGCCGGATTTATCGATCAGCACCAGGGTGACGCCGTCGTTGACGACGGCCTGACGGCGGAGCATATCCTTAAATGTTTCCGCCGGCACGGCAATATCGGTAAATACATCGGTATCCGGCTTCCAGCGGATGACAGAGCCGGTGCGGCGGCCCGCGAAGGGTTCCTTTTTTAGGCCGCCCACATTTTCACCCTTTTTGAAATCCAGGTGATAATGGTATCCGTCGCGGTAGATATCGGCGGTCATCCACTCGCTGGCATACTGGGTGGCGCACAGGCCCAGGCCGTTGAGGCCGAGGGAAAAGTCATAGGTACCGCTCCCCTCGCCGTATTTGCCGCCGGCGTACAGTTCACAGAACACCAGATCCCAGTTCCAGCGCTCCTCCGCCTTATTGTAATCCACCGGGATGCCCCGGCCAAAATCCTCAACCTCCACCACATGATCCGGCAGGATTGTGATGTTGATCTTGTTGCCGTGGCCGTCCCGGGCCTCGTCGATGGAGTTGGAGACGATCTCAAAGATGGCGTGGGCACAGCCCTCCACCCCGTCGGAGCCAAAGATGACCGCCGGGCGCTTGCGCACGCGGTCGGCGCCCTTCAGGCTCTTGATACTCTCGTTGCCGTATTCTTGTTTTTTTGCCATGCGGCGTTTCCCCCTGGAAATCACTGTCCATTATTTTGCTCATACTGTTATAGTAAAACATGAAATGTAAGATTTTGTCAAGTTTTAATCATGCCATGCCGACGTCCTCTGAGCCCCTGCCTTTGAAAGAAACCGGCCATTTAGCCAAACGGCATTGCAATGGCCTTCGGTGCCATGCTATAATAACCAAAAACGAGGAGGTGGCTTATGAAAAAGCTGCTTGCCTGTGCGCTGGGTACAGCCTGCCTTTTGGCTATGGCTGCCTGCGACCGGCCAACCGGGGCGGGCGAAAGCGTACAGGATATCATTGTCAACAAGACCTTCGTTTATGAGAAAGACGGCGTCGGCGGGGAGTTCGCCATCCAGATCAACGAGGACGGTACCTTCAGCTACTGCGAAGGGGATTTGAGCAGTTATATCGGAACCGGCCGCTGGATATTGGACGGCGATATCCTGATTCTTTCAGACGACAAGGAGATCGGCTACCCGCTTGTCAATCGTTTTGAAGTCAAGGAGGAGGAACTGGTATTTCTATCCGAAGACTCCAGCAATTTCCTGTATGTGAACGTTGCCGACGGGGACCGCTTTGTAAGCGCGCCCTCATAATCCATCGCAAGCCAATGGCATCGCAGTCCCCATGTGTTGGCACACAAGCTGTAAATTCCTGAGAGAACTGCCGGTGCATCCCGCACCGGTAGTTCCTGCTTTGCTCTCAAATTGCCATGCTGCCCTGCCGCGGCGGCTCACATTAGGCTGAACAGATCGACCTGGCTGGTTTCGGGCAGGCTTCCCAGGGCTCCCACCTCCCGCAGCTTATCGAAGATGGACTGTGCCACGCCGGAGGATGCCTGCAGTTCCTCCACCGAGATATACTCCTGCCCGTGCATGGTGGCTTCCTCCAGGGCGATGGCGGCGGCCTCACCCAGGCCGCGGATGGAGGTGAAGGGCAGGCGCACCTTGCCATCCTCCACAATATACTTGCTGGCGTAGCTTTTGCCCAGTTCAATGGGCAGGAACTGGTAGCCCCGCTGCAGCATCTCGTTGACCAGCTGCAGGCTGACCAGGGCATCGTCATCCTTGGCGGTGCGCTCCTCTTTGGGGATCTTCTCGTTATCCCGCAGGTGCTCCTTGGCGACGCGCACACCGCCCACGGCGGCCTCATAATCGATATCGGCGCCGCGCACCGTGAAGTAGACCGCGTAGAAGATAGGCGGCCTGTACACCTTGAACCACATCAGCCGGATGGCCGCCATCAGGTAGGCCACGGCGTGGGCCTTGGGGAACATATACTTGATCTTGCGGCAGGATTCAATGTACCAGTCCGGCACATCGTGTTCCTTCATGGCTTCCTCCCAGCCGGGGGCAAAGCCGTCCTTGGCCACCTTGCCCTTGCGCACCGCCTCCATAATGTCAAAGGCCATCTTGGGTTCCAGGCCCTTGCGAAGCAGGTAGAGCATGATGCTGTCGCGGCAGCCGATAACCTCCGCGATGGTACAGGTGCCGGAGCGGATCAATTCGTCGGCGTTGCCCGTCCACACATCGGTCCCGTGGGACAGGCCGGAGATCTGGATCAACTCCGAAAAGTTCTTCGGCTGGGCGTCCAGCAGCATCTGGCGCACAAAGTTGGTACCCATCTCGGGGATGCCAAAGGTGCCGGTTTTGGAGCCGATCTGCTCCGGGGTAACGCCCAGCGCTTCGGGGCTGGTCAGCAGGCTGTAGACCTTCTCGTCATTCATCGGCACAGAGTCGATGGGGATGCCGGAATATTCCTCAAAATATTTATAGAAGGTCGGCACATCATGACCCAGTTCGTCCAGTTTGAGCAGCGTGTCATGCAGGTACTTAAATTCAAAGTGGGTGGTGAGCAGACCGCCCTTCACATCGTCCGCAGGGTGCTGGATGGCGCAGAAATCATAGATATCGAAGGTATCCGGCACGACGACCATGCCGCCGGGGTGCTGACCAGTGGTACGCTTGACGCCGGTGCAGCCGATGCACAGGCGGTTTTCCTCGGCACGGTTGACGGTGCGGCCCCTCTCCTCCAGATATTTCTTGACATAGCCGTAGGCGGTCTTATCCTGCAGACCGGAGACGGTGCCTGCCTTAAAGACGTTCTCCTTGCCAAAAAGTTCCTCGGTATAGCGGTGGACGTTGGACTGGTACATGCCGGAGAAGTTCAGGTCGATATCCGGTTCCTTGTCGCCGTAGAAGCCTAGGAAGGTCTCGAAGGGGATATCGTGGCCTTCCATAATCATGGCGTGGCCGCAGACGGGGCATTTTTTGTTGGGCAGATCGAAGCCGTCCATATGCACGCCGTCGTCGATCCATTCGCTGTGCTTGCACTGGGGGCAGAGGTAGTGGGGCGGCATTGAGTTGACCTCCGAAATGCCCGAGAAATGGGCCACGGCGGAGGACCCAACCGAACCGCGGCTGCCCACCTGGTAGCCGCCCGCGTTGGAGTAAGCCACCAGCTTGACCGCAATGACGTACAGAACCGCGTAGCCGTGGCCGCAGATGGAATCCAATTCCTTTTTCAGCCGTTTCTGCAGAATATCGGGCAGCGGGGCGCCATAGTCGCGGACGGCGTGCTCCCAGGTGGCGGTGCGCAGCTGTTCCTCCGCGCCGGGGATGCTGGGCGGGTAGGTTCCTTTGGGGATGGCCCGCAGATTGCCGTCGATCATCGCGGCGATCTTGTTGGGGTTGGTGACAACCAGTTCGTAGGCTTTCTCTTTGGTCAGGTAGCTGAATTGGTCCAGCATATCCTGGGTGGTGCGGTAGAATAGCGGCGCCTGGTTATCGGCATCTTTGAAGCCGTTGCCCGCCTGCAGCACCGCGCGGTAGACGGCGTCCTCCGGCTCCTGGAAATGAACGTCGCCGGTGGCAATGACCGGCTTGTGCAGTTCCTCCCCCAGCTGGATCACGGTGCGGTTGAAGTTTTTCACCGCCTCAATGGAATCCACCGAGCCGTTGCGCACCATAAACTCATTGTTGCCCAGCGGCTGAACCTCCAGGATATCATAGTATTCGGCAATGCGCAGCAGTTCGTCGTGGGATTTGCCGGCCACGATCGCCCTGTAAAGCTCTCCCGCTTCACAGGCCGAGGAGAGAAGCAATCCCTCCCGGTACTGGTTCAGCAGGCTGCGCGGCACGCGGGGCTTCTTGAAGAAATACTGAGTGTGGGCGGCGCTGACGATGCGGTAGAGGTTTTTCAGGCCGATCTGGTTCTGCACCAGAATAATCAGGTGGTAGTACTTCTTTTTCAGTACCTCCTTGTTGCCGCCCAGGCCGGTGTTGACGTCTTCCAGCCTCCGGATCCCCTTCTCGGCCAGGTCTTGCAGCGCGATCTCAAAGATGCGGGCCAGCGCCATAGCGTCGTCCACGGCGCGGTGGTGGTTGAAGGGCGGGATCTCCAGATGCTTATTGATGGTATCCAGCTTGTAGTTGCGCAGGCCGGGGAACAGCGCCTGGGACATCGGCAGCGTATCCAGGTAGGTATTGTCAAAGCTGACGCCGGCCCTCTCCCCCGCGTGGCGGACCATCAGCATGTCAAAGCTGCTGGCGTTGTGGGCCACCAGTATCTGCTCGCCGCAGAACGCCTTGAACAGGCGTATGGCTTCATCGGGGGTGGGCGCGTCGGCCACCATGGCGTCGGTGATGCCGGTCAGTTCGGTGATCTTGGCCGGGATGGGGCGGCCCGGGTTGACAAAGGTACAGAATTTCTTTTCCTCGTTGATCTTGCCGTTCTCCACCACCACCGCGCCGATCTCGGTCAGGCGGTCGTTGTAGGTATCCAGGCCGGTGGTCTCGGTGTCAAAGACCACAAAGGAACCGCTGAGCGGCATGGAGGCGGAGCCATAGACGGCGGGGATCATATCGTCCACAAAGTAGGCCTCGCAGCCGTAGATCAGCTTGAAGTCGGGGTCATTTTTGTGAATATCGTCGGCGGCCAGCATCGCCTCCGGGTAGCCTTGGCAGACGCCGTGGTCGGTGATGGCAATGGCCCGGTGGCCCATCCGGTGGGCCAGGCGGACGATCTTGCCAGAATCACAGAAGCCATCCATAGAGCTGGACTTGGTGTGCAGATGCAGTTCCACCCGCTTCTGCCCTTCCGGCGCGGTATCCTGCCGCTGCTGGCGCTCCACCACCAGCACATCGTAGGGCATAATCACATAGTCCCGCTCGTACTTATCATAGCTGTAGTTGCCGCGCACGATGAGAGTGGTGCCGGGCTTGAGCCCCTCCCACTTGGACATATCCTCCCCTTCGTCGCCCAGTATCTTTAGGTTGACCGAGCCTTTGTAGTCTGTGATGGAGGTGAAGTAGATCTTGCGGCGGCTGCCCTTGACCTCGGTGGCGAACACGTCGCCCCACACGGTGACTTTGCCGCCGTCCCCCAGGTTGTTGAGGGGGCGGGTCTCGGTGGGTTTGAATTTTTTGCCGTAGAAGAGACGCACCGGCTTGCCGGTGAGGGTCAGCCCCTCGATGGTGAAATCCGGCGGGGTTTCCTTCTCCTCAAATTTGATGGTGGGCGCTTTCTCCTGCAAGTACTGCTCCAGTTCCTCCTCGGTGCGGGCCTTGCCGGTGTCCTTCAGCCGCACGATGGGCAGGGTACCGGTTCGCTCCTGGATCAGTTCCGCCAAAACGCGGGGCAGGTCCACACTCTCCAAGATTTGGCGTCCCGCGCTGACCTGGACAGTGATCCCATCCTCCCCAAAGACGACCGGCTCCCGCTTATCCAAAAAGCCGTTGACCGGCATGCCCTGCCGCTTCAGTTCCTCGATCAGCATGCGCACCGATTCGGGGGTGATGCAGGGGTAGCTGAAATAGTTTTTCAGATTCAATTCATACCCGGCGAAGGTATTTTCCAGCGACGCACAAAGCCGCCCGCACAGCGCCTGATCCAAGGGCTCGGCGCTGCGCAGGCAGAGGGTGACTTTTCGCTGGGTACGGTTCAGTTCCACACGGTCCACA
This sequence comes from uncultured Subdoligranulum sp., assembly GCA_964542725.1. Lineage (GTDB taxonomy): Bacteria > Bacillota > Clostridia > Oscillospirales > Ruminococcaceae > Gemmiger. The sequence continues at coordinate 27,243 of CAZIVF010000003.1, read as the reverse complement.
ACGACGCCGCCGAAGCAGGCGCAGAACTGCTGATCCGCCGTGAACTGGGGCCAAACTTGGGTGACAAACGGTTTCAAGGGTACACCTCTTGCTCTAGGGTAAAAGACGGGAAAGGGACCGGCCGGCGGCGCAGCGCTCCATCAGCCTTTTTTGCCATACTTTCTTTGCAGCAAAGCCGAAGCCGCCAGCATCACTGCGGCGGGCAGAACAAAAAGCAGCGCATAGAGCGCCAGGAACATCCACAGCGGCACGGCGGTGAGCCTACCGTCATAGGTAAAAATCTCAGTTACGGATTGAACCAAAAACACCGCCAGCAGGCACAGAGCCGCCATGCGCAGATAGCGCGGAAGATTTTTCATGCTGCGATTCCTTTCCCGTTACAGTTTATGGATTTCCTCGATAAACTGGCCGACAATATCCCCCTGCAGCTTGCGGATGGTCTGACCGTGGATAAAGAGCAGCGCCTCATCCCTGCCGCCCGCAATGCCGATATCGGCGTCCCGCGCCTCACCGGGTCCGTTGACGATGCAGCCCATGATGGCGATCTTCAGCGGCTTGGCGAACCCCTCCGCCTGGAGGCGGCGCTCCACCTCGTTGGCGATCTCAATCATAGGGTACTGGGTGCGCCCGCAGGTAGGGCAGCTGATGATCTCGGGGCCGTTCACCGCGAAGCCTGCAGCGCGCAGGATGTCGTAGCCGGCGCGGACCTCAGCCTCCGGCTCGTCAGTCAGCGAGACGCGGATAGTATCCCCAATTCCTTCCAGCAGCAGGCCGCCGATCCCCATGCCGGATTTGATGAGACCCATGCGGTTGCCCCCCGCCTCCGTCACTCCCACATGGAGAGGGTACTCGGTTTGGGCACAGAGCAGCCGGTAGGCCGCCATCATGCGGGGAACGTTGGAGGATTTGATGGAGATGACAATGTTGGTAAAGTCGTGCTTTTCCAGCAGGCGCACATGGTAAAGCGCGCTTTCCACCATCGCCTCCGGCACAGGGGCACCGTATTTGGCAAGGATATGTTTCTCCAAGCTGCCGCCGTTGACCCCGATGCGGATAGGAACATTTTTGGCGTTGCAGGCATCGGCCACCGCCTTGACATTCTCGTCGGCGCCAATGTTGCCGGGGTTGATGCGGATCTTGTCCGCCCCGGCATCCAGCGAGGCCAGCGCCGCCCTGTAGTCAAAATGGATGTCGGCCACCACCGGGATGTCCACCGCCTCCTTGATGGCGCTGACCACGGCGGCGTCCGCCGGGGTGGGTACGGTGACGCGGACGATCTGGCAGCCCGCCGCAGCCACCCGTTTGGCCTGGGCCACATTGCCGGCGATATCCTCCACCGGGACGTTGAGCATCGTCTGCACGGCGATGGGGTTGCTGCCGCCGATGGCAATGCCGCCGATGCGGACTTCCTTCTTTGTTTGACGCATAGAGGCCTCCCTGTTGAACCATACATATTTTGTATTTTGTGAAGCATACCGGCGCAGACCGGGCCGCAAAAAGCAGCAGTCAGAAAAACTTGCCGATATCCTGCATGGTGACAAACACCATCAGCCAGAGCAGCAGCACCATGCCGGCAAAATTCAGGCCGTTCTGTACCGCCTCGGGTACCTCCCGGCGGGTGACGCCCTCAAAGGCGAGGAACCACAGCTTGAAGCCGTCCAGCGCGGGGATGGGCAGGAGATTAAAGATTCCCAGATTGATGGTGAGCAGCGCCGCCAGCGAGAGGACATCCCGCCAGCCATACTGCACCGCCTGCCCTACCGCACTGACCACCCCCACCGGGCCGGACAGTTCATTGATGCCGGTGCGGCCGGTGGCCAGATCGGCAAAGCCCCGAAGGATGCTGCGGGCATAGTAGGCAAAGCTGCGCAGCGCCTCCCGCGTCACCGTCCTCGGGGTTCGGGCAAGGCCGTAGACGCGGAAATCCAGCTTCATGCTCTCCTGCCCGTTTTCATCGGTCACTGTATCAAAGGTCACCTGGGGGATGGTGACGCGGCGTCCATCGCGCAGTACGGTAAAATCCGCCGTATAGTCCGTGGTGCGCTGCAATTCATAAAAGACATCCTGAATGACAAAGCAGCGGTGGCCGTTGACGGCCAGGATCTCGTCCCCCGCCTGCAGGCCGGCGCGCTGGCTGGCAGCGTCCTCGGTAAAATCATAGAGGACGCGGCTGGTCAGCACTTCCTCGCTGGCGGCCAGCACCAGCAGGATCGCCAGCCCTGCCGCGAAATTCATCAGCGCGCCGCTAGCGATCACGAAGAAACGCTGCCAGGGGCTGGCCTCCGCATAGGTTTTGCCCCGCACCGTCGCTGGGAAGAGCGGCGCGTTGGCGTCATAGGCGGGGGCCTTTTTCCCCGGTGCGTCCTCCCCGTCCTCCGCCTTCTCCCCCGCCATCATGTTGAAGCCGCCCAGCGGCAGCATTCGCACGGTGTAGCGGGTCCCGTTTTTGCAGCGGGACCAAATTGCCGGGCCAAAGCCGATGGAAAACTCCTCCACATGGATCCCGCACCGGCGGGCGGCCCAAAAATGGCCCAATTCGTGTACCAGGACCACCATACCGAACACCAAAACCGATACCAGTACCGTGAGCAAAGCTGTCATTGCGTCTCCTTACTGTAAACCGTTTGCAGGGCAGCGGACCACTTACAGGTGAGCGCGCACCCAGGCGCGGGCCATCCGGTCACATTCATGCACGTCGGCCAGCGTGTACGCTTCACCGAAACTGTCGCTGTCCACGACCCCTTCCACCAGGCGGCCGATATCCAGAAAACCGATCTTATCCCGCAGGAAAAGGGCCACCGCTTCCTCGTTGGCGCCGTTGGCGGCGCAGGGGCCGAGGCCCCCCTTGCGGATCGCCTTTTTGCAGGCTGCCAGGCAGCGGAAGGTCTCCTCGTCGGCGGTGCCGATGCTCAGGCGGGTCAGGGCGGCGAAGTCCAACTCCGGCACTGGGCTGGGCAGACGCTCCGGCCAGGTGAGAGCGTACTGGATGGGGATGCGCATATCCGGCACCCCCAGCTGGGCGATGACCGAATGATCGGCAAACTGCACTGCCGAGTGGATAATGCTCTCCCTCTGGACGACAATCTGGATCTTATCCTCCGGCAGGCCGAAAAGCCAGACCGCCTCAATCAATTCCAGTCCCTTGTTCATCATGGTAGCCGAGTCAATGGTAATCTTGGCCCCCATGTTCCAGTTGGGATGCTTGAGGGCATCCGCCTTGGTTTTGCCCCGCAACTGCTCGGTGGTCATACCGTAGAAGGGTCCGCCGGAAGCGGTGAGCAGAATCTTATTCAGCGTCTTGGCGCTGTGCTGATCCTGCAGGCACTGGAAAATCGCGGAGTGTTCACTGTCCACCGGCAGCAGGCGCACCCCTTTGCGGCGCACCGCGTCGGTAACAAGGTGGCCGCCCGTGACAAGGCTTTCCTTGTTAGCCAGCGCCAGGTCATGGCCGCTCTCGATGGCGGCCAGCGAGGCGTCCAGCCCGGCGATGCCCACCACCGCATTGAGCACCACGTCGGGGCCATCCATAGCGGCCAGTTCGGTCAGGCCCGCCGGGCCGCGCAGCAGCTTGGGGGCGCCGGCCCGACCGGCCAGCGCCGCCTCCAGTGCGCCGTAAGCGGCAGGGTCTACCATGCAGACATAGCGGGGATGGAATTCCTCAATTTGGGCCAGCAGGGTGTCCACACGGGTGTTGGCCGCCAAGCCGAACACCTCATACCCCTGCATGCGGGCCACATCCAGGCTCTGTGTTCCGATGGAGCCGGTGGAGCCCAGCAGCGTAATTTTTTTTGCCATAGGTTTCCTCTTATCGAATGGAGTAGAAGAAAAAGCGCACCGCGATGGAGACAAAGGGCGCCACGAACATAACGCTGTCGAACCGGTCCAGGATACCGCCATGTCCCGGGAAGATGGTGCCATAATCCTTGATTCCCACCTGGCGCTTGACCGCCGAGGCAAAAAGATCCCCCAGGATGCCCAGCACGGCGGCAATGCCCCCCAGCACCAGCAGGATAAGATAATGGCGGATCGTGACCTCAATGGTCAGGGTGGTATACCGGCCGGAGCACAGGCTGTAGATAAAGGTTGCCGCCACACCGGCCAGCATGCTGCCCAGCACGCCGCCGACCGCCCCCTCCACCGTTTTGTTGGGGCTGACAACAGGGGCCAGCTTGTGCCTGCCGAAGGCCCGCCCCGCAAAGTAGGCGGCGGTATCCCCGCCCCAGGCGAAGCAGAGGATCAGAAGAATAAAGTAAACCGCATCGTACTGGTAGACCTCAAAGGGCAGCATCCGCTTCAGGTGAATCAGCGAGTAAAAGCAGAACAGAATCACACCGCCGAAGTAGACGAACCCGCCGAGTTTGCCGAAATCCAGGGTGCGGTGGTCGGCGATCAGGCAGATGTTGTAAAACAGCGCCATCAAAAAGCTGACCGGCAGCAGCAGGCTGCGCACCGAATCGCTGCTGCTGAGCATCACCAGCAGCGTGTAAGGCACCGCAGCGGCGTACAGATACCACTGTTTTTTGCCAAAGCCCATGGCGCTGAACACCTCATGGATGCCCAGCAGACAGATCAGCGAGAGCACCAGATCGAACAGTACGGTATCAAAAAAGGCGAGCACAACGGCCAGCACAGCCAGGCCGACAACGGCGGTAATGACGCGGGTTTTCATAGGCAGGTTCCTTTCGGGCAGATGTTGGACCTGCTTCACTCTATGCAGGCCGTCCGGCAGTCTTGCCGGTATAGAGCGCGTGCCGCGCTGCGGCGCGCGGCACACGAAACATCCTTCGGCGCGCAGGCATCCCCTCCCCGGGGGTTCTGCCGCCGCGCTTCCGGCGCCGCCTTAGACTTCCATGATCTCCTTATTTTTGGCAGCACAGATCTCGTCGATCTTTTTGACGAATTTGTCAGTGAGTTTCTGGGTCTCTTCCTCCAGCTTTTTCTGATCGTCCTCGGTCAGTTCGCCGCCCTTTTTCATCGCCTTGAACTTATCCATCGCATCACGGCGGACATTGCGCACGGCAACCTTGGCCTCCTCGCCCTGCTTCTGCACACCCTTGGTCAGCTGGCGGCGGCGCTCCTCGGTGGGGGCCGGGAATACCAGGCGGATCATATGGCCGTCGTCAATGGGGTTGATGCCGATATCGCTGATCTGGATCGCCTTGGAGATCGGCTTGACCAGCTTGGAGTCCCATGGAGTTATGGTAAGGATGCGGGCTTCGGCCACGGCAACCGCCGCCACCTGGTTCACCGGCGTAGGGCTGCCATAGTAGTCCACCACAACCTTATCCAGGATCGCCGGGTTGGCCCGGCCCGCGCGAATCGCGCCCAGTTCACGGGACAGGTGGTTGACACAGTTGTTCATCTTTTCCTCGTAGGGTTTGGTCATGCTGCTCATAGTGGTTTCTCCTTTTTTAATTTATAGTATGGATCTTATTCTTTTACGACGGTTCCCACATTCTCCCCCAGGGCCGCCTTGGCGATGTTGGCCGGCTCGCCCAGGTCAAAAACTAGGATGGGCAGGCCGTTGTCCCGGCAGAGGGTGGCGGCGGTGGAGTCCATCACTGCCAGGCGCTCGTCCAGCACGCGGGTGAAGGTCAGGGTACCGTACCTGACGGCGTCAGGGTACTTGTGAGGGTCCTTATCATAGACGCCGTCCACCATCGTGGCCTTGAACATAGCGTCGGCGCCAATCTCCAGCGCGCGCAGCGCCGAAGCGGTGTCGGTGGAGAAGATGGGGTTGCCGGTGCCGCCGCCGAAGACGACGATCTTGCCTTCCTCCATCGCGGCGATGGCCTTATCACTGGTGAACACTTCCGCCACCTGGGGCATAACGGCGCTGGTCATCACCACGGCGGGTACCCCCTGCTGGCGCAGGGCATCCTTGACCGCGATGGCGTTCATCACGGTGGCCAGCATACCGATCTTATCCGCATCCATGCGGTCCATTTTGCCGCTGGAGCGCCCGCGCCAGAAATTGCCGCCGCCCACCACAATGCCGATCTGCACGCCCAGGGCGTGGGCCGCCTTGATGCCCGCGCAGATGGAGGCGATGGTCTGCTCATCAAAGCCGGTCCCCTTGGGGCCGGACAATGCCTCGCCGCTGACTTTTAAGAGAATTCTTTTATACTGTACCATATTTGTTACACCACCTGAATGGAAATCATATACAGTATTTTACAATACTTCGCCCCCAAAGTAAATAAGGCGGAAAAAAATTCACAGCAGCCACCCCCAAAAACGCAAAAAACCCACCATAAAGGCGGGTCTAAATCCCACAGCGCAACCATTCTCCCTTCTGCTTCGCCGCAGGGCAAGCGGCGATCCCTCCCCGCCTACCGGGGGGGATCGGCGTCCAGCGCGTCCAGTTCGCGGGCAATGCGGGCGCGGCACTGCTCGGCAACCAAAAGGTCACGGGCCTCTGAGGAATGAAGCGTGAACGCGCGGGGGGCGGGCGGAAGGGCAAACGCCAGCGCCCCGCCCTCCCTCTCAATCTGCCAGCCCAGGCAGCCGGCGTACTCCCGCACCAGCAACAGCCCGGTGCCGCCGCGGTGAAGAAATTCTTCCCGCCAGAGGCCGCCCAGAAGCAGTGCCCAGGCATCCTCCGGCAGGCCGGGGCCGTCATCCAGGTAGAGGAGGCGGCGGTCCGCTGTCAGCCGCAGCGTGACGCGCACATCCTTCTTCCCCCGCAGGGAGTTGGAGAAGAGGTTTGCCAGCAGCCCGTCAATCAAGCTTTGGCTTCCCTGCAGGCCCAGCGGTCCGCCGCAGCCGGATAAGTCCAACGCCATGGCGGCGGGGCTGCGGCGGCGGGCCAACTCTTCATTGGCACAGTCACAGAAGGTCTGCAGCAGGCCCCTCAGTTCGATGGGTTCCTCCTCATGCAGTTCCCGAAGGGCGCTGCCCAAAGCCAGGTCGGCGGCCTGGTCGGCCAAGCGCTCCAAGGCGGGCAGGCGGCGGGCCATCTCCTCCATCAGGGGGCGCATGGCGTCCTGCAGAACCGGGTTGGCCTGGGTGCGCAGCACGCTTTCCATTGCATCCAGGGTGGTCTGCACAACACAAAAAGACTGCGAAAAGCGGCCATGCAGGCCGCCGCGCAGCAGGCGGATCGTATGCTCCTGCTCGGTGTCGGGCAGATCGGTGCGGGGCTGTTCCATTCCGGGTCCTCCTTGGGGTGCGCGCCAAAGCCGGACAGTGCGCGCCTTCGCCCGGCTTGCCTGCGGGGCTCAAGCGCGCCTACTCCATCACGGCACGGCGGATCAAATCTGCTACACACCTGAACAGCACGCCGTTGCTCAGAGGCCGGTCGGTAGGCTTGCCGTTCTCGCTGCACAGCTGACGGTAGGCGGGCGCACCGGCGGCGCATACCTGCTCCGCCAAGCGCTTCAGCCCCGAAGCCACCGCATTATCCGAAAGGTTCTCCGCCTGGGCCGCCGCGTGGTACAACTCTTTTAGATTGCGGTTCTGCCCGGCCTGCAAATCGACGCAAATCATCCGTTCCAGATAGCGACGGCCATTCAGGCACTTGTTGGCGTACATACGATCCATCTGCTCCTCATAGGCGGCGCGGATGCGGTAGACCGTCACAGCGTCCGGTTTGGCGGCCACCAAGAAGATCTCTTCAAACAGCTGCGGCAGGGTGTATGGTTTTAGCATAAACGAATTCACCCCGGAAGTCAACAGCAGATCATAGGTATTTCCGTCGAGCGGCACCGGGATCGTCAGGATCACATGGGGCAGATACCCCGCCTCCAGCATACGGATCGCCCGCAGCACCGCAAAGATATTGCGGTCCGGCAGCTGCTGGTCGATCACCAATACATGGGGCCGCAGCCCCCGGAACAGCGCTTCCAGCAGCGCCTGCCCGTTGTCAAATACGCCGCACAGGCGGATCCGATCCTGCCCGCCGGCAAACATGCAGAGGTTGCGGCACTGCGCCGAGGCAGAGTCCACGAAGACGGCTGTCACCGGCTCCAAATGATAGTTTGTATACATCCCTGTCGTTCCACTCCCATAAAAAGGCGGCGGCTCTGTTGGGCGCGCAGGCCGCCGGCCCCAGCATTTCGCTTCTTAGCCGTGCGCCGGGCGGGCGGCCAATTCACCGCAGATATCCCGGACCACGCCGCACAAATTTTCTGGTGCGACGGAGTTCTCATAGAGAAACAGCAGCAGGCGGCCCGCGAACTCCTCCGTCAAACCGGCCAGTCCGCAGTTGACCGGACCGACAGACAAGCACAGCCCCCGCTGCTGCCTGCATAGGGTATAACGGACACACGCCGCGCGCTGAAGATCCTCGATCTCGGAGAATTCCCGCACATATTGGGCGACGACTTGCTTTTCCATGGCTTTCTCTCCTCGCTTTTCCGTTGGCTGCCGTCCGTGCCACGGCAGATGCTTCCTTTATGATAACGGTCCAACGGAAGAAAATCAATCCCCTCGGCGGCGTTCGTTTTCGTTCGGTCAGGGCAAAATCCGCTCGCATTTTCCCGCCTATTCGTATCTGCGCAGATTTCTGTGCGCAAAATTCCTGCTGCTCATGCGGCGGCCTGCGGCGCGCGCTTTCCCGCAGCCGTGCAGAGCGGATAAATTTCAATTTTTTTCCTCCTCGAAGGAAAAGAAACCACACAGCGAAAAGATATTTCTCTTCACTGTGCGGTTTCTTTTCAAATAGCAGGCGCCGGGTCAACCCAGGTGGAAACGCAGGGAGAGCGGCTGGCCTGCGGGAACACGGTACGGTTGCTCCACATCAGCGCCCCAGCTGTCGATACCGCCCACACCGCGCACCGCGCCGTACACCGTCACGGTGGTGCGGGTGGAGAGGGGCAGTTCCTCCCGGTGCAGCGCCGCCTCCAGCTGCTGCGGGGTGTAGGGTAGCGCTGTAAAGGCGAAAGGCTTGTCAGCCATGCGCAGCGTCAGCCGGCAGCCGTCGGCCATGCGCAGTGCGGCGCGGTAGGTATCCACATGGCAGCCACATTCCTGCGGCACAAGGTAGGCCGGGATGTGCGGGGCCTCGCTGTGCGCGCCAAACACACCGCCGCGCTGCCGGTCCGGGTAGGTCTCGCCGGAAAGCCCCAGCCAATCCACCGCCTCCACAGGCATCGGCGTCTGGAACCGCAGGCCGAACGCCGGCAATTCCGGCAGGTTCTCCGGCGGTGTACAGGCCGCCTGCACCAGCAGCTGCCCGGCTGCATCCACCGTGTAGGTCAAGGCGGCGGTCAGGCGGGGGATGGCCGGTATGGCAAAGGTGTAGCGGATGGCCACTTTTTCCGCCCCTTCCTCCAGCACTTCCCATCCGGTGCATTGCTGCCAGCTGTCAGCCGCCAGCCAGATTGCGCTGCGGCGGGCGAAGCCGTTGCCGATATCATTTTCGGTGGGAGCGCGCCAGAAAGCGAGACGGGGCGCGCGGTACAGCCACTCCCGCCCAGCGCGGCTCAGCGAGACAGGGCCGCCCTCCGGGTAGGAAAACAGCACCTCAAACCCCTGCCCGCGCACGCCAAGCGCGCCGTCCCCATGCGTCACCCGCAGAGCGGTGGCCTGCCGGCCGCGCAGGGCAAGCGCCTGTTCTTCCGCCTGCAGTTCCCTGCGGGCGGCGATCCGGGCGGACGCATTGCGGGCATCCTGCCTGGCCCGGGCTGCCGGGTCGGCATACCAGTAACGGACCTCCTGCATGGCGGGTTTTTCGGCTCCATCTGCAAAGACGATGCCGTTGGCGCTGAAATTGTAATCGCTCTGGCGCTCACCAAAGTCGCCGCCGTAGCCCAGCACACGGCGGCCCAGGACATCGGTATGCCAGAGAGCCTGGTCCATGTAATCCCAGATGAAGCCGCCTTGGTACTGGGAGAATTCCTCCCCCAGGCGGATATAGCTTTCCATGCCGCCCAGGGAGTTCCCCATATCGTGCATATACTCACACAGCAGGAAGGGCTTGGCGGGCTTGCTCTCCAGGTAGGCGCGGATCTCCTGCGGGGTGGCATACATGCGGCTCTCCACATCGGAGATGGCATCCCACCGGCGATTGTGGAAGACGCCCTCATAATGCACCAGACGGCTGGGATCCTGGGCGCGGAAGAACTCGCTCATCGCCATAATATCCGCTCCGGCATAGGATTCGTTGCCGCAGGACCAGAAGAGGATAGACACATGGTTTTTGTCCCGCTCAAACATTGATCTGGCGCGGTCCAGCACACAGTCCTTCCACTCCGGGCGGTCCCCCGGCACATTCCAGCTGGGTTCCACCGCGCCCAGCTTCTGCCAGCTACCGTGGCTCTCCAGATTGGTCTCGTCCATCACATAGATGCCATTTTGGTCGCACAGGGTATACCAGGGGCTTTGGTTGGGGTAATGGCAGGTGCGCACCGCATTGATATGGTTGCGCCGGAAGGTTCCGACGGCGGCGGTCATATCCGCCATTGTCACGGCCCGGCCTCGCTCTGGGTTCCACTCGTGGCGGTTGACGCCGTTGAGGACCAAGCGCTCCCCGTTCAAGCACATCACGCCGTCTTGCAGTGCAAAGCGCCGGAAGCCTGTGGCGAAGGGTATCACCTCCACGGTTTGGCCTGCCCCATCCCGCAGGGTCAGCCGCACATGGTAGAGAGCAGGGTTTGCATGGCTCCAGGGCTGCACCGCCTCAAAGCGCAGCGGCCCGCTGCGATAAAAACCATCCTCCGACCGGTAAAGTTCGAGAGGCACATCGCACAAAAGCCCTGCCGGGCCGTCTATGCGACACTGCATCGCCATCCTCTCGGTTGCGCCCTCCAGCTGCAGCCGAAGAGCGAGGGTGCCTGTGGAGTTATCCTCCTCAAGACCGGTCTGGAGCCAGAGGTCCTGAAGATGCAGGGCGGGCTTGGCGTACAGAAACACCGGGCGGAAAATACCGGAAAAGCGGAAGAAATCCTGATCCTCCAGCCAGGCAGCGCTGCTGCGCTTATAGACCTCCACGCAGAGCCGGTTGCCTGCGGGGCGCACATAGGGAGTAAGGTCGAAATCGGCGGGGGTAAAGCTATCCTCACTGTAGCCGACAAAATGCCCGTTGAGCCAGAGGTAAAACGCCTGCTCCACCCCCTGGAAAGAGATGCAAACCCTCTGCCCCGCCCAGCTGTCGGGAAGATCAAACTCCCGCACATAGCTGCCGACGGGATCATCCTCCCAATCGATCTGCGGCGGGCGAAGTTCAGCATGGCCGTCCCAAGGGTACAGGGTGTTGATGTACTGGATCTGCCCATAGCCCTGCAGTTCGATATGGCCCGGCACCTGGATGGGGCCAAAGCGGGAAAGGTCGGCGTCCTCCCGCCAAAAATCAGCCGGTCGGGCGGCCGGGTTGCTGCTCCAGGCAAAGCGCCATGCCCCGTCCAAGGGGCAATACAGCGTGCTTTGGCCTGCGGCCAGTTCCGCCTCATCCCGGTAGCACCGGTGATCAGAGTGGGCCGCCAGGCGGTTCACCTGGAAGACGGTGGGATCTTCCAGCCAGTTCAAACTCGCTTCCATTCTCTTCTCCTCTGTTTCGGTTTGAGATCGCTATTTTTCAGCCCACCGGGCGCGGAAATAGTGCGCGGCCATCTTGGGCTGGCGGTCACGGGTAAACAAACCCTTCCGGTTGCCGCCTGAGCGCATGGGGCCGAGCTGGGCGGCAAAATCTGCAAAGTTCCCGGGCATCTCCCCCACCACAAAATTGCAGGCGTCCAGGCAGGCGTTGATGGCGGCGTAGAAATTCACCTGGAATTCCTCGGTGAACATCTCGCCGGTAGCGCTGTGCAGGCCGGGGATGGTGTCGCCGCCATACTCCGAGAGGATCAGCGGCTTGCCGATCCCGCGCCAGAACGCCAATTCTATGTCGAAGGCATAGCGGACGTTCGCCAGATCGCCGGAAAGGTTATACCGGCCATAGTAACGGTTGATGCATACCACATCCATTGTGCGGGTAGTGATATCCTTCGTGTAGTCGTTTTGGCAGCACACCATCGTCACCGGGCGGCCCTACGGATTCTCACGGTGGGGGCCTGCTCATACAGCGTTCTCCAATAGCGGTAGGCGGATTGGGGGAAATGCTCGGTGTCGTGTTCGTTGCTTAAATTTCATAATACCACACAAGGGTGGTTTTTGTCACGGGAAATCATTGCGGACAAAACCTCGCTGTGATATAGGATGCGGGTACCGCCATCGCCTGCCAGGGATCCTCCTTATGCAGGCGGAAATCCCACACGCCTGAAAGATCCAGCACCGTGCGAGCCGGGTTTGCTTTGGGGTAAAGCATAGGGTAAAATTCCTTCTTTCAGTCCAGATGCCAGGCTTCTTCCAGGTGCGGCTGCGCGCCAGTCAGCGGGTCCAGAGGCATCTCCATCACATCCTGCATATACAGGTTCCAGCGGTCCACCACAGTGCTGCCCGCCTGGGTGGTAGCGGCGTATTCGACCCCTTTTGTACATTCATAGTAGCCAAACAGTTCTTCCCCGTTGACAAAGATCGTATAGTTCACGATGCCCGCCTGCCGGAGCAGTTCCACCATTTCCGGCCAGATCTCGGCGTGGCGGCGGGTGTACTCCGCCCGCATACCGGGCTTCAGGCGGGCTTTCCATGCATATCGTTCCATCATTTACTCCTTTGCTGAGGCGGTAACGGTCGTCGTAAAGGCGGTCTTTCCCGCCGGTATTTCATAGCGCACCGCCGGTATGACCGTGTTGGTGCTGTATAAGCTGGTATTGGGCCAGGCGTTGATGACGATCCCCTGCCCTTCGCTGCCCTGCACCGCACAGGTCAGCCGCCCGTTGCCGGCCTTTGCCCCGGAGCCGTCTGCCGAAGAGGAAAATCCCGCTACAAACTTGGGTACGGCGAACCCACAGTCGTAAGCGGTGCAGGCCACGCTGCTCTGAACCCTATGGCGGCGGATATGCCCCGTCTCGTTGGGGATCAGTTCGGTAGTAACCTCAATGCCGGGGAAGGGACTCCACTGGCTGAGCAAACGGTCGCCGAACAGCTGGAACCCTTGGCAGTGCCGCCGCACAAAGGTCCAGCCATCGATCACAAAGGCAAGCATACTGTCCGGCGCGGCCTGTTCCAGCTGCACATAGCTGCGGCTGGCAGAGAAACCGAACCGGGTGTTGTAGCAGAATTTGGCGTATTTCTCGGCAAATTGGCCGTGCTCGTTCTGCTCCACCACACCGGCGGCATAGGCGGTAACTTGACCATCCGCCATGCGATGAATCAGCAGATCCTGGTTGGGCTGGGGGTACACCCCTGGCTTCAAGCCCAGCGGCGCCGCCTCGGCCTGCCAGAAGGGATGCCCGTCCGGCAGGGCCAGCAGGATAAAACTCTTCATCGCCCAATAGGGGCTGCCCGGCGCGTTGTACTGCTCCGCCATATAGAAATTGGGGTAGCAGTAGCCGATGGTGAGCACCCCATCCCGGTCAAAGATGGGCTTTTCCATCCACCAGCGCAGATTCCGCGTGATGATTCCCTTCATCACCGGCAGCGGCAGTGGCTCCAGCCCCGCCCAAACGCAGACGGAATAGAAAGCGCACTGCGCAAACCGGTAGGTCAGGCTGCGGCCAAAGGGCAGTGCCGCGCCGTTTTCGTCAAACCAGTAGGCGAAGCTTTTGCCAAACTCCAGCGCCCGCTCCCGGAACTTGCGGCTGCGCACCGGATCCCGCTTGGCGGCGAACACGCTGTACAGCACGCCATAATACTGAATCGCCCAGGGAATGTAATAATCTTTCTGAGGTTTGGAATCGGCGGCTCCGTCTGAATACCAGCCGCCGCCCACATACCAGGTTTCCACCTCGTCCATCGCCCGCTCGGCGGCAGCCATGTCGCTCGGCATCCCGACGGACTCCAGCGCTAGATTGACCAGCACCTGGAAATACAGCCAGTTGCAGCGGGGGATATAGCTTTCGTTGATGCTGTAAAGCCATCGTGCAAGGTTCTGCTTGGCGGCAGCAGGCAGCGGAAGCCAGACCTTTTCCGGCACCTCCAGTATAGCGCAGGCGATGGCGGCCATCTCCACAAAGCACTGGTCATAATCCTTGGTATCGCCCCAGTATTCCTCATGGGCGGGGTCGGTGCCGTTGGCGAGGCCCTTTTGGTAAATCAACTCAAATTCCGGGTCGCTGCCCCCACCCAGCCAGAAGGGGGCCAGCGCCCACAGCGGGCGGGAGAAGCCTTCCAACTCGATGGCCGGTTTGTCGTAAGTCACACCGGTGTTCCCCACCCGCAGCCGGGCGCCGCCCGGGGAATATAGGGGCTTAAGCGGGTTCAGCAGGCGGAACATCAGCGACGTGAGATCCTGTTTGGTGTGCAGTTTCATGGCAGTCCCCTTTCTTTACCAGTACAGTTCCCAATCCTTGAGGAAGCGGGTCAGCGCCTCCATGTAAAAATAGTCACCCCAGCTGACACATTCGTCCACCCCCTCCGGCGTGCAGGTGTTGTAAGGGCTCTTTTTGCTGTAGGTGCCGTGGCGCACCAAACCAATGCCGGCGGGTCCCTGCTGCACGGCATACAGGTCAGCCAAGCTCTTGAGCATCTGCGCGGCCAGGGTGCGGTACCGGGCGGCTTCCTCCGCCTCCACATACTTGGCGGCTTCCAGCAGCCCACAGGCCACGATGGAGGCCGAGGAGGAATCCCGTGGTTCCTCCTGCCCGGAGGTGAAGGTCATATCCCAATAGGGTACCATATCCTCCGGCAGACGCTCCAGATAGTAGGCCAGGACCCTGCGGAAGGCCGCCAGATACTCCGGCCGTTTGGTATACCGGTAGCTGATGGCGGTGCCGTACACACCCCACGCCTGGCCGCGCGCCCAGCAGGAATCATCCTTATACCCCTGGCAGGTGGCGCCGCGCACCGGGCCGCCGGTGACAGGGTTCATAAAGAAGGTATGGTAGGTGGAGCCATCCTCCCGGATGGAGTTTGCCAGGCAGGTAGCCACATGGCGATGGGCCAGTTCCGCATAGTGGCCGTCGCCGGTGGTTTCGCTGGCCCAGTAGAGCAGCGGTACGTTCAGCAGGCAGTCGATGATATAGCGGTAGTTATCCGCCGCCCCCAGCGGCCCCCACGCCTGGAAGAAGTTCCCCTTCTCCTGGAAGCGGGTACACAGCTGATCGGCGGCCAGAATCGCGGCGCGGCGGCCCTTCTCGCTGCCTACCAACTTGTAGGCGGCCACGCAGGAGGGGCTGTAGAGGAAGCCCATATCGTGGTGATCCACCTCTATCTTGCGCTCAATGCGGTCCAGAAAGCTATCCACCAGGGTCAGCGCAGCCTCCTTGAAGGCTTCGTCGCCGGTGCGTTCATAGGCGAGCCATATCTCACCGGGCCAGAAACCGCAGGTCCATTGATTGTTCGCGCAGGCCGGGTAAAGGTCATTCACGCTGGAGTGGTTCTGGCAGTTGTGGGTATAAAGGGGCAGATTCTGCCGCACCAGCGCCACAGCGGTATCCAGGGCAGCACCGGCCTGGGCCTCGGTCAGCAGCGGGTTGGGAAAATTCTTCATAGTACACCTCGCAAAATTAAGAGGGGCAGGGCCTGCGCCCTGCCCCTTCGGGTTTCTTTTTCCTCCCGTTCGTTATCCCTTCAGGCCGGAGGAGGCAACGCCCTGCACAAAGTACTTCTGCAGGGAGAGGAAGACGATCAACACCGGGATCAGTGCAATGACCGAAGCGGCCATAATCAGGCCGTATTCCGCGGAATACTGGCTGATGAACATGCGCAGGCCGATCTGGATGGTCTTGAGTTCGGTCTTGGTCAGGTAGATCAGGGGACCAAGGAAGTCGTTCCAAGTGTTGACGAAGGTGAAGATCACCAGCGTCGAAATGGCAGGCAGAGACAGCGGCAGCATGATGCGGCCGTAGATGCCGTACTCCGAGAGGCCGTCGATGCGGGCCGCCTCACACAACTCACTGGGAACGCCCTCATAGAACTGCTTCATCATAAAGACGCCGAAGGCGGAGAACGCCTGCAGGCAGATGATCGCCAGGTGGGTGTTGTTCAGCCCCCAAGAGCGCATCATCATAAACTGAGGCACCATGTACGCCTGCCAGGGCACCGCGATGGTGGCAATGTACCCCAGGAAGAGTACGTTTTTGCCCTTAAAGTTCAGTTTGGCGAAGGCATACGCCGCAAAGCTGGAGGTAAACACCTGAAGGATCGTGACAATAATAGTCAGTTTCGCGGTGTTTTTGATGAAGGTGAGAAGAGGGATCTTCGTCCAGATATCCACATAGTTCTGAGGACGCGGGTTGGAGGGGATCCACTCAATGGGGAAGGAGAAAACGTCCTTATTCATCTTGAAGGAGGCCGAGATCATCCACAGGAAGGGTACCAGCATCAATGCCGCGATGATGATGAGCAGGGCGTAGATCAGCACACGGGTGATGATCTGCTGCCGCTTCATGGATTTGCTTTTGGTTTTAACTGCTTGCGTCGCCATTGTCATGTCCTCCCTTCTCAATCATTACTGGACGAGCCCTTGAACTGGATAATGGTAACGCCCAGAACCAGAACGAACAGCACCATAGCCACTGCGCTGGCGTATCCGTACTTGGGGGTGTTCACAAAGGCCACGTTGTAAATGTAATAGACGAGGGTCATTGTCGCATCGCCGGGGCCGCCTTGGGTGATCATGTACATCTGGTCATACACCTTAAAGGAGGCGATGGTCAACATGATGACGACAAAGAAGGTGGTGGGGCGCAGCTGCGGCAGGGTGACGTGCCAGAAGATCTGCCACTTGTTGGCGCCATCCAGTTCGGCGGCTTCCTCCAGTTCCAGATTGGTACCCTGCAGGCCCGCCAGGTAGATGACCATGTAGTATCCCATGTTTTTCCAAACGCTGAAGAGGATGACCGTGATCATAGCGGTATCTTTGCCGGCAGCCCAGCGGGGAAGATTCTCAACCCCCAGGCTGGAGAGGATCATGTTGACCGGACCCATGGAGGGGCTAAAGATCATGTTCCACACAGCGGCGACCGCCACCAGGGAGGCAACATAGGGGAAGAACGAGACGGTGCGGAAGAAGTTGCGGCACTTGACGTTCTGGTTCAGCAGAACGGCCAGACCCAAGCTGCACACCAGAGTGAGCGGCACCGTGCCGACGGCATAGATCAAGGTGTTCCAAAAAGCGTGAATAAAGGTCTTATCCTGCAACAGATCAACAAAATTGCTTAGACCCACAAACTCCACTGCATGAACGCCATCCCAGTTGCAGAAAGACAATCCAATGGCAATAACCATAGGTACCAGTGTGAAAACGCAGAACCCAATAAAGTTCGGTGCAATAAAACTATACGCTACGAGGCTTTCACGAAGAGACTTGCTCATCCCTCTTTTGGCGGGGGCGGTGGCTGTATTGGTGGCCGCCATAAATATTACCTCCCTAACACATGATAAAAAAGGGGGCGGACGCAGGTTGCGCCCGCCCCCTCCTTGGACGTTTTTTGTTACTGTACCGGGGATCAGCCGTTCAGGATCGCCTGAACCTGCTCGTTCATGTTGGCAATGCCTTCCTCGATGGTTTCGGCGCCGGTCATGATGGCGTCATGCTCGGTGTTCAGAACGGTCTCAATCTCGGAAGCCTTGTCAGACAGAGGCATTTCCAGATAGACAGCAACGGTATTCAGCGCTTCGAGAGAGTTCTCGTCCTCGGGGAAGCCCTCAGTGGCGGCGATGATCGCGTTGGTCTCATCGCTGGAAACGGCGGGGAAGGAGCCGGTGGAAGCCATGACAGCGGCGCCCTCAGCGGAAGCGCACCAGTTAACGAAATCAATGGCGGCCTCTTTGTTGGCGGAGTTGGCGTTCACAGCCAGGCTGGTCACAGTGCCAAGAGTGGTACCGGCCTCAACGCCTTCGGGATGAGGATACTTGACCATACCGAAGTTAACAGGCTCAACACCGTTGGCGGCAGCTTCATCGTTATAGGTCTGCAGGGTAGCCAGGAACCAGGAGCCCATGTTGCACATTGCCGCCTGACCGTTCTCGAAAGCGGCAGAGTAGTGCAGGCCGGAGGTCTTCAGCTCGCCGTAGTCCATAACGATGCCGTCCTCCTGCTCGCTCAGAACCATCTCATAGTAGGGAGCCAGGAAGTCGTAGTTGCCGTCGATGATGGTGTGCTCGCCATCCAGGATACCGAACAGGGTCACATCGGAACGCCAGGTGTGGTAGTGGTTGCCGTAAACCTTATCGGCGCCGCTGCCGCTGGTCATCTTGCGGGCCAGGGCATCGAACTCCTCGATGGTCATGTCGTTGGTGGGGTAGTCCACACCAGCGGCATCAAACAGGTCCTTGTTGTAGAAGATGACCCAGAAGTCAGAGCGGAACGGAACGGCGTAGAAATTGCCGCTGTCATCGGTCAGCTGCTCCAGAACGCCGCCGAAATCCTCAACCGGGGTGGTCAGATTGTCGTTCATCGGTTCCAAGACATCCAGGTTGATCAAGTTAGCATAACCGGGGATATCCTTGATAGAGAGGACATCGAGTTCCCCGTTGCCGCCGGCAAGCTGGGTGGCCAGCTGGGTCATGTAATCGGTGGAACCAAGGTCGGTCATCTCGATGGTGACGCCTTCATGGGTGGCCATATAGCCATCAGCCAGCGCCTGCCAGTAGGCAGTGGAATCCTTGTCCCACAAAGCCCAATTCAGAGTGACGGAATCGCCGCTCTCAGTGGAAGCAGCCTCGGTGGAAGACGCTTCGGTGGAAGCGGCCTCGCTGGTGCTACTGGAAGCGGAGCCGCCGCAGGCCGCCAGGCTCAACGCCATCGTGCCGGCAAGGGTCAGTGCAATCAGTTTGCGCATTGTTTTTCTCCTCCTATTAATGAAAGAAATTGTTCTTCGGGTCAGCCAGTGCCGCTGACCTTTCGTACCCTTATCATACCCCATCGCCCGTTGAATTGGCATGGCATTTTTCAAGCGCGGTTTGTCTTTTTTGGAGTAATTTTCGGGCCGGAAGGGTAAAACCTGTAATTTTTCTCTGAAACCTGTAATTTTTTCTCTTTTAGACATTTATTGCCGCCTGTATTTTTTCTTTTTTATGCGTATTGCACAAATTATATTCTTGACAGGTTTTCCCAAATAAGGTATCTTTATCTTGATATCGTATGCAAGGCGGTGGGAGCATGAAAAATCGCACGGTGCGGCGGAGCGGCATCCAGCTGCGCATCATCTCTTTGACCCTGCTGTTTACGCTGGGGGCGGCGCTAATCATCGTCATCAACAGCGTGAACACCTTGCATGACCGCTTGGAGCGCAACACCCTACAGTCCGCTGAGTATGCCCTGCAGACCGCCGCCACTGCCATTGCCCGGGATATTGAGGAGGTGGACGCCCTGGCGGATTGGTGTACGTCCAACGCCACGCTGCGCACCTACATGCTTTCCAACGTTACCGTCGCCAATCTGGCCCAGACAGTCTATTCCTCGGTGTCGGGCAAATACAATTCAATGCGTTCCCTCGCCTATTTACAGCGGTTCCTGTTGGTAAACGATATGGGGCGGCTGCTGATGTTCGGCTCCAATACCTCACAGACCTATGTCAACGATATTGAAAGTATTCTTCAGCTGCCCGGTCTGGGCGAAGGGGAAGAGGATATCGGCTGGCAGTCCATCGAAATTGACCCGCTGATGCTGCCGTCCCAGGCTTCCTCCGGTATTCCCCTCACCCGCACCTTTTCCTCCCCCGGGGGCGGGCATATCGCCCGGGTATACATTTCGGTCTCCCCTGCCCTGATCACCACGCCGCTGCGGGACTTTACACTGGCCGAAGGCGGGCAGCTTTACTTTTTAATGGGCGGCTCCATATTCTCCATGGACACCGGCACCTTGCTGCCGGTGTCCACGTTGGAAGAGCTTCCAACGCCGACGCCCTACCAGGCGGAAACGCTGGATCCCTCCACCCTGCTTTATCAAGTCGATCTGGAGGAGGAACGCACACTGGTAGTCGCCTATCCGCTGGGGGTACATGACCTGTATCTCATCGAGACCATCCCCAGCGAACCGATGCGCCGTCAACTGCCTACGATGCTGGGATCCCTCCTGATCAGCCTGCTCATCATTGTTATTCTGGGCGCAGCGCTGACGGTGCTGCTGCGTCATCTGGTAACCAAACCCATTCTGATCCTGCAAAACCAGATCGAGACGATCAGCAAAGGCGATTTCACCACCGATCCCCGCATCGAGTGGAACAATGAACTGGGCGATATCGGGCGGGGGATCAACAGTCTTTCCCGCAATGTCACCGCACTGATGGACAAGCGCATCGAGGATGAAAAGCAGAAGAAAGATCTGGAATACCAGATGCTGCAAAACCAGATTAACCCCCACTTTATCTACAATACGCTGAACAGCATCAAATGGATGGCCACCATCCAGCACGCCCCCGGCATAGCCGAGATGGTCACAGCCCTATCCCGCCTATTAAAAAGCGTTTCCAAAAGCACCGAGCGCCTCGTTCCGCTGTATGAAGAATTTGCGCTGCTCAACGACTATTTCACGATCCAGCAATACCGCTACGGCGGAACCATCACCCTGGATGTGAGTTATATTGAAAATGAGTACCTGACCCACGTCTGCCTGATTCCCCGGTTTACCTTGCAGCCTTTGGTGGAGAACGCTATCTTCCACGGAATCGAGCCGAAGGGCTGCGCAGGCAATATCTCTCTGGCTGTCACCCAGGACGCGGAGACTGGCGACGTTCTGCTCCGCCTGACAGACAACGGCGTCGGCATGACCCCGGAGCAGATCGCCAAGGCGCTCCTTCCGCCCCACCCGGGGGAGGAAGCGGCCAAGTTCGGCCATGTGGGGCTGTGGAACGTTCACCGGCGGCTGCAATACAGCTTCGGTGACGCCTACGGGCTGGAGATCGAATCGGTCCCCCTTGAGGGAACGACCATCGTTGTGCGCCTGCCCTACGGCGCAGAGGAGGAATGAAAGCTATGTTCCGGGTATTTATTGTGGACGACGAGCCTTTGGTCCTAATCGGTATGCAGGGGATGCTGGACTGGGGGAAAATGGGCTATGAGGTGGTAGGCACCGCCCGCAACGGCGCCGAAGCCCTGAAAGCCATCGAGGAGACCCGGCCCGATATCGTGATCTCGGATATCCGTATGCCGGTGATGGACGGTTTTGCCCTGGCGGAGCAGTGCCGCGAAAAGGACTCCGCCCTGCCCGCCTTCATCATGCTGACCAGCTTTGAGGAGTTCGACTATGTAAAGCGCAGCATGCGTCTGGGGGCGGTGGAATATCTGATCAAGATGGATCTGACGCCGGAGATCCTCACCGCGGCGCTGGAGCGGGCGAGCCAGGCCGTTCAAAAAGAACGCGCCCTGCGCACTGCGCCCGCTACGGCTTCCGGCAGTTTGGACGCCTACCGGGACAAGCTGTTCCTGCAGCTATACGGCGGTTTCTTTACGGACCGCTCCCACTTCGACCGCATTTGTGGGGAACTGGATCTGCAGTTTACCGCGCCCCATTACATTGTTGCCATCGCTATGCTGCCCCAGCGGGAACTCCCCACCGAACAGCTGATGACGCTGAGCGTGGGCGTGACCCGCATGGCGGCGGAAACGCTTCCCAAGTATCTCCCCTGCCGCGTGACCGGGCTGGATCTGCGCCATTTCTCGGCGCTCTTCCCCCTGCAGACGGTGGAGGATGCGGAGCAAACCCTGGCGCCCGTGCTGCAAAAAACCAGCAGGATCCTGTACAACTATTTCAGCACCGAGCTGTACTGGGCGGTGGGGCGGCCGGTGGAAGATATTTTGCAGATCGGCCAGAGCCAACAGGACGCCTTCGCCGCCCTGCCCTTGCTGGATGAGTCGCATCCCTTTGTGTTTTACCATGACCGCGCCGCCACCCAGCTGGATCACCGCGCCCGCGTCGTCGCCCAGGTGCAGGAGTATATCCGGGAACATCTGGATCAACGCCTCTCCCTCAACGATGTGGCCGCCGTCTTCAATTTCAGCCCCAACTATCTGAGCCAGCTGTTCGCCCAAAACAGCGAGAGCGGCTTTGTGGAGTTTGTCACCAGCACCCGCATTGCCGCCGCCAAAGCCCTGATGGCCTCCACCGATTTGAAGATTTACGAGATCAGTGACCGTATTGGTTTTGAGAGTGCTTTCTATTTCAGCAAGGTGTTCAAAAAGCTGGAGGGGGTAAGCCCCCGTGAGTATATGCAAAGAGTGAGGAATTGATCGATCTATGCTTCTTGCGTTATGGCAGGCGGCTGACTGCCGGCCTGTTTCCCCCCGATTATTCCCCCCGGTGAGTGACCGCGCCGCCTGGGATGCCTTGCCGGCAGGCGATCGCTGGCTGGCTGCCGGCAACGCCGCCAGCCGGCAGGTTCCGCCGCTGCCCCTTCACCTTTGGCTGGATTACGCCAAAACAGGCCGCCGCGCCCAGTATGAGGCGGTCTACTTTGCCCGCCGCCGTACCCTATGTACGCTGGCTATGGCGGAATGTGTCAGCGACTGCGGGCAGTTCCTGCCCGCCATTGCCGATTATTGCTGGGCCATCTGTGAGGAGAGCGCCTGGCAGCTGCCCGCCCACAATACCTATATCCGGGATACGCCCCAGCTGCCGATGCCCGATCTGGCCCGCCCCGTCGTCGATCTGTTTGCCGCCGAAACCGGCGCATTGCTGGCGACTGTTCACGCCCTGCTGGGCCGGGCGTTGGATCAATACGCCCCCGGTTTGCGGCGCCGCCTGGCCCAGGAGGTGGATAAGCGGGTGCTGCGCCCCTATCTGACCCGCCATTTTTGGTGGATGGGCAACGGGGAGGAACCCATGTGCAACTGGACCGCCTGGTGTACCCAAAATGTTCTTATCGCCGCTTTGCTCCTCAAACCGGCCCGCAGCCTGCCGCCTTACCTGCGTCAGGCCGCCTACAGCCTGGATTGTTTTTTGAAGGACTACGGCGAGGATGGCTGTTGCAGCGAGGGCGCGCAGTATTACCGCCATGCCGGACTGACTTTTTACAATGCCCTGGATCTGCTCTGCCGCGCCGCACCCGGCGTCTTTGACAGCGCCTGGTCCGCGCCCAAGGTCAAGAATATGGCTGAATACATCGTCCACATGCATGTGAGCGGCCCCTACTATTTCAATTTTGCCGATTGCAGCCCGCTGGCGGGCCGCCGCGGTGTGCGGGAGTATCTGTTTGGCCAACGGGTCGGCAGCGCCCCCCTGATGGATTTAGCTGCCGCTGACCGCGCCGCCGCCCTTCAGGGCGAGGACCCCGATCTGATCCGCTGCCCCGATGCCAGCGAGGGCATCAACCTTTACTATCATGTCCAGGCCGCTTTTGCGGAGTCCTCGATTTTGGCCCATACGCCCGCCTCCTCCCGCGTGGGGGATGCCTGGTTTGCCAGCACCGGCCTGCGGGTGGTCAGGCGCGGTGTCTATAACTTGGGGATCAAAGCGGGCTGCAACGCCGACAGCCACAACCACAACGATGTGGGCAGCATAACGCTGTACAAACAGGGGTATCCCCTGCTGATCGACGTGGGGGTGGAGACCTACAGCAAAAAGACCTTCAGCCCCCAGCGCTATGAGATCTGGACGATGCAGTCCAGCTGGCACAATTTGCCCGAGTTTGAGGGGGCGCAGCAGCAGCCCGGCCCGGACTTTGCCGCCCGGGATGTAACGCCGCTGCCGGATGGCTTGGCGATGGACATTGCCCCCGCTTACGGCGCTGTACCGGGTCTGGGCCGCTACATGCGCACCGTGCGCCTGGCGGAAGACGGCCTGCGGCTGACGGATGAGTCCGACTATCCCCGCCCCATCCTGTTGAGCCTGATGAGCGTGGAAAAACCCTGCCTGGAAGACGGCCTGCTCCGCTTTGGCGCCCTGGCCGCCGCTGCGCTGGAGGGCGCGGCGGATGTTTTGATCGAGCCGGTCCCGATCCGGGATAAACGCCTGCGCCAAGCGTGGCCGGATACCCTATACCGCGTCCGCATCCGCTTTTGCGGTACGCTGAAATTTCATCTGCAATAAGGAGACAACTGTATGGAGACCATCAAGCTGAAAATTCTGGATAAGGATGGCCTGACTTTGCTGACTTGCCCGGCGGCAGAGTCAGTCAGCCTGGTTTATACCAACGCTTACCGCCCCGGGGACCGCGTATCGCTGGAGATCGGAACCCCCGGCCAGTACTGCATGGTGCAGTTTGAGGACACAATGCCCCCCGCCCTGGTGTATGTGCAGAAGCGGGAGATCAATTTTGCTATTCCCCTCGGCGTCCAGGCCATCACCTACAGCCCCAAGAGTTTTGCGGGCGCCTGCCACATTGTGCGCGCGCGGCTGGCCTCCCGCCAGGAGATCGAGCGCCGACGGAATCTGGCCTTCAACCCCTACGACGCCCATGGCGATACCGGCTTCTACCCTCACGCTTCCGCCAATGTGGAGACCCGGGGCGAGGCTGTCTTTGCCGCCCGCAACGCCATTGACGGCATCTATGAGAACCTTTCCCACGGAACCTGGCCCTACCAGAGTTGGGGCATCAATCGGGATCCCAACGCCGCCCTGACGCTGGATTTCGGCCGCCCCGTTCTGCTGGATGAACTGCGCCTGACCCTGCGGGCAGACTTCCCCCATGACAGCCACTGGACCGCCGCCACCGTGCGGTTCAGCGATGGTAGCCGCGAGACGCTGGCGCTGGAAAAGACCGCCGCCCCCCAGGCGTTCCCCCTGACGCCGCGCACCGTCACCAGCCTGGTCCTCTGTGATTTGCGCAAGGCGGATGACCCCAGCCCCTTCCCCGCGCTGACACAAATCGAGGCTTGGGGTACCGAAGCGCCCCAAGCCTGACAATCCGTTCTTTCGGCGGCCGCCATTCCGGGATGGCGGCCGCTTCTATTTTTGCCGAGCAGCCCAAAGCAGGAACTTAACATTGGTGACAAGATACCGCTTGAACAGCCGCCGGGGGTCCTGCAGCAAGCGGTAAAGCCATTCCAGGCTGCATCTCTGCATCCACATCGGCGCGCGGCGGATGTTGCCGGCCTCATAGTCAAAGGCAGCTCCCACGCCGATCATCAGCCCCCTGACCCGGCCCTGGTGGTGGGCCATCCAGCGCTCCTGCTTGGGCGCGCCCAGCCCCACCCATACGAAATCCGGTTGGGCGGCGTTGATCTGTGCCACGATCTGCTCATCCTCCTGGGGTGTAAGAGGGCGGAAGGGCGGCGAGAACATGCCGACGACCTCCACACCGGGGTAACGCTCCGCCAGCTTGGCCCGCAGCAGTTCCAGTGTTTCCGGGGTGGATCCGTAAAAGTAGTGCCGCCATCCTTTTTGGGCAGAAAGAGCCAGCACCTCCCGCATCAGGTCCGGCCCAGTCACCCGCTGTGCCTGGGGGAAGCCGTGCGCGCGGCTGTAGCGGGAGAGCGGCCCGCCGTCGGGCAATGCCAGCACCGCCCCGTTCTGCACGGCGCGGTAGGAATCATCCTCGTGGGCAGTCACCGTTGTGTGTACGTTGGAGACGCAGATGTACTCCCCCCGCCACTGCGGCAGCCTGCGCTCCAGCAGAGCCAAGGTGGACGGCATATCGGTAACTGCGATGTTGACCCCCATGATGCAGCAGGTCGTGATGTTTTCTTGCATGGAACGCCTCCGCGTTTTGTCGCCGCCCCTCACTTGGCTCCCCGGCCGCCAAATACGACCATGATGGTCTTGAAAATAATCTTGATATCCAGCCAAAGGGACCAGTTATCAATGTAGGCCACATCCAGGCGGACCACTTCCTCAAAGCTTTCGATATCGCTGCGGCCGCTAACCTGCCACATGCCGGTGATGCCCGGCTTCATAGAGAGCCTGCGCTTATGGTGGCTCTCGTACCGTTCATACTCGTCCACCGTGGGCGGCCGGGTCCCCACCAGGCTCATATCCCCCCGCAGCACGTTGAAAAATTGGGGCAGTTCGTCAATGCTGGTGCGGCGGATAAACCGCCCCACCCGGGTGATGCGCGGGTCGTCGGTGATCTTGAACATCAGGCCGTCGATCTCGTTTTGGGCCATCAGTTCCTTCTTCCGTTCCTCGGCGTCCATATACATACTGCGCAGCTTATAGATATAAAAATAGCGCCCGTTCAGCCCCACCCGTTTCTGGCGGAAAAACAGCGGCCCGGGGGACTCCAGCTTGAGGGGGATTGCCACTACCGCGATGACAGGTATGCTGACGGCCAGCCCCACCAGACCCCCCACAATGTCCATGAGCCGTTTGAGCACCGCATCCTGCAGGGTGCGCCGTGTGGCGGTGAGCGTAATCATGGAGGAACGCCCGTACTCCTCCAGCGTGCGGTTGAGGTGGGGTGTCCACGTCTCCCCCTCCTCACTGTACAGATGCTCCAGGATGGGGATGTTCAGGTGGATATCCAACCCCATGCTTTCCAGTTCCCGCAGATAGGGCAGCATGGAATCCCCTGTATCGTAAGGCACATCCAGGTAGACTTCGTCCAAGGCATCGCGGCGCACCCACTCCAAAAAATCCTCAAAGACGGCCCGCACCGGCACGCCGTCGATCTGGCTGCCGATTTCCCCGGCTGTGCCGCCCAGCAGCGCAATGCCGTGCAGATTTTTGGTCCAGTCTTTGCGCAGTTCGGCAATCAATTCCGGCGCGCGCTCCCGCGTGGTGAGGATACCCACCAGCTTTGCCATTTTGGGCTGGGCGCTCGAGCGGTTGAGGTAGGCTTTCAGCAGTGCATGGAACAGCTGCATATACACTGCGTTGAACACCGGTACCCCCACAAAAAGATACCGGGATTCCAGCAGCGTCGTCTTTGTAATCAGCAAAAACACCGCAAGGAGCGCGGCAAAAACCGCGTTGAATTTAACACAGAGCGTCAGTTCATCACGTGGGGTGCGGCGGGCAATGTTGTCGCTTTGGGTCATGGAGGCAAAGGCCGCGAAGAAAGCCACGGCCAGCACCAGATAAAACTGCACATAATCCTGCCGGGTATAGATATCCAGGATCAGGCCAAACCCCAGGTCAAACACCAGGAACGCAGTGGCTACACTGCACACCAACGCCGCTAAATCGGTCATCAGTGTCAATCCATATTGGATCTTCTCACGGTTGGACATGGTTTTTACTCCTGCTGTTTCAATATTCCGCGCCGGGGTCCGCCCCGACCTGCACCTATTGTATTAGTATACCGGATAGCGCGCAACTTTTCAATCCTTTTCAAGCAAATTGCACAAGGGGTGCGCTCCTTTGCCCCAAATCGAGCAGGGGAGATTTTCTCTCCCCTCTCACACCACCGTACATGCCGCTCGGCATACGGCGGTTCAATGTAA
>CAZIVF010000002.1:53795-61351 GCA_964542725.1 uncultured Subdoligranulum sp. | reverse complement strand
CCGGGGCGGCGGGTCTGCTACGGCTGGTGAGCCCGCAAAAATGCCATAAACCAAGCCGCCGCACTTTCTGGAAAGTGCGGCGGCTTTTTGCGTTTGGAGCCTCTGAACCCATCCGGTGCGCAGCCGGCGGGATGGGCGCCAAGCACGCGGGGCGCGATCGGTTCAGCGGGTCATCAATATTTCAGCTTGTCCAGCGTCTCCTGGTAGGGGGTATCCAGCGCGTGCTTCATGGGGGCCTGGGTCTTGTACTTGGCCAGCATGGCGGCGCTGCGGGCCGGGTCGGCCAGGGTGCCGGCGCCCGCAATGCAGCCGCCGGGGCAGGCCATGCCCTCCAGCAGGTACCCGTTGTACTTGCCGGCGGCGGCCATTGTCATCATTTTGCGGCAGTCGCTCAAGCCCTGGGCGCTGGCAACCTTGACCTCGCGGTCGGGGTCCAGCTTCTTGATGGCGTTGACCACGGCCTGGGCCACGCCGCCGGAGGCCGCAAAGCCGCGGGCATCGGCGCTGGCCTCGTCAAACTGGTCGCTGGGATCATCCTTCAGGGCGGTGAAGTCCACTTCCTTCGCCTCAAACAGGCCCATCAGTTCCTCAAAGGTCAGCACAAAGTCCACCTCGCTGCGGACGGTGCGGCGGCTGGCCTCCAGCTTTTTGGCGGCACAGGGGCCGACGAAGCAGATGCGCGCCTTGGGGTCGGACTGCTTGATCAGGCGGGCAGTCAGCACCATGGGAGTCATCGTCATGCTGATACAGTCGGCGTATTTGGGGAAGAGCTTCTTCGCCATCACGCTCCACGCCGGGCAGCAGGAGGTACCCATGAAGGGATACTTCTCCGGCACTTCCTCCATGAAATTCTTGGCCTCGTCAATGGTACAGAGGTCGGCGCCCACGGCCACCTCCGAAATACCGGAGAAGCCCAGCTGGCGCATAGCCTCGCGCAGCTTGGCGGGGGTCATGCCGGGGAACTGGTTGACGAAGGCGGGGGCGACGATGGCGATGACCCGATCCCCCCGCTTGATGGACTGGATCAGCTGGAAGATCTGGCCCTTATCCACAATGGCGCCGAAGGGGCAGTTGACCAGGCACATGCCGCAGGAGACGCACTTGTCGTAGTCGATCTCGGCACGGCCATACTTGTCGGAGCGGATGGCGTTCATGCCGCAGGCGGCGGCGCAGGGGCGCTCGCTCTTGACGATGGCGCCGTAGGGGCAGCTGTTGACGCAGCGGCCGCACTTGACGCAGAGGCTCTGGTCGATGTGGCTGCGACCGTTCAGGAAGGAGATCGCCTTCTTGGGGCAGACCTCCTGGCAGGGGTGCGCCAGGCAGGCCTGGCACATCGGGGTGACTTTGATGAGCTTTTCGGGGCATTGGTTGCAGGAAAACTTGATGACGTTGATGAGCGGCGGCTCATAATATTTCTCTGCGATAACGCTGTGCTCCAGCCCCTCGCTGGCAGGCACGCTCTCGTCCAGCGGGCGCAGCGAAAGGCCCATGGCCAGGCGGATGCGCTCGGATACGATGGCTCTCTCCAGGAAGATGCTGCTGCGCATCTTGGACTCCTCGCCGGGGATGATGGTGTAGGGAAGTTGGCGCATCAGGTAGGTGTAATCGGTCAAGTCATCAACTTCATACGCCATGCGGGCCACTTCGGTAAACACCTTGCGGCGGATGTCCGTAACAGGGGTGTAAATGCCTCTCATAGTCTTTTACTCCTTCACACAAGTGGTTTTGCGGCCTTGCTCCTGGCCGCCTACGCCTAACATGTCATACCGTTAATTTTATAACGATACTCATCTTTAATGATACCAAGCCGCCGCCGTTTTCGCAAGAGGAAAACGGCAAATTCTTGTAAAAAGATTCGGCACAAATTTTGGAAATTTCGGCGGTTTCGTCAACGGCGGGCGGCGCGCTTGGGGGCGGGGGCGCTCTCCAGCTCCCGCAGTACCTCGCGGGAGAGTTGGCACATCTCCTCCGAGACGGTCAATTCGCTGGAATAGGCCAGAAAACTGTCGTACTTCATCAGCGTCTCGACGCGCTGCATCAGCTGGGGGGTGAGCCGGGCGCGGGCCCGGTGCCCGGTGAGCAGGCTGGTGGCGTCGCGGGGGATCAGATCTGCCAGCAGGCGCTTGATCTTGTCGCAGTTGTCCAGAAATTCCTGGGCGTCGCCCTGGGGGCAGTTGACGCCGTCCAGCTTCGCCTTGTAGGCGTTGCTGGTGCGGGTGAACTTGTTGGGGTCGGCCACGTCGCAGATGAAATACAGGTTGAACAGCGCGCAGGAGGCCAGCAGCATCAGCGTCTCAAGCAGAAAGGCGCGGCAGAGGGGGCTTGCCGCGGGCCCGTAGTCGTACACGAGCCAGAACACGCCCGCGCAGAAGCAGACGGCGCACAGAACCGTCAGAATGAGGATCAGCTTGTTGTACCGGCGCTTGAGAACCTCCACGATGGAGACGAGGGTCTTGTCCTTACCGGCCTGCTGATCCAGCTGGCCGGTGAAAAAGATGTACCCTGTCAGCGTGATGCCGTACAGCCCGGTGACAATCTGCACGCAGGTGGAGAGGATCGTCGGCAGATTCCCCTCGTTCAGCGGAAAGAGGGGGTACAGCATGTCCACCGCCACGATGCTCTGCCCCAGAAGGAACCCCACGGCGCCGAAGATGGCGGCCACGGTGTAGGTGTGCTGGCTCGCCCAGCGGCGGAATTTTTTCATAAGCAGCCTCCTGTTCCCAGAGCGATCTCTTTCAAAGCGGCAAACGAAGTCAGCAAAACGCCCAACCGGTTCGGGGCGGCGCGCCGGGCGCGATTGGCCCGGAACCTCCCCAGGCCGGGCTCAGAGCAACGCGGCCTGGGCGCGCCGTCCGTCCCATTCCCCCAGCCGCACCGTCACAAGATCGCCGCTGCGGCAGCCCGGCGCGGCCACGGCGACGGGCAGATACTGCCGGGTATAGCCGGTGAACAGGGTGGCGGAAAGGGCGTTCTCCAGCAGCACCTGGGCGGTGCGCCCCGCCATGGCGGCGGCCTGCCGGGCGCGCATTGCCTCCACCGCCTCGGTCATGCGGCGGCTGCGGGCCTCCTTCTCCTGCTCGGGCAGCTGCCCGGGGAAGCTGTAGGCGGGGGTGCCTTCCCGGCGGGAATAGGGGAAGACGTGGACCTTCAGGAACCTCTGGGAGACAACAAAGTTCAGGCTCTCAAGAAAATCCTCCTCGGTTTCGCCGGGGAAACCCACGATCACATCGGTGGTCAGGCTGGTGTTCTCCTCCCCAAAGGCCGCCCGCAGCTTGGCGGCCACGGCGGCGAACTGCGCCGCCGTGTAGGGGCGGCGCATCGCCCGCAGCGTCCTGGTGCAGCCGCTCTGCAGGCTTAGATGGAACTGGGGGCATAGCTTGGGAACGGCGGCCATCCGGGCGATATCCTCATCCCGAAGCATATCCGGGTCCAGGCTGCCCAGCCGGATGCGCTCGATGCCCTCTATCCCGGCCGCCTTCTCGATCAGTTCGGTCAGGCTGGTGTCGGTATCCTGCCCGTAGCTTGGCAGGCTGATGGCGGTGAGCACCACCTCCTTGTACCCGGCGGCGGCCAGGCGGCGCAGTTCGTCCAGAATGCCGGCCTCCGCCCGGCTGCGCACCGGCCCCCGGGCGCGGGGGATCACACAGTAGGCGCACTGCCGCCCGCAGCCGTCCTCCACCTTCACAAAAGCCCGAGTATGCCCGGCAAATTTGTCCATCGGCAGCTCCTCAAACCGCTCCCCCTTCCGGTGGGGGCGGATATCCACCACCCGTTCGGCCTCGCCACCGATCACCTTCTGCACGTCGGCCAGGATCGCCCGGCGGTTGCCCGAGCCGGTGACTACGTCCGCCTCGGCGATGGCCGCCGCCTCCTCTGGGAAAGCCTGGGGGTAGCAGCCGGTCAGCACCGTCACCGCGCCCGGGTTCTCCCGCTTGGCACGGCGCAGCCACTTGCGGCTTTTCTGGTCGCCGAAGTTGGTCACGGTGCAGCTGTTGACCACATACACATCCGCAGCCTCCCCGCTGGGAACGACTGTGTAGCCGTTCTGTTCAAATAACTGGGCCAGCGCGCCGGTCTCGTTCTGGTTCACCTTGCAGCCCAGGGTATAAAAAGTCACCCGCATAGTTGTGTTTCCTTTGCATTTGTCGTTTCCCCCATTATAATGGAAAACACGGCAAAGCACAAGCGGGAAAGACCGCTGACGTTCGCAGGCCGGGCCGCGCCCGGCGGAAAAAGCCCGCCCTGCCGCACGGCGACTAAAACAGACCCCCGCCGCATAAGGTTGAGTAAAACCGATTGCTGCGGGGGTGTTTTCTGCCATGAATAAAAAAGTTCTGACCCTTATCTTATGCGCGATGCTGGCGCTGTTCACGGTGCTGCGCGCCTATGCCGCAGACCTGCCGGACCCCACCGAGGCGGCGGTATCCGAGCCGGCAGCCCCGGCAATCACCCCCGCCACTGCGGCGGACTTTGACCTGCCCTGCCGGGCGGCCATCCTCATCGACGAGGATTCCGGCACGGTGCTGTACGAAAAAAATGCCGACCAGCAGCGCCCCATCGCCTCCATCACCAAGGTGATGACCCTGCTGCTGACCTTTGAGGCGCTGGAGGCGGGCAAGATCAGCCTCGATGAGATTGTACCCGTCTCGGAGCATGCCTACCGGATGGGCGGCAGCCAGATCTGGCTGGAACCCGGCGAGCAGATGACTTTGAACGAGATGCTCAAAGCCATCTGCATCTCCAGCGCCAACGACGCCGCCGTGGCGGTGGCCGAGTTTGTGGGCGGCAGCGAGCCTGTTTTTGTGGAGCAGATGAATGCCCGCGCCGCCAGCCTTGGAATGACCAACACTCAGTTCCGCAACGCCTGCGGCCTGGACGAGAGCGGCCATCTCTCCACCGCCCGCGACGTGGCGGTGATGAGCCGCGAAATGCTGCTGCACCACACCGAGGTGCAGGACTACTGCCTGACCTGGATGGACAGCTTGCGGGATGGCGAGACCCAGCTGGTCAACACAAACAAGCTGCTGCGCAGCTACAACGGCATCACCGGCCTGAAGACCGGCACCACCAGCGGCGCGGGGGTCTGCATCTCCGCCAGCGCCGAGCGAAATGGCCTGCGGCTCATCGCGGTGATTCTTGGATCGGATTCCGGCAAGGAGCGGTTCACCGCCGCCACCACCCTGCTGGATTACGGCTTTGCCAACTACGAGAACGCCGAGGCCGCCCTGCCGGATGACGCCCCCGCCAGCCTGCCGGTGGAGCGGGGCGTGACCGATGCCGTGACCCTGCAGTACGCTGCCCCCGGCCGTTACCTGGTGCCGAAAGGGGAGGGGAGCAGCCTGACCGTGACGGTGGAACTGCCCGCCGGGCTGGAAGCGCCGGTCGCCGCCGGGCAGAAGGTGGGTTCCGTGACGCTGACCCGGAACGGCACCGTGCTGCAAAGCTGGCCGGTGACTGCTGCCGGGGAGGTGGAGGCGCTCAGCTTCGGGTACTGCCTGCGCCGCCTGGCCGGGGCGCTGCTGCCCGCCGCGTAAACGGCGCCGCCCCTTTTTGTGCAACAAGCATGAAATTTCAGCTCGTTTGGCTTGACATTATGGTGACAAAACGGTATCATAAAGGCAGAAATAAATTAAAGGAGGAGCAAACGATGAGTGTTAAGTTTAATGGCAAACATCTGGCAAAATTTATCCGTCCTCAAGAATATGACGCGATCTTCCCGCAGGTGGAAGCCGCCCACAAGCAGCTGGAAGGCCGCAGCGGCCCCGGCAATGACTTCCTGGGCTGGATGGACCTGCCCGTCAACTATGATAAGGAAGAGTTCGCCCGCATCAAAGAAGCGGCCAAGAAAATCCGTGAGGATTCCGACGTACTGCTCGTCGCCGGCATCGGCGGCTCCTACCTGGGTGCCCGCGCCGTGGTGGAGGCCGTCAAGGGCCTGTATCACAATGAGACCGAGGAGGGCCTGAAAGTCTACTTCTGCGGCAACACCATCTCGCCCACCTACCTCAACGATATCATCAAGCTGACCAAGGGCAAGCGCTTCTCCATCAACGTCATCTCCAAGTCCGGCACCACCACCGAGACCGCGCTTGCTTTCCGCGTGCTGCGCAAGCTGCTGGAGGATGCCGTCGGCCCCGAGGAGGCCAACAAGCGCATCTACGCCACCACCGACCGCGCCCGCGGCACCCTGAAGCAGCTGGCTGATTCCCAAGGATGGCCTACCTTTGTGGTGCCGGATGATGTGGGTGGCCGTTACTCTGTGCTCACCGCCGTGGGCCTGCTGCCCATCGCCTGCGCCGGCATCGACATCGACGAACTGATGGCCGGCGCCGCCGAGGGCCGCGCCAAGTACAGCGTCCTCAGCCAGGATAACGATGCCTACCGCTACGCCATGACCCGCAACATCCTCTACCGTAAGGGCAAGATGGTTGAGACGCTGGCCTGCTTCGAGCCGGACTTCGCCATGATGAACGAGTGGTATAAGCAGCTCTTTGGCGAGAGCGAGGGCAAGGATCAAAAGGGCCTGATGCCCACCTCCTGCATCTTCTCCACCGATCTGCACTCGATGGGCCAGTTCCTGCAGGACGGCGCCCGCACCATGTTCGAGACCTACGTCGACATCAAGCAGACCCGGGAGGATTATTTTATCCCCTCGCTGGAGGGCAACTTCGACGGTCTGAACTTCCTGTCTGACCAGAATATGAGCATCGTCAACCGCAAGGCGATGGAAGGAACCATCCTGGCCCACACCGACGGCGGCGTTCCCATCGGCGTGGTGGAGGTCGACAGCCTGACCGCCCGCGACGTGGGCGAGCTGATCTACTTCTTCTGGAAGGCCTGTGCCGTCTCCGGCTACCTGCTCTCGGTCAATCCCTTTGACCAGCCCGGCGTAGAAAGCTACAAGAAGAATATGTTCGCCCTGCTGGGCAAACCCGGCTATGAAGCCCAAAAGGCGGAACTGGAAGCCAAACTCAACGGTTGATATCCGTGCCTGCAAAGGCATTGTAAAATAAGGAGGATTTCCCCTATGATCAAACTCATTGTTGGCACCAAAGGCTCCGGCAAGACCAAGACCCTTATCAGCATGATCAACGACGCCACTAAGACCACGTCCGGCAACATCGTCGTCATCGAAAAGTCGATGAAGCTCACCACAGAGATCAATCACGCGGCGCGTCTGATGGATGTCGACGAGTACCAGATCAACGGCCCCGAGATGCTGTACGGTTTTGTCGCGGGCGTTTTGGCCGGCAACTATGATATCACCGAATTGTTTGTCGACGGTATCCTGAAGGTTCTCGACCACAATATGGACGCCGCCGTCAAGGTTCTGGACGCCATCGATAAGATCACCGGTTCCATCGAGACGGTCATCACCGTCTCCGCCAACCCGGAGGATCTGCCCGAAGCGCTCAAGAAGTACGAGATTGTCCACCACTGATCCGCAGGGCGCAAAACACATAGGTGCAGCCGGGGGCCGTAGCGGCCCCCGGCTTTTTGTTCTTCGCCGTAAAAACAAAAATTCGCACCTCTTTTTGTGCTTTTTGACTTGACAA
>CAZIVF010000002.1:0-53695 GCA_964542725.1 uncultured Subdoligranulum sp. | reverse complement strand
TCTTCGCCGTAAAAACAAAAATTCGCACCTCTTTTTGTGCTTTTTGACTTGACAAGCCCCCGCAGCTTGTGTATACTATTTAGGCAACCTTTTGAGGTGAACTGAAACTATGCCATTTGACCTGCGAAGCTTTCTGCAAAGCGCCAAAAAGCCCTACTCTGTGCGTCTGGCCGTTGACCTGGGCGGGAGGGACTTTGACGGCTTCCGCGTGCCGGCCCCTGCCGACTGCACGTTTGAGGCTGTGCCTGCGCCGGACGGCGCCGGGATGACGCTGCAGGTGCATGCCGCGGTGGAGGCGGAATGTGGCCGCTGCCTGGCCCCGGTCAAAGAACAGTATGAGTTTACCCGCGTCTACACGGTGCGCCTCCGTGATCTGGACGATCCGGACTGCGAGCTGCCTCTGGACGCGCAGGGATGCATGGAGATAGAGGAACTCGTTTATCAGGAACTGATTCTTGAGGTCCCGCGGGTGCTGCTGTGCAGCCCCGACTGCTTGGGTCTATGCCCCATCTGTGGCAAAAAGCGTGCGGCGGGATGTACCTGCCAACCGGCGGAAGATGCCGCCCTACCAGATGCCCGGCTTAGCATATTAAAACAACTGCTCAGTTGAATTTTCACCAAGGAGGTGTCCGATTATGGCTATTGCACCGAAGAGAAAACATTCTCAAGCCCGCCGCGACAAACGTCGCTCTAACGTCTGGAAACTGGAGGCGCCTACGCTGGTGAAATGCCCGCAGTGTGGTGAACTGAAGGTTCCCCACCAGGTTTGCGGCAAGTGTGGCTACTACAAGGGTCAGGAAGTCATCAAGAAGGAGGCGTAAGCCTCCAGCAAGGGGAGGGCGGCGCGCCTTCCCTTTTTTGTTGTTGGGGGCTCTGCATAGATCCTGCGCAGGTTGCCCAAAACGCGTGCCAAGCCCGAAGGACGGGGTTTGTTCAGAGGTTTCCTTGCCGCCCCGCCAAGGGCGCGGCGCGGGACGCACAAAAAGGAGGTGCCAGCCGCCATGCCCCTGCAGGTAACGAAGGTCGACGACGATTCCCCGGCCCAGCGGCTGGGCATCCTTCCCGGCGCCTCGCTGCTGACCATCGACGGCAAGCCGCTGCGCGACGCTTTGGACTACCAATTTTACAGCGCTGCGCCAAAATTTACCCTGACGCTCTGCCAGGAGGGCGCACCCCGCACGCTGGCGGTGGAAAAATCCCAGTATGAGCCGTTCGGGTGCAGCTTTGAAACCTACCTGGGCGACGCCAAGCACAGCTGCGCCAACCACTGCATGTTCTGCTTCATCGACCAGCTGCCCCCCGGCATGCGGGAGACGCTGTACTTTAAGGATGACGACGAGCGACTCTCCTTCCTGTTCGGCAACTACATCACGCTGACCAACCTAACAGACCGGGAGATAGACCGCATCATCGAGATGCACATCAGCCCCATCTTTGTCTCGGTCCACACCACCAACCCGGCGCTGCGGGTGCGGATGCTGGCCAACAAACGGGCGGGGGAGTCGCTGGCCTACCTGGAAAAGCTCGCTAAGGGCGGTATTGAGATCAACTGCCAGCTGGTGCTCTGCCGGGGCGTCAACGACGGCGACGAGCTGCGCCGCACGCTGGACGATCTGCTGGCGCTGCGCCCCCGGGTGGGAAGCATCGCCGCCGTACCCGCAGGGATCACAGCCTACCGCAAGGGGCTGTATCATCTGGAACCTTACGACCGGGCAACCGCCGCCGCCGCGCTGGATATCCTGGAGGGCTACAGCCTGCGGTGCCGCGCCGAATATGGGCGCAGCATCGTCTACCCCAGCGACGAATGGTACCTGACGGCGGGCCGCCCGCTGCCGGAAGCGGAATTCTATGACGAGTACGCCCAGTTGGAGGACGGCGTGGGGATGTGGCGCAAATACCATGATACCTTCCTGGAGGAACTGGAGGCCCCCCGCCCCCCGGTGCTGCCCCATGCGCTGGATGTAGTCACCGGCACGCTGGCCGCGCCGCTCATCAGCGATATGGCCGCCAAGCTGCGGGAACGCTACCCCCAAGTGGGGATCACCGTCCACGCCATCCGCAACGACTTCTTCGGCGGCAACGTCAGCGTGGCAGGGCTTGTCACCGGCACCGACATCATCAAGCAGTGCCGCGGCAGGCTGCAAAGCGGCACCCTGGCGGTGCCGGAGGTGATGCTGCGGGACGAAAAGGATCGCTTTCTTGACGATATTACGCTGGATCAGCTGGCCGAGGCCCTGGGCTGCCGGGTCATCTGCATCCCTACCGACGGCGCAGGCTGCTGTCGCGCCTATTTGCGGGGCGGCCGGCGCAAACTATCGATACACACACGAACCAAGGGGTGAGACCGCGCATCCGGCCCGGCGCACCCCGCGACAAATCAAAGGAGGGATCGGCATGGCAAAACCTATTGTTGCCATTGTGGGGCGGCCCAATGTGGGCAAGTCCACGATCTTCAACAAACTTACCGGCCAGCGCCTTGCGATTGTGGAGAATACCCCCGGCGTGACCCGTGACCGCATCTTCTGCGACTGCGAGTGGTGCGGCCACAAATTCCTGCTGGTGGACACTGGCGGCATTGAGCCGCGCATTGACGACGGTATGCTGGCCCATATGCGGGAACAGGCCCAAATGGCCATCGACTCGGCGGACTGCATCGTCATGGTCACAGAACTGGGCGCGGGCGTGACCCCCCAGGATCAGGATATTGCCGGGATGCTGATGCGCAGCGGCAAGCCGGTGGTGCTGGCGGTGAACAAATGCGATAAAATCGGGGAGCCGCCGATGGAACTGTACGAGTTCTATTCGCTGGGGCTGGGGGAACTTGTCCCCGTCTCCGGCGTGCATGGCCACGGCACCGGCGACCTGCTGGATGCCGTCTGCGCCCATCTGCGCTTTGACGGGGAAGAGGAGGAAGAGAGCGACCGCATCCCGGTGGCGGTCATTGGCCGCCCCAACGTGGGTAAGTCCAGTCTCATCAACTATATCCTGGGCGAAAACCGCCTCATCGTCGCCAACGAGGCCGGCACCACCCGGGATGCCATCGACACCCTGGTGGACAACAAGCACGGCAGGTTCATCTTTACCGATACCGCCGGCCTTCGCAAAAAGGGCAGGGTGGAGAGCGGCGTTGAGCGGTACAGTGTGCTGCGCAGCCTGGCCGCCGTCGAGCGCAGCCGCGTCTGCGTCATCATGATCGATGCCACCGTCGGCTTCACCGAACAGGACTCCAAGGTGGCGGGCTACGCCCACGAGCAGGGCAAGGGCTGCATCATCGCCGTCAACAAGTGGGACGCGGTGGAGAAAGACAGCTACACCATGGACGCCATGCGCAGACAACTGCAGGAGGACTTCAGTTTCATGTCCTACGCGCCCATCGTCTTTATCTCGGCCAAGACCGGGCAGCGGGTGGATAAGCTGTTTGAGGCGATTCATTTTGTGGATATTCAAAACGGCACCCGCATCCCCACCGGCGCCCTCAACGAGATGCTGGCCCGCGCCACCGCCCGGGTGCAGCCGCCCTCCGATAAAGGCAAACGGCTCAAGGTGTTCTATATCACCCAAAGTTCCACCCGGCCCCCCACGTTCGTCTGCTTCGTCAACCAGAAGGCGCTGTTCCACTTTTCCTACCAGCGCTACCTGGAAAACCAGATTCGGGAAACCTTCGGTCTCACCGGCACGCCGGTGCGGATGATCACCCGCGAGCACGGCGACGGCTCGGCCCGCTGAAAGGGGAACGCTATGGTACAGTATCTTGCAGCTTTTGTTCTGACGGCCCTGGTAGGGTATCTGCTGGGGGGCGTCGTTTTCGGCGTGCTGATCTCTAAGGTGTTCTACCACGACGATGTGCGCACCCACGGCAGCGGCAACGCTGGCATGACCAATATGCTGCGCAACTACGGCAAAGGAGCCGCCGCCGCTACCGCCGTGGGCGACGTGGGAAAAAGCGTGGCAGTGGTATTCCTTGGCCGGGCCATCATGGCGGCGCTGCTGCCCAATTCCCCGCTGGACCCTGTATGCGGGGCGTACCTGGCCGGGATTTTTGCGGTCATAGGCCACTGCAAGCCGGTGTTCTTCGGCTTCAAGGGCGGCAAGGGCGTGTTGGTGGGGGCCGGCTCGGCCCTGGCCACCGAACCGCTGGTCTGCCTGGGCCTGCTGGCGATCTTCCTCGTCGAGGTATCCATCACCCGCATTGTCTCGCTGGGGAGCATTATCATCGCCGGGCTGTACCCGGTAGTCACCGTCTGCTATCTGGCCTGGCAGGGGGCCAATCTGCCTACGCTGGCGGTCTCGGGCCTCTGCACCGCCGTCATGGGCGTTATGGTCATCTGGATGCACCGAAGCAACATCCAGCGCCTGCGCGACGGGACCGAGTACCGTTTTGGCCAAAAAAAGTGAATTCAGCCGCGCCCGGCATGGCGGGGTTCCCACAAGGGAAGCCCCGCCGCAAACTTCGTTCAACTGTGGACCCGTGCGCCCCTGCGGTTTTCGGTGCTGCGCGATTTTTCTGCTGGCACGGCAGAACCAAAGTCCCCTTATGCCCGCTCCGCTTTTGCGCCGGGCATTTTTTGTGCCGCTTTCCTGTGAAAAACCGGCCAAAACGGTGGATTTTTTTGGCGGCACCCTGTATAATAAAATCATCTGTGGGCCGCAGGCCCCAAACGATCTGCCAGGGGAGGATGCGTTATGCTGACCACCACCGCCATCCTTGTTGCGGCCGGAGCATCCCGCCGCATGGGGTTCGACAAACTGCAGCACCGCCTGCCGGACGGCCGCACCGTTCTGGAGACCAGCGCCGCCGCGTTGGCGGGTCACCCCGCCGTCACCCAGCTGGTGCTGGTGGCGGGGGCCAACCGCGCCGCCTGCGAGGCCATCGCCGCCGCCTGCCCCAAGCCCTGCGCCGTCGTGCCGGGGGGCGAGACCCGGGCCGACAGCGTGCGCAGCGGCCTGGCCGCCGCCCGGGGGGAACTGGTGGCCATCCATGACGCCGCCCGCCCCTTTGTCAGCGAGGCTGTC
Organism: uncultured Subdoligranulum sp.; assembly: GCA_964542725.1. Lineage (GTDB taxonomy): Bacteria > Bacillota > Clostridia > Oscillospirales > Ruminococcaceae > Gemmiger. The sequence goes on along the minus strand of CAZIVF010000002.1, from coordinate 48,682 downwards.
ATCACCGCCGCGCTGGAGGCCGCCGCCCGCACCGGCGCCGCCGCCCCCGCCGTACCGGTGAAGGATACCATCAAGATTGCCGCGCCGGATCAAAAGGTGCGCGCCACGCCGGACAGGGGGACGCTGTTTGCGGTGCAGACCCCGCAATGCTTCCGCCGCCGCCTGTATCTTGAGGCGCTGGAGGCGGTTGCCGGCGAGCGGGCGCGCCTGGTCACAGACGACTGCAGCCTGTTTGAACTGGCCGGCCTGCCGGTCCAGCTGACGGAGGGCGATTACGCCAACTATAAGATCACCACAAAAGACGACCTGAAAGGGGAGAGCACCATGCGAATCGGCCATGGCTACGATGTCCACCGCCTCGTGGAGGACCGTAAACTGATTTTGGGCGGGGTGGAGATTCCCTGCGAGAAGGGGCTGCTGGGCCACTCCGACGCCGACGTGCTGCTGCATGCCGTGATGGACGCGCTTCTGGGAGCGGCGGCGCTGGGGGATATCGGCCAGCACTTCCCCGATACCGACCCCGCTTACAAGGGGGCGAATTCCCTGGAGCTGACCCGGGAGGTGGCCGCCATCCTGCGGCGGCACGGCTACACGGTGGGGAACGTGGACGCCACCATCCTATGCCAGCGGCCCAAGCTGGCGCCCCACATTCCCGCCATGCGGCAGAACATTGCCGCCGCGCTGGGCGTGCCGGTGGAGAATGTCAGCGTCAAAGCCACCACCGAGGAGCATCTGGGATTCACCGGGGAGGGGCTGGGGATCGCCGCCCACGCCGTAGCCCTGCTGCAATAAGGGGCGGCGGGCAAAAAAGCTGTTCACAGCCGCCGCTTTTTGTGCTATACTTATAAGAAAACCGCGCGATGCCCCCGCCGCCCTGCCGGCGGCCGTATTCACGGGGCGGGCGGCGGTGAAACCTTGCGTTACAAGGCTGCAATAGATGCCATGGCGATGCCGCAGAGCATTTGCCGGCAGAGGGGGGGCCTGCGGGCCATGTTCCAGAATGAACTGATCAGCGAGATACTGAAAAATCTGCGCGTCTTTGACCCGTGGAGGGATACGATTGATATTCTCATCGTCTCCTTCGCGTTCTACCAGCTGTTCGTCTTTGCCCGCAAATCCCACGCAGGGCAGCTGATCAAGGGCCTGGTGCTGATCCTGGCGTTTTACGCCCTGGCCAGCGCGATGAACCTGCGCACCGTCAACTGGGTGTTGCAAAACGTCATCACCATCGGCTTGACCTCGGCGGTTATCATTTTCCAGCCCGAACTGCGCCGCACCCTGGAAAGGATGGGCCAAACCACCAGCTGGGCCGGCAAGATGTTCTGGAACCGGCGGGACGATCCCTCGCTGCGCGGGGTGTGGCAGAGCGCCGTCGTCGCCATCTGCGACGCCGCCGAGCAGCTGTCCGATACCCGCACCGGCGCCCTGATGGTGCTGGAACGCAGCAACAACCTGGACGAGATCATCCGCACCGGAACCCCCTTCCGCGCCAACGTCATCCCGGAAATGCTGGGAACCATTTTCTATGAAGGCACCCCCCTTCACGACGGCGCGGTGGTGATCCGCGACGGCGTGATCGTGGCGGCGGGCTGTGTGCTGCCCCTGTCCAACAACCTGCAGATGGGCAAGGATATGGGGACCCGCCACCGGGCAGGCCTGGGTATGAGCGAAAACTCCGACGCCATCGTGGTGGTGGTCAGTGAGGAAACCGGCATCATCTCGCTGGCGAAGAACGGCGTGCTGATCCGCCGCCTTGACCGCCAAAACCTGTACAATCTCCTGCAGGAGGAGATCATCCCGCCGGAGGACGAGGAGGAGAAGCCCGTCTCCTTCTGGCAGCGGATGAAAGCCAAAGGAGGTGCAGACAATGCCCCAGCCCAATAACGCCGACCCAACGCCGGAGGTTCGCCGCGGCTCCCTGCTGGATAATAAGGTCTTTCTCATCGTGGCATCGCTGCTCTGCGGCTTTTTTGCCTGGATGATTGTTTCGATGTACTTTGACCCCCAAAGCACCCAGACCGTCGATGTAACCGAGATAAACTACGCCAACGGCGCGGCCACCTACACGGAGCAGGGGCTGGACATTATCCAGACGGAGGAGATCGCCCGGGTCCAGGTTAAAGTGGAGGGCAACGGCACCGTCATCGGTGATATCGGCAAGGACGACATCATGGTCTACCCCAGCTACGCCAATGTCAACGGCGCCGGCGAATTCACCTGCAAGCTGAACGCCCGCATCACCAACACCACCGATTACCCCGGCAACATCGAGGTCACGGTGGAATTCCCCAAGAGCGTCAAGGTGGTCTTTGACGAGGTCAGCACCAAGACGCTGCCCGTGGTGGCCGATACCTCCGGCATTGCCATTGCGGACGGCTATATCCTCAACAAGAGCACCGCCGCCCCCAACGAGGTCACGCTGCGCGGCCCCACCAGCGAACTGGAGCGTATCACCAGCGTGGTGGCGCCGGTGGTCGCCGGGGATATGATCTCCGACACCACCACCCTGCCTGCCACCCTGGAACTCCGGGGGGAGAACGGGGAGACAATCATCCCCGATTATACCTCGATGGATACCGAGACCGCCAATGTCACCCTGACCATCTACCAGGTGCGGGAACTGCCCTTGTCGGTGGACTTTATCGGCATCCCGTCGGGCTTTGACGTGAGTAGCCTGAAATACTCGCTCAGCCAGCAGACGCTCCGTGTGGCCGGCCCGGCCCGCGTTGTCAGCGCGCTGGAGCAGCTTTCTGTCACCAGCTTTGACCTGGCCCAGGATTTCGCCTTTGACCGCGACTACCAGCGCCAGATCGAACTGCCGACCGGCCTTGTCTCTCAGGATGGCTCCAACACCGTCACCCTCAGCTTTGATACCACCGGCATGGCCAGCACCACCCTGAATATCTCCAACATCAGGCCGGTCAACACGCCCAGCAACTACGAGGTGGAGATTCTCTCCAGCATGGTCAACGGCGTGACCCTCTACGGCCCGGAGGAAAAGATCGAGGCCCTCTCCGCCGACAGTGTGCAGGCACTGCTGGACTGCTCCAGCGTCTCTCTCACCGCAGGGCAGCAGACCTTGCCGGTCACGATCCAGGTGCCGTCCTCCTCGCAGATCTTTGCCACCGGCAGCTACACGGTCCAGTGCGAGATCACGGCGAAATAACCCCCGCCCGGCGGCTTCCACTACCAGGAAAGGTCTTTGCGCCTATGCTTTTGGTCCGCAATATCCGCCTGCCGCTCTCCTGCCCCGACCATGAGGCCGAGGCGGTCCGCCAGGCCCTGCGCATCCTGCGCCTGCCGCCCCGCAAGGCGGCCTGCAGCGGGATCGCCAAACTCTCGGTGGACGCCAGGCACGGTACGCCCGTGCTGGTGGCTACCGTCGCCATCACGCTCAAAGACGAGGGTGAGGAATCGGCTTACGCCGGGGCCTCGCCCTGCGTCTGTTTCACCCAAAAGCCGGAATTTTCCTTCCCCGTGGGCGCTGCGCCGCTGGCCCACCGTCCGGTGGTGGTGGGCCTTGGCCCGGCGGGGCTGTTCGCCGCGCTGCTGCTGGCCCGCCAGGGCTACCGCCCGCTGGTGTTGGAGCGCGGCCCCGCGCTGGCCGAACGGGTGCGGGCGGTGGCGCGCTTTGAGGGGGAAGGGATCCTGGACGAGAGCGCCAACATCCAATTTGGCGAGGGCGGCGCGGGAACCTTCTCGGACGGCAAGCTGACCACCCGGGTGGGGGACCCGCTCTGCGCCTTTGTCACCGACGCCCTGCTGGCGCACGGCGCCCCGGCGGATATCGCCTGGCGGCAGAAGCCCCATGTGGGAACCGATCTTCTGCGGGGTGTCATCACCTCCATCCGCGCGGAGATTGAGGCCCTGGGCGGCGAGGTACGGTTCCGCACCGCTCTCACCGGCCTGCACAGCCGGGGCGGCGCGCTGACCGGCATCTCCACCACGGCGGGGGAACTCCCCTGTGAGCGGCTGATCCTGGCGGTGGGCCACAGCGCCCGGGATACCTTCGCCATGCTGGCGCAGGCCGGCCTGCCGCTGGCCTGCAAGCCCTTCTCGGTGGGGCTCCGGGCGGAGCATCTGCAAAGCGAGATCGACAAAAGCCTCTATCACGCTGCGGCAGGCCATCCGGCCCTGCCCAAGGGGGAGTACCAGCTGAGCCAGCACATCGGCGGGCGGTGCGTCTACACCTTCTGCATGTGTCCCGGCGGCACCGTCTGCGCCGCCGCCAGCGAGGCGGGCGGCGTGGTCACAAACGGAATGAGCCTCCACGCCCGCGCCGGCCGCAACGCCAACGCGGCGGTGGTGGTCAGCGTGGATGGCAGCGATTTTGGCAACGACCCCGCCAAGGCTATCGCCTTCCAGCGCGGGCTGGAGCAGGCCGCTTACAGGGCGGGCGGCGGCAGGTACCTGGCCCCCGCCGAGACGGTGGGGAGTTTCTTGCAGGGGCGGGGCCGCCTGGAACTTGGCTCGGTGCAGCCCACCTACCCCCGCGGCGTGACTCCCTGTGACCTGGGCAGCCTGCTGCCGCCGGAATTGAGCGGCGCGCTGCGCCAGGGCCTCACCGCTTTTGGCGGGAAGCTGGCCGCCTACCGCGCCCCCGACGGAGTGCTCACCGGCCTGGAGACCCGCACCAGCAGCCCGGTGCGGATGCCCCGGAGGGAAAATCTGCAATGCACCGCCCTGGAGGGCCTTTATCCCTGCGGCGAGGGCGCGGGCTATGCGGGCGGCATCATGACCGCCGCCGTGGACGGCGTGCGCTGCGCCGCTGCCCTGATGAAGGAACAGGCCCCCAGCCTGGCGTGAGAAAAAAGAAAGGAAGCCGACCATGCAGCACCCTTGCAAAGACAATGAGGAAAAGCGGCGATCCGCCCACTACGGCCCTGCGGATTTCGGCGACCTGGATGATCTTGTCAACGGCGCGGTGTGCGTGGGAAGCCAGGTGGGCAGCAGCGTACTGAGCAGTATTTCCGACGCCCTGCGGGAAGCCGCCGACGCCGTGCGCCCCGCCGCGCCGGATAGCTTCACCGCTTACCGCCGCAGCTTGGAGCGCAAACTCAAGAGAAGCCGGGATGACTTTTTTTGGGGCATGGGGTTCTGCGGCTGGTTCTTTGCGGGCAGCTTCGCCATTGCCACCTTGGTCATGGCCATCCTGTGGGGCGTCGGCCCGGGGCCGCTGGGGCTCACCGCCGATGAATTCCAGGTGTTTCCCATCCTGACGCTCTGCTTTGCGCCGATAACCCTCGGCTTCGGCGTTGTGGGGTGGATTGGCTGCCGCAAGGGCAGCTACTTTGGCCGGCTGTGCCGGTATCTGCGCGCCGCCCGCACCTGGACCGAGCCGGTGGCGGATCTGGCACGGGGCGCCTCCAAAAGCCGGGAAAAGGCCCTGCGGGATCTGCGGCAGGCCGTCGCCGCCGGGCATCTGCCCGACGCCTGCCTGGACCGGGCGGAGCAGACCCTGTATCTGGACGCCGAGCTGTATCAGTCGGCCCCCCGGACGGAACCGGAACCCGCCGCAGCCGCTGCCCCGGAGGAAAAGACCGACATGGAGATTTTCCGGGAAAAGGGTGTGGATTTCATCAACTATTTGGGCCGCTGCCGAGGCAAGCTGACCCCTGACGCCGACCTTGAACTGGAGGCAATGCGCAGGACCTGCGCCTCCATCGTGGGCTTTATCCACAACCACCCCGCCCAGCTGCCCCGGGTGCGCCGCTTTGCGGAGTATTACCTGCCGACCACCCGCAAGCTGCTGGATACCGCCATGGGCCTGGGGGATACCGGCACCGAGGGGGCCGAGGCGATCCGGCGGGACATCACCGGCATCCTGCACACCCTGAATCTAGCCTACGGCCGCCTGTACGATACGCTGCTGCAGGATGTCTCGCTGGACGTTTCGGCGGAGATCGATACCCTGGAGGCCATGCTCAGCCAGGATGGGCTGATCCATGATTTTGGCAGCGATTTTGGGAGCCAAAACCGCTGAGCCAAACGGATGCTATAGAGGAAGCTATTGGGAGAAGAGGAAGCGCTATGAACTATCGTGCTTGGCAGCTCAAACCGGCTAACCCTGCGGGGGAGCAGGCGTTGGCCGGGACGGGCTGCGGCCCGCTGGCGGCCCGCGTGCTGGCGGCCCGCGGCATTACCGACCCCCAGGCGGCCGCGCCGCTGCTGGGCGGCGGTACGGCTCTCACCGACCCCTATCTGCTCAAGGATATGGAAAAGGCGGTGGCCCGTATCCGCCGCGCCGTCGAGGAGGGGGAACCCGTCGTCATCTTTGGCGATTATGATGTGGATGGCGTCTGCGCCACCGCGATCCTGTACGACTATCTCTCCAACCTGGGCGCTCAGGTGCGCTGCAAGCTGCCTACCCGGGACGGCGGCGGCTACGGCATCAACCGCGATGTGCTTAGGAGCTTGGCGGGCAAGGGCTATACCCTGGTCGTCACGGTGGACAACGGCATCTCCGCGGTGGAGGAGGCGGCTTTCGCCAAGGAATTGGGGATCGATCTGGTCATCACCGACCACCATCTGCCCCCCGATCCTCTGCCGGAGGCCGTGGCGGTGGTGGATCCCCAGCGCGCCGACGACGAAAGCCCTTTCAAGGACCTGTGCGGCGCGGGGGTGGCCTTCAAACTGGCCGCTGCCCTCGAAGCGTGCGACCCCGCCGAACTGCTGGATATGTACGGCGATCTGGCGGCCCTCGGCACCATCGCCGACGTGATGCCGCTGGTGGGGGAGAACCGCACCCTGGTGCGGGAGGGGCTGGCCCTCCTGCAGGAGACGGTGCGCCCCGGCCTGCAGGCGCTGCTGGAGAGCGCCGGTTATGCGGGCCGCCCCGTCACTGCCGAGACGGTCAGTTTCGGCCTGGCCCCCCGGCTCAACGCCGCCGGCCGGATGGACAATGCCTCGGTGGCTCTCAAGCTGCTGCTCTGCGGCAGTGAGGAGCAGGCCCAGGGGATCGCGGCCCGCCTGACCGAGATCAACGCCGAGCGCCAGCAGACCGAGCAGAAGCTTTTTGCAGAGGCGCAGGCCCAGCTGGCCGCCGACCCCGCCCGCGCCCATGACCGGGTGATCGTGGTGGCGGGGGAAAACTGGCACGCCGGGGTCATCGGCATTGTGGCCAGCCGCCTGGCGGAGCGGTATGCCCGCCCCGTCATCGTCGTCTCGCTGCAGGGGGCGGAAGGGCGCGGCAGCGGCCGGGCGCCGGGCGCCTTTAATCTGCACAGCGCGCTGGCGGCCTGCGCCCCGCATCTGATCCGCTACGGCGGCCACGCCGGGGCGGCGGGGCTGCTCATTGAGAGAAAAAAACTGGATGACTTCCGCCGGGCGGTCAACGCCTGGGCAGCCCGAGAATACCCGGTCCCGCAGATCCTGCCGCTGGAACTGGATGCCGCCGTGGAGGTGGCGGAACTGACCGTACCCGCTGTGCAGGGGTTTGAGCGGCTGGCTCCCTTTGGCCGGGGCAACCCGGTGCCGCTGCTTCTGGTGCGCGGCGCCCGGATCGACGGTATCTGGCCGCTGGGGAGTGAGAAGCGCCACACCCGTCTGCGGCTGCGCCAGGGCGGCGCGGCCTGCTTTGTCTCGCTATTCGGCACCGCGCCGGAGGATTTTGCCTACCCGATGGGGGCGGCGGTGGATGCGGCCATTGAGGTCGGCATCTTCACCGGGCGGTCGGGGCCGATGGTCTCCGCCCACCTGAAGGGAATCCGCCCGGCGGGCTTAGGCAACCAGCCCAGCGAGCAGGCGGCCCATTTTGAGGCGTTCTGCGCCGGGGCAGCGCTGAACCCCGCCCAGGCGGCGGATTTCCTGCCCGCCCGGGCAGACACGGTAGCGCTGTATAAACAGATACGCGACGGCAGTGTTTTTGCAGCGGATCTGCAGCCGGTGTTCGCCGCCCAGGGGCCGGCGCAGACCGGCAAGACCTTGGCCAGCCTGACCGCGCTGGAGCAGTTGGGGCTGATCGAGCGGCGGGGCAGCCGCTGGCTGCCGGTGCCTGCCGCCCAAAAGCGGGACCTTGCCAGCGCGCCGGTGCTGCAAAAGCTGGCGGCCCAGGCCGCCGGCGGGGCTGGCCAGGAATGTAAACAGGGGGGATGAGTGAGTATGGAAAAACTGCCGATCACCTATGAACAGCTGATACAAGAACTGCGGGACAGCGGCCGCGCCTACGACTTTGCTATGATTGACCGCGCCTACAACCTGGCGGCTTCCGCCCACGAGGGGCAGTTCCGCCGCAGCGGCGAGCCGTATATCTGCCACCCGCTCAGCGTGGCGCAGATTCTGATCGAACTGGGGATGGACAGCGAGAGCATTGCCGCCGCCCTGATGCACGATGTGGCCGAGGATACCTCGGTGGGGATCGGGGAGATACGCGCCAAATTCGGCGGCGAGGTGGCACTGCTGGTGGACGGCGTGACCAAACTGACACAGATCAAATTCTCCAACGTGGAGGACCGCCAGGCTGAGAATCTGCGCAAAATGCTGCTGGCGATGACCCAGGATGTGCGGGTCATGATTATCAAACTGTGCGATCGGCTGCACAATATGCGCACCGGCGACGCCTGGCCGGAGCAGAAGCGCCGCGATAAAGCCAAGGAGACGATGGAGGTCTATGCCCCCATCGCCCACCGCCTGGGCATGTCCGCCATCAAGGAGGAACTGGAGGACCGCAGCCTGCACTACCTGGATCCGGTGGGCTACGAAAATATCCGCAAGCTGCTGAACCAGCACAGCGATGATTTCCTCCATGGCGTCTGCCGCACCATCTCGGACCACCTGGCCGAGAACGGCATCCAGAAGGCAACCATCCGCCACCGGGTCAAGAGCATCTACGGCATCTACCGCAAGATGTATATGCAGGACAAGGATTTTGAGGAGATCTACGATATCTACGCCGTCCGCATTATATTGGACAGCCTGTCCGAGTGCTACACCGCCCTGGGGCTGATCCACGATATGTACCACCCGCTTCCCAACCGGTTCAAGGACTATATCTCCACCCCCAAGCCCAACGGCTACCAGAGCCTGCACACCACCGTCATCGGGCGGGAGGCGCTACCCTTTGAGGTGCAGATCCGCACCTGGGAGATGGACCGCAACGCGGAGTACGGCATCGCTGCCCACTGGAAATACAAGGCGGGCATCGCGGTGGGAAGCAGCGACGCCAAGCTGGATGCCCGGCTGGCCTGGGTGCGCCAGCTGCTGGAAAGCCAGCGCACCAGCGCCGACGCCACCGACCTGCTCAGCGATATCAAGAGCGACCTTCTGCCCGAGGAAGTCTTTGCCTTTACCCCCCGGGGCGATGTGATCAATCTGCCCGCCGGCGCCACCGTTATTGACTTCGCCTACGCCATCCACTCGGCGGTGGGCAACCGCATGGTGGGGGCCAAGGTCAACAACCGCATCGTCCCCATCGACCATCAGGTCGTTACCGGGGAGATCATCGAGATTCTGACCGGCCCCGAGACCCGCGGCCCCAGCCGGGATTGGCTTGGCATTGTTAAGACCAGCGAGGCCAAAAATAAGATCCGCAACTGGTTCAAGAAGGAGCGGCGGGAGGAGAATATCGTGGAGGGCCGCGCCGCCTTTGAGCATGAACTCCGCCGCAACCTGATGAGCATCCCGGCAGAAAAATATGACGATTTTATGGCAAATCTGGCCCGCCGCAACCGCTGCAATTCGGTGGACGAGATGTTCGCCGCCATCGGCTACGGCGGCCTGCAGATGGCCCGGGTGCTCCCCAAACTCAAGGAGGAATACCAGAAACTCCGCGCGGAGGAACCCAAGCCCGTCACGGTGGATATCAAGCGGATACACTCCTCCGACGGCGTGGTGGTGGAGGGGATCGACAACTGCCCCATCAAGTTCGCCAAGTGCTGTACCCCGCTGCCCGGCGATGAGATTGTCGGCTTTGTCACTCGGGGCTTCGGCGTCTCCATCCACAAGAAGGACTGCCAGAATGTCCGCGAGAGTATGCGCCATCCAGAGAATTCCGACCGCTGGGTCAAAGCCTACTGGGACGAGGCCGTGCGGGAAAACTATAAGGCTACCCTGGATCTGGTCTGCATGGACCGCGCCAATCTTGTCTCGGATATTGCGCTGGCTCTGGGGGATATGCGGGTACCCATCTACTCCCTCACCGCCCGCGCCGCCGACCAGGGCCGCGCCCGCATGAGCGTGACGGTGGGGATCACCAACACCGAACACCTGAACAGCGTGGTTGCCAAGCTCAAGAAGGTCAAGGATGTCATCAGCGTGACGAGGAACTGATTCGCTATGAAACTGACGAAACCGCAGCAAAAAATGCTGGCCGCCCTGCTGGGGGCGTTGGCAGGTTGCCTGGTATTTCTGTGGGTCTACGGCACGGCGCCCCTGAACGTGGGCTGGGATGCCTGGATCCTGAACGGCTACGATGAGACTGACGTGCAGCAACACTATGCGGGCTGGCTGCTCTTCCGCAACAGCCATTGGGCCTTCCCGCTGGGGCTGGCCGATACCATCGCCGCGCCGGATGGCACCATCATCTCTTATACCGACAGTATCCCCTGGGCCAGCATCTTCTTCAAACTGCTGCGCGGCGTACTGCCAGCTACCTTCCAGTGGTTCGGCTGGTATGTGCTGGCCTGCTTCGCTCTGCAGGGGGCCGCCGGCGCGCTGCTTGCGCTGCGCCGGGGCAACCTGCCCTTCGCCGTGCTGGGCGGCGCGCTTTTCGCCTGCCTGCCGACCCTGTGGGAGCGGGCCTTCCGCCACACGGCGCTGGCCAGCCATTGGCTTTACCTGTTTGCCCTCTACGCCTACCTGGAGTACCGGGCGCAGCTGGGGCAGGGAAGGGCGCGCTTCCCCTGGGCCTTCCCGCTGCTGAGCTTCGCGGCGGTGGGCATCCATCCTTACTTTTTGCCGCCGGTCATGGTCTGCGCCCTGCTGGCAGCTGTCGACTGCGCCCGCCTGACCCGCCGCTGGCCCCGGGCTGCCGCCGTGCTGGGCGTCCCGCTGGCCTCAGCGCTGGCAGGCGGCCTGCTCTGCGGCGCTGTAGGCGGCGGGGTCTCCGCTTCGCGGGGGGGCTACGGCGACTTCTCGATGAATCTCAACGCCCTTTTAAATCCCTCCTCCCGGGGGCATTATACCTGGTCCCGGCTGCTGCCTACCCTGCCACAGCTGCCCGCCCAGTATGACGGCTTCAATTATCTTGGCCTGGGCGCGCTGGGGCTGGCCGCCGCCGCACTTGCCTGGGCCGGTCTGCACCGCCGCGGTGCGGGGGCGTGGTGGCGGCGCAACGGCCCGCTGTTTGCAGCCTGCGTCTTTCTGACCCTCTTCGCCGTCTCCAACAACGTCTATTGGGGCGGCGCGGGCTTCACGCTGCCGCTGCCCGGGTGGCTTGTGAATCTGTGCGGCATCTTCCGCGCCAGCGGACGGATGTTCTATTTGGTGGGGGCCTGCATCCTGCTGTTCGGCCTGTACACCCTGGCCGGGGCCGTCCGCCGCCCCGGCGCGGCCTGCCTGCTGCTGGCCGCCGTGCTGGCGGTGCAGGTCTTTGACCTGAGCGCCGCCGCAGCGGAGAAGCGGGCTCTTTTTACCGCCGGGATCAACGCCACCGTTGTCAACGCCGAGCAGACCCAGAGCCTGGGGCTGGGCCATACCCGTCTGCTGGCCACGGGGGAGATTCGCCAGGACCGCAGCCGCCTTCTGGCGATCCTGGCGGGCAAGCAGGGGCTTGCTACCAACATTTCCATCGCCGTCTCCGGCGATTACCCGCAGGCCCAGGCGTCCGCCCAGGAGGCCGGCGCCCTGCTGCAAAGCGGCCGGTATGACCCGCAGACCGTCTATGTCACCACCGCCGGGGAGCAGTATGAGGAATGGCAGGCGATCTTCGCCGCCGATCCCAACGTCATCCTATTCGTGGTGGATTCCTGCTATTTTCTTGTGCCGATAGGAGGCTGATGCCATGCGTGCTGTGATTCAACGTGTCTCCTCCGCCTCGGTGGTAGTGGACGGCGGCGCGCCGCGGCCCATCGGCCCCGGGCTGGCGATCCTGCTGGGAGTGGGGGAGAGCGATACGCTGGCCGTCGTTCCCAAACTGGCCGAAAAGTGCGCCCATCTGCGCATCTTCCCCGACGAGGCGGGCAAGCTCAACCGCAGCGCGGTGGAACTGGGCTATTCGGCGCTGGTGGTCTCCAACTTCACCCTGTACGGCGATACCAGCCGGGGCAAGCGCCCCAGCTTTATCCGCGCCGCCAAGGGGGAGGCAGCCGACACCGCCTACAAAGCCTTCCTGGAGGAACTGGGAAAGCAGGGCCTGAAAGAGGTGCGGCATGGTGAGTTCGGCGCCGACATGCAGCTGACCTTGACCAACGACGGCCCCATCACCATCATCATCGACACCGACGAGTGGAAGCGCTAGGAACCCCGAACCGATCCCGCCCCGCAGCCCTAACGAAGACCCTGCCGCCAGATTGATGCGGGGCCTCCCTGCCCCCCGCTGCCACAAAATCCGATTTTCCACGTCTGACAACAAGGAGGTTCCCATGGAACTGCTTTCTATTCCCGGCCCTTCGCCGCTGTGGACCAACACCTTTTTGATTTTCACCCAGACGGGCCATGCCATCGCCGTCGACCCCGCCGCCTCGGCGCAGCGCTACCTGGACGCGCTGGCCGGGCATAACGCGGCGCTCACTCACATTCTGCTGACCCACGGCCACTATGACCATGTGGGAGCGGTGGAGGAACTGAAGCGCCGCACCGGCGCGCAGGTTTGGATCGACCCTGCCGATGCTCAGGGCAACAGCATGTTCCCGCTGCGCGGGGGCGACGCTGCCTACCCGGCGCAGGGAACTTTCACCATCGACGAGTTGGAGTTCCGCTGCTGGCACACGCCGGGGCATACCAAGGGCAGCTGGTGCTTCTGGTGCGGCGGCCATCTGTTCAGCGGCGACACCCTGTTCGCCGGCTCCTGCGGCCGGGTGGACCTGCCGGGCGGCAGCGCGCAGCAGATGCGGCAGAGCCTCTCCCTGCTGGCCAACCTGCCCCTGCCCGACGAGACCCGGGTTTACCCTGGGCATGAGTCTTTCACCACCTTGGGGCAGGAGCGCCGCACCAACCCCTATATGCTGGGGGAATGGTACTGATCCGCAGCGCAATCCCCCGTTACGGAGGCTTCTATGCAAATCATTCTGCGGGGCGCGGCTGCCGGCTATGAGGCCGAGCATACCGTCCGCCTCTTCTTCCCCGGCGCCCGGCGCGCCGAACTCTTCCCCGCCGAGGGCGATGCTGTTGCCGCCCTGGCGGGGGACTGTACCCAGCTGGTGCTGCTGCGTCTGGCGGGCCGCCTGTGCTGGCAGGCCGCCCCGGCCCCGTCCGACCCGGGGGAGGCCGAATACGCCCTGTGCAGCCTGCTGTATGGGATGCTGGGCCGGTACACCGGCATCCGCCCGCCCTGGGGCATGATGACCGGCGTGCGCCCGGTGCGCATTATTCACGACTTGCGGGCTGCCGGCGCGCCGGAAGCGGAGGTGGCCGCTCGCTTTTTGGATCATTTCCGCTGCACGCCGCAAAAATTTGACCTGGCCCGCCGCATTGCCGATCTGCAGCGCCCCGTGCTGGAGGGGGCGGGGCCGATGGACTGTAGCGTCTACGCGGGCATCCCGTTCTGCCCCACCCGGTGCAGCTACTGCAGCTTTGTCTCCCGCACGGTGGGGGATAGAACCACCCAGGCCCTGGTGCAGCCCTATGTGGACAAACTCTGCCGGGAACTGACCGCTATCCGGGAGATCGCGGACCGCTGCGGCCTGCGCATCCGCACCTTCTATATCGGCGGCGGCACCCCCACCAGCCTCAGCGCCGCCCAGCTGCGCCAGCTGATGGGGCATATCGCCGCCACCTTTGACCTGGCGGCGCTGGACGAATACACCGTGGAGGCGGGCCGGCCCGACTGCACCGACGAGGAGAAGCTGCGCATCCTCAAGCAGTACGGCGCCACCCGCATCTCCATCAATCCGCAGACCTTTTCGGACGAGGTGCTGCGCGCCATCGGCCGCCGCCACACCGCCCGGGATATTCTGGATTGTTTTGCCGCCGCCCGCGCCGCCGGGCATGGCAACATTAACATGGATCTCATCGCAGGGCTTCCCGGCGATACGGTGGACGGGTTTGCCCGCAGCCTTCGCACCGCCATTGAACTGCAGCCCGAGAATATCACGGTCCACACCCTCACCCTCAAGCGGGCCTCCGATCTGGTGGTGGAGCGCCGCGCCGCCGCATATGATGATGTGGCCGCTATGCTGGAACAAAGCGCCCTGTTGGAGCAGACGGGCTACCGCCCCTACTACCTCTACCGTCAAAAAGGCACCCTGCAGAACCTGGAGAACATAGGCTGGGCCAAGCCGGGGCGGGAGTGCCTGTACAATATCTATATCATGGAGGAGATACACTCTATCCTCTCAGCCGGGGCGGGCGGCTCCACTAAGCTGGTTATCCCCGGCGCGCGCCGGGGCAAGATCCAGCGCATCTTCAACTACAAATATCCCAACGAGTATATCGACCGTTTTGATACGGTCCTCGCCCGCAAGAAAGGAGTGGAAACCTTCTATGAGACTTACGCCCAAGCGGCTGGTCGGCTGTGAGCTGATTGCGCTGGCGGCCAGCCGGCCCGAGCCTTTCGCCGCCCTGTGTGAGCGGAGCTACCGGGCGCGCATCGATTCCCTGGCCGGGCAGCTGGTGGAGTCGGGGCGACGCATCGCTATGCTCACCGGCCCTTCGGCCACCGGCAAGACCACCTCGGCCAACAAACTGGCGGCGGCGGTGGAAGCCCGCGGCAGAAGCAGCACGGTGATCAGCCTGGATGACTTCTTTGTCGGCGAGGGCCGCTACCCCAAGCGGGCGGATGGCGCCGACGATTACGAATGTCTGGAAGCCCTCGACCTGCCGCTACTGCGGGACTGCCTGCGCCAACTGCATGAGACGGGCCGCTGCCAGGCCCCCGTGTTTGATTTTCTCACCCAGATGCCGGGGGGCAGCCAAGAGATTGACTGCCGTGACGGCCTGGTCATCGTCGAGGGACTGCATGCCCTCAACCCGGCGCTGACCGACCATCTGCCCCAGCAGGCGGTCTTCCGCATCTATGCCAGCCTGCGGGAGGAGTACACCGGCCCCGGCGGCGCGCGCTGCCTGGCCACCCGGGATATCCGCCTGGCCCGCCGCCTGGTGCGGGACGCGCTGTTCCGCGGCCACGAACCGGATTTTACGCTGGACCTGTGGGACCATGTCTGTGAGAGCGAGGACCGCTATATCAAGGTTTATAAGTCCCTGGCTGACGCAATCCTGGATACCACCCACAGCTACGAGGTCTGCCTCTGGGGGCCGCTGCTGGCCGCCGAGCAGGGCAAGCTGCGCCCGGGCAGCCCCAATGCCGCCCGCTTCGCCGCGCTGTGTGAACGGATGGCGGTTTTCCCGCCGGTTCAGACCTCGCTGGTCCCGGCAGACAGTATGCTGCGAGAATTTATCGGCGCGGGCGGGGCGGAACTGTGAAGGCTCCGCGCAATGCACGGCGCGCCCAGAGCACCGCTGGCGGGGGAAATGCCCGGCATGCCATCCGGCCCGGCGCGTTCCTATTGGCTGCGGCGCCGCCCGCTCACCGTATCGCTGGGGGGAACTGACAGCGCGGCCTAAAAAGTTCACGAAATTTTTTAAAATAATTTACGGAAACCATATAAAACTTTGCAAAACTGCATTGCAAACCGAGGGAACTTGGGATATAATGGAAACACTATGAGGCAGGCGCGAACCCCGCGCAGCCCGCAAGAAAGAGGTGCATTACTATGTTCGAATTGGATATTGAGATGCTGAAGGAGCAGGGCTTGCAGCTGGTGGATACCGCCAAGAAGACCGCCCTGGATATCGCAGACAAAGGCAAAAGCCAGCTGGATCTGGTCAACCAGCAGGCGCGTCTGTCCAAGGCGCAGCGCCAGCTGGGCGCGCTGGTCTACAGCCTGCATAAATCCGGCGAGGAGAACCAGCCCTTGGTCGATAAGTATATCGAGGCCATTGCCGAGATTGAGACGGCCATCGAGACGCTGAAGGCCAGCATGACCCCCGAGGAGTGCGCTGAGGCGGAGGCCGAGACCGCCGAGGCGGAGGAGGCCGCGCCGGTTGAGAAGGCCCCCGCCGAGGAGGAGGTCATCGAGGAGGAGCCGGTCAAGCTCCGCGGCGAGACCAAGACCTGCCCGGTCTGCAGTGCCGAGGTGGACGGCGACGCTCTCTTCTGCAACCACTGCGGCGCGCAGTTGTAAAAAAATCTGTAAGGCGGCAAGTACACCGCAGCCGGTGGCGTGGAATGTTCCAAGCAGCAAAAATGCCGTTGGCACGTTGAACGCTGCCGGCGCTTTTCCGTGTGTAAGCGCCGCCCGACCGCCCTTTGCGCCCCGGGAAGGACCGCCGCCTCACTTGACAAATTTTGAATTGGGAGTAGAATGTTGCATGTTACCCTTTTTGTTCACTGCGGGCAAAGGGGCGTCGGCGGCGAGTGACCATGAAGGAAAACCAAGAAAAACTGTATACCGCGCAGGACCTTGTGGAGATCATCGCCCGCCTGCGCGACCCCGAGACGGGATGCCCCTGGGATAAGGTGCAGGATCATCAGTCCATCCGAATGAATTTCCTGGAGGAAGCCTACGAGGCGGTGGATGCCCTTGACCTGGACGACGCTGCGTTGCTGTGCGAGGAATTGGGCGACGTGCTGATGCAGGTCGTCTTTCACACCCAGATCGAGGCGGAGCGGGGGCGGTTTGCCTGGCCCCAGGTCTGCGACGGCGTCTGCCGCAAGCTGATCGGCAGGCACCCGCATATCTTCGGAAA
This sequence comes from uncultured Subdoligranulum sp., assembly GCA_964542725.1. GTDB lineage: Bacteria > Bacillota > Clostridia > Oscillospirales > Ruminococcaceae > Gemmiger. Next base: position 31,840 of record CAZIVF010000002.1, on the reverse strand, counting down.
AAATCCCGATCCCCAAAGCATAAACGATTGGGAGGCGCTCAAAAATAAGGAAAAGGGCCGCCTGACCCTGACCCAGGATCTGGAGAGCGTACCCAAAGCGATGCCCGCCCTGATGCGCGCCGCCAAGCTGCAGGAACGGGCGGAACGCTACGGCTGCCCCACGGCGGCCGATGCGTCCGCGGTGGCGGCGGCCGCCCAATCGGTGCAGGCCGCGCCGGACGAGGTTGCCGCAGAAGCCGCCGTGGGGGAACTGCTGTTCAGCGCGGCGGCACTGGCCCGCAGCGCCGGGGTGGACCCTGAGCAGGCGCTGCAGCGCTGCAATGAGGCCTTCGTGGCCGAGGCAGCGCAAAAATCTTGAGCCGAGGGCGGTTTTATAAAGGTGCTGCCCTGCGCAGGGCGGAACCGCTGCGCGCGGATGGCGCGGCGGCCCCATGCCGGGGCAGTCCCGAGAACCCGCTTTTTGCTGATATATTTTGTGGAGGTACAAAACAATGACGAAAGTTGATCTGATCGCCGCCGTTGCCAACGATGCCGGCTTGACCAAAAAGGACGCCGAGAAGGCTGTCAACAGCGCGCTGAGCGCAATCACCGCCGCCCTGAAGGATGGCGACAAGGTCTCTTTGGTGGGCTTCGGCACCTTCGAGGTTCGTGAGCGCTCCGAGCGCAAAGGCCGCAACCCGCAGACCAAGGAGGAGATCACCATCGCCGCTTCCAAGCTGCCCGCTTTCAAGGCCGGCAAGGTTCTGAAGGACGCTGTGCAGTAATCCACCGGCGCAAGCCGCACCCCGCCGCCGCATGGCAACGGGGTGCTTTTCTTATAAAGCCCTCCGGGGAAGGAGTAGTTTCCATGCGATTGGACAAGTATTTGAAGGTCAGCCGCCTGATCAAGCGCCGCACCCTCGCCAATGAGGTTGCCGACGCGGGGCGGGTGCTGGTCAACGGCAAGGCCGCCAAGGCCAGCTACGCCGTCAAACCCGGCGACGAGATCGAGATCACCTTCGGCAACCGCCCCGTCAAGGTGCGGGTGCTCTCCATCGACGAGCCGAAGGGCAAGGATGTGGCCCGCGAACTGTACGAAGTCATCGAGGTGTAAGCCACCGGCGCGCCTTTCTGCCGCCCCGGTGCAAAATAATCCGCCCCGCCGCCGTTCTAAAACCCGCCTGAGCCGCATACATTGTTTTGTGTAGACCAGATCGAGGAGGGGCAAGCCATGCCGGAGAACAAAAACGAGCCAGCCCATACCCTGGCCGCCGCACCGGGGCGGGAACATACCTTGACCCTGCGGGACCGCCGGCAGCTGACACTAACCGGTGTGACCCGCGTTATCAGCTGCGACGAGACCGGCGCGATGCTGGAGACGCCGCTGGGCAATCTCACGGTGGGCGGGCAGGGGATACAGGTCAGCGAACTTTCGGTCCACACTGGCCAGGTGAACATCTCCGGCAAGATCGAATACCTGCAGTACGCTGAGAACCGGCAGAGCGGCGGCAGCCTGCTGGCCCGCCTCCTCAAGTAGTGGCCGCCTCGCCCGCCCTGGGGGCGGTCTGCGGCGACGTGCTTTGGTGCCTGGGCGTCGGCCTGCTGCTGGCGGCGGCGCGGGACGCCCTGGGGCTGGCGTTCGGCAACGGACGCCTGCTCTGCCTTGTGTGGGACCTGCTGGCCTTTGCGGGGGCGGCGGTGCTGGTCTGCGGTTTTGCCGCCGGGGTATCCTCCAGCGGCGTGGCCCGCTGGTATATGGCCGCCGGCACGCTGGCGGGGGCGCTGGGATGGCGGTACGCGGTTTCCGGCGCGGTTCATCGCCTGGCGGGGCAGCTGGCGGGGATGATCGTCTGGCCTTTCCGGCTGGCGAACCGCCGTCTGGTGCGCCCTATTGCGGCAAAAATCTGCCTCGGCGGCACTTTTTTTGCACAAAAATTGCGGAAAAAGCCCAAAAATCAGAAAAAGCTGTTGCAAAAGCCAAGCAAAGTATTATATAATTAACCATGCATAAGTGTACCAATACAAATCAAGGCAAAGGAGGTGGCCGCCATGGCAAAGCGTAGGGGGCTTTTTCCCCGCTGGCTGGTTCCGCTGGGCATTGTGTTGCTGTGCGGCTATCTCTTTTTTACGCTGATCGGCTGCCAGGTCACAATCAGTTCCAAGCAGCAGGAGCTTGCCGCCGTGCAGGCCCAGCTGGACAGCCAGCTGGCTGCCAACGACGAACTGGAGCGCGCCCTGCAGGACGGTGAGGATGCCATCATTGAGCGCATTGCCCGGGAGCAGGGCTACGCCAAACCCAATGAGCGCGTCTTTGTGGATATCAGCGGCAAATAAGCACAGTAAGGGGCTTTGCGGCATCCTTTCTGAATATAAAAAAAGGGGTATCATAGCTTGGCTTTACAGGTTGGGGATATTGTGGAGGGCAAAGTCACCGGCATCAAGCCGTTTGGCGCTTTTGTCTCTCTGCCGGAAAACAAGAATGGCCTTGTACACATTTCGGAGGTCTCTTACGAGTTCGTGCAGGATCTCTCTGCCGTGCTGGAGGAAGGCCAGCCCGTCAAGGTGAAGGTCATCTCCATCGCACCCGATGGAAAGATCGCGCTGTCCATCAAGCGCACACAGCCCGCGCCGGAGCGAGGCGCCCGACCCAGCGGCCCGCGCCCCCAGCAGCGTCCCAAGCGGGAGGCGCCGCCCCGGGTGTGGCAGCCCAAGCCGCCCGCGCCGCGGGGGAACCTGAGCTTTGAGGATATGATGGCGCGCTACAAGACCCAGAGCGAGGAAAAGATCGCCGATCTCAAGCGTGTGACGGAAAACCATCGCGGCGGCTACTCCCGCCGCCGGGGTTAAGCTGTCTTTGCAGAGCCTCTGCTCCCGCAGAGGCTCTGCTTTTTGCCCGCCGCCCCGGCATGTAAGAATTGAAAGGAACCGTTATGCCCACCAACTATACGCTTGTGGCGCCCTGCTTTTTCGGCACTGAGTCCACCCTCTCTTTCGAGGTGCGCCGCCTGGGCGCGCAGGATGTTAAAGTTACCGACGGTCGAGTGGCGTTCACCGGCGACGCCTCTGTGATCGCCGCCGCCAACCTGAATTTGCGCACCGCAGAGCGGGTGTTGCTGCTGCTCAAAACCTTCCCCGCTTCCACCTTTGACGAACTGTTCGACGGCGTCTACGCCATCCCCTGGGAGGAACTGCTTCCCCCCGACGCCCAGTTCCCCGTCAAAGGGTCCAGCCTGTCCAGTCAGCTGTCCAGCGTGCCGGCCTGCCAGAGCATTGTCAAAAAGGCGGTGGTCAAGCGCCTCCAGGCCGGCCATAAGACCCAGATCCTGCCCGAAACCGGCGCGCTGTACAAGATCCGTTTCGCGCTGCGTAAAAATGTGGCGGAGATAATGCTGGATACCTCTGGCGACGGCCTGCACAAGCGCGGCTACCGCCGCAACGCCGCGCTGGCCCCCATCAAAGAGACGCTGGCCGCCGCCATCGCGGATCTGGGCCATGTCCGGCGGGACAGCCTGGTGCAGGATCCCTTCTGCGGCTCCGGCACCCTGGTGATCGAGGCGGCGCAGAAAGCCCTCAACCTGGCGCCCGGCCTCCGCCGCCGGTTCGCCGCCGAGCAGTTTGACTTTGTGCCGCCGGAGGTGTGGAAGCTCCAGCGCCAGAAAGCCCTGGAGGAAACCCGGCGGGACGCCGCTTTCGAGGGGATCGGCTATGACATCGACCCTGCCGCCGTGGCCCTGGCCAACGCCAACGCCAAGCTGGCGGGGGTGGGGGATCGTTGCCGCTTTGAAGCGGCCGACGTCAAGGACTTCACGGCGCGGCCGGGCGCCGTTGTGCTGACCAACCCGCCCTACGGCGAGCGCCTGGGCGATGCCGCCGAGGCCGCCGCGCTGGCCAAAACGCTGGGAACGGTGTGGCGGCGGCAGCCCGGCGCGGGGCTGTACGCCATCACCGCCGACGCCGAGTTTGAGGACCATTTTGGGAAAAAGGCCGCCAAACGGCGCAAGATATACAACGGTATGATCCCCTGCCAGCTGTATATGTATTTTGAAAAACGACATTGATTCAACTGAATAAGAGGTCATCATGCAAGATTTGAAACTCGCGGTTTTGATTGACGCCGACAATATCTCGCCCAAATATGTCAAAGTGATTCTGGACGAGGCCGCCAACTTCGGCGTTGCCACCTGTAAGCGCATCTATGGCGACTGGTCCGACGTGCGCCTGAAAAGCTGGAAAGACCAGCTGCTCAACAACTCTATCATCCCCATGCAGCAGTACAGCTACACCACCGGCAAGAACGCCACCGACTCGGCCATGATTATCGACGCCATGGACCTGCTCTATTCCGGCAGTGTGGACGGCTTCTGCATCGTCTCCTCAGACAGTGATTTCACCCGCCTGGCCGCCCGCCTGCGGGAGTCCGGCAAGCTGGTCATCGGCATGGGGGAGAGCAAGACCCTTGGCCCCTTCGTCAAAGCCTGCGATCAGTTCAAGTATCTGGACCTGCTGCTGGATCACAGCGAGCCGGAGCCGGAGGCCCTTCCCCCGGCAGAACCCCAGGCCAGCGACGACACCGCCATCAACCGGGATTCGGTGAGTAAGCTGGTGCGCGGCCTGATCGAGGAGATGGACGACGGCACCGGCTGGGTGCGCACCTCCCGGGTGGGCGATCAGCTGATCAAGCGCTACCCCGACTTTGACGTGCGCAACTTCGGCAGCAAGAGCCTGAATAAGTTCCTGGATTCCTTCGTTGAGCTGGAGGTGGAGGAGCGGCTGCTGGCCAACGGCAACCCGATCCAATTCGTGCGGGTCAAAAAGGTACCGGCCCCCCGCAAGACCGCCAAAACCACAAAGGCGTCCAAGACCACCCGCCGCCGCGCCGCCAGCCCCAAAAACAAGTAGATAAGCCGCCAAAAACGCGCCGCAGGATGGCCATCCTGCGGCGCGCCGCTTTATTCTATCTTATAGATCCTGCCGCCGCCGCCGTCGTACCACAGCGGATACCGGCTGGCATACCAGGCTTCCTCGGCGGCAAAATGGCTGTACACATAGCTGTCAAACAGGACATAATCGATGTCCCAGGCGGCCAGCGTCGCCTCGTCGGGGGACTCGTACAGGGTGTACATTGCGTTGTACTCGGCGGCATAGTCCATGCCGTGGTAGTAGACAAAGCTGCCCGAGCCGCACAGGATGCGCCGCCCCGCCAGGCTGAACACCGCCGTCAGGTGGCTGTCGCCGGTGAGGAACAGCGCGTCCGCCTCGGCATTTTCGTCCACATAGGCCGCCAGAGCGATCTCATCCCCGCTCCACTGCTGGTAGTCGCTCAAAAGCTCCCGCCCCAGCGTCAGCACGCTGCCGAACATCGCCAAAAAACAGCAGACCGTCAGCCCCAGCGCCCGCCAGGCGGTAGCCCGCACCCGGCCGAACAGATCCGCCAGCAGGTTCGCTGCCAGCAGGCAGCCCAGCATATGCCAGACGAACAGCAGCTTATTGTTATCGTACAGATTGGGCTGGAAGACGATGAACTCCGCCGCCGCCAGGATCAACAGCCCACCGCCGTACAGCCACCGCTGCTTGGGCCGGGCGTGAAAAAAGGCGGGGAGCAGCAAAAGATAAACCAGCCCGATGTTCTTGCAGTAAAACCAAAAGTAGTTGTCTGTCAGGGTGCCATCCTCACCGCCGTTGACCCAGTTGAAGTGGAGCCGCAGCATGTTCTGCCCATCCAGGGATTGCGCGAAGACGGTATTCCACATCTCGGCCAGCCATACTGCGCCGCACAGCGCCGCAAACCCCAGCCAGGGCAGCAGCACCGTCCGGGTGCGGGGGCGGCGCAGCAGGGTATACACCCCGCCCACCAGGCAGATCAACACCAGCGCCAACGCACTGTGGGTGTGCAGCAGCGGCAGGGGCAGCACCAGCAGAGCCAGGGGCTTCCAGAGAGCGCTCTCCCCCTCGTAACAGAACCGCCAGAACAGATAGAGCGCGGGGAAGAGAACGCACCAGCCGAACAGCGTCGCCCGCTGGGGAAGCAGCAGATCCACGACGGGGTTCACCCAGAGGATGTTCTCCTGCACATAGTTGGTGGGCGTGGTGTAAAAGCCGGTGAAGATGCCTGCAAACGCCGCCGCGCTGCCGGTGAAATACAGGAAGCCGAAGCCGCTTCCCATCAAAAAGAGCCAGTAGGCCAGGCTGGCCTTGCCGGCGCTGCCCAGCACCCGCCGCGCCAGCTGCCACAGCATACCGTAGACCGAGACGAAGGCCGCCGCCATGGGCAGCAGATAGGCGGTGCGCAGCGATGCCCCCAGCACAACAAAAATGCTGGACACCGTCTCGCACAGGAACGGGTAGCCGAAGCGGTGTTCCCCGCCCAGCAAAGGGTAGGCGGGCGGAAGATCCCCTGTCACCGCAATGTTTTTGATAAAGCCCAGATGCATCGCCAGATCGCCGTAGCAGCTTTGGCCGGTGTGGTAAGTCCCGTTCACGGGGCGCAGCACATGGGTGTACAGCAGCGCCGCCGTCACTGCCAAGAGCGGCAGCAGGCAAGCCAGCATCGCCGGGGCGTCCGGGTCCGCCGCGCGGGCGCGGGGCGGCTGGCGGCGGGCCAGCCAAAGGCCCAGCGCCGCCGCCAAGGCCAGCGCCAGCAGCAGGGCGGGCAGCCGGAATCCCAGAAAAACCGCCAGCGCTGCGGGCAGCGCCGCCAGCAGCGCCACGCCGAAACCGCAGCCCAGCGGTGCCGTCAGCGCGAGCGGTTCCCCCGGCAGAATCTTCCTGGCGGCCAGGATCCCCGCCGCCAGGAAGACCGCCAGATAGGCAACACTGAACAGCTCTTCCATCTCAAACCCCCTCCAGATCAAAGGGAGGGGTATACTCCTCCCGCGCGCTGCTCTTCTCCTGCATATAGCCATTGGTCAGCCCCAGCGCCAACGCCTCGTCAATGAGGCGGCGGTACTCATAGCTGGTGATCCGCCGCCCCAGGCCATGCTCCGCCGCCCGGTAAAACGGCGTGAACTGGCTCATCAGGCTGGGGATAAACGCCACCCCCGTCTCCTGCCGCAGGGCGGCCAGCCGCCGCAACACGGCAAGGCTGTCCGCCGTGTGGCCGGGCAGCGCCAGATGCCGCACGATGACCCCCCGCCGCAGATACCCCGCGCCGTCGAACGCCGGCGCGCCGGTCTGGGCCAGCATCTGCCGCAGCGCCGCCTCGCAGACCGCCGGGTAGTCCGGCGCGGCGGAGAGCTCCGCCGCCAGCGCGCCGTCGGCGTATTTGTAATCGGCCAGCCAGATGTCCACATACCCGGCCAGCGCCCGCACCGTCTCTACCGTCTCGTAGCCGCCGGTGTTCCAGACCACAGGCAACGCCAGGCCGCGGGCGCGGGCGGCGTCCAGAGCCTCCGTCACCCAGGGCAGCCATTGGGTGGCGGTGACTAGGTTGATGTTCCGCGCGCCGCCGCGCTGCAGTTCCAAAAAGATCTCCGCCAGCCGTGCCGCGTCGATGGCCTTGCCAAGGCCTTGCTGGCTGACGATATAGTTCTGGCAGTAGCAGCATCGCAGCGGGCAGCCGGTGAAAAACACCGTGCCGCTGCCCCGCGCATCCTGGGGCTCGCCGCTCAGGCAGGGCTCCTCCCAGTGGTGTAGGGCGGCGCGGGCGGCCAGCAGGGTATCCCCCGCGCCGCACAAACCGGTGCGGCCCGCCGCGCGGTCGGCGCCGCAGGCCCGGGGGCAGAGGGTGCAATGACGGGGCGGATGCATGGCGGAACCTCCTACTCTGTGAGAATTTCAAGAATTTCCTCTCTAATTTTACCACAAACCGCTGAAATGTGGTATACTTATCCTATAACAACCATCATAAAGGAGCGTGACTGTTATGTCTACCCCCCACAATCGCGCCGAAAACGGCGCCTTTGCCAAAACCGTCCTAATGCCCGGCGATCCGCTGCGCGCCAAATTTATTGCCGAGACCTTCCTGGATGACCCGCAGCTCGTCACCGATGTGCGCGGCATGCTGGGCTATACCGGCACCTATGAGGGTCGCCCCATCAGCGTGATGGGAAGCGGCATGGGGATGCCCTCCATCGGTATCTATTCCTATGAGCTGTTCAGCCAGTACGGCGTGGAGAACATCATCCGCATCGGTTCCGCCGGCTCCTACACCGAGAAGGCAAAGCTCTTCGACGTGGTGCTGGCCGCCGGTGCCGTGTCTGAGAGCAACTATGCCATGACCCAGTCCGGCGACCCCGCCGATATCCAACTCCCCAGCGCTGCCCTGAACGCCGCGCTGAAGGCATCCGCCGAGGCCCAGGGCGTCCGCCTGATCGAGGGCAACATCCATTCCTCCGACGTCTTTTACCGTGAACCCAGCGACGCCAAGCCCACCTACTGGGAGAAGCTGCGTGACGAGAAGGGCTGCCTCTGCGTTGAGATGGAGAGCTTCGCCCTCTTCCACAACGCCAAGGTGCTGGGCAAAAACGCCGCCTGCCTGCTGACCATCTCAGACAGTTTCGTCGCGCCGGAGATCACCACCCCGGAGCAGCGCCAAACCAGCTTTACCGAGATGATGCGCGTGGCCCTGCAGGTCGACCGCTATCTGGGGGTGCGGCTGTGATGGAAACGGCCCAGGCCCGGGCACTGATCCGGGCGGCCTTTGCCGCCCGCCGCTTTGCCTACACGCCCTACTCCCACTTTCAGGTGGGGGCGGCGCTGCTCACCCGGAAGGGCCGTGTCTACACCGGCTGTAATATTGAGAGCGCATCCTACACCCCCACCAACTGTGCCGAACGCACCGCCCTGTTCAAGGCGGTCAGCGAGGGGGAGCGGTCCTTCGCGGCCATTGCGGTGGTAGGCAGCCGAGAGGGGGAGACCAACCGCCTTGTCACCAGCCCCTGCGGCGTCTGCCGCCAGGCCCTGTATGAGTTCTGCGGCCCCGGTCTCATCGTCCTCATGGCCCGCAGCGAGGAGGATTATATCGAGACTACGCTAGGGGAACTGCTGCCTTACGGCTTCGGCCCGGCCAACCTGACGGAGTAGAGGACGGCCCGGGTTGACAAAACCGCCCCGATGCGTCATACTGTTCGGGCATACGCTACACTGAGGGAAGCGCCCGGGGCATCCGCCCGCGAAGCGCGCTTCCCCGCACAAAGGAGTTCCCTGATCCCATGAAAAAGATTCTATCCCTTATCCTGTCGGCGGCGCTGGCCGCAGGGCTGTGTGCCTGCGACGGCGCCGCCCCCTCTGCCGAGGGGGACGCCGTCGCCCCGGCGGATGACAGCACCTATATTCTGGAGGCGCCCGAAGGGGAGACCCCGCTGGATGGCGGCGGCGCGGCGATCGCCTTCGCCGCCGACAGCAACGGCGTGGAGACTGGCCCCAACGCCGCCGCTTGGCGCGGCGTACAGACCTTTGCCGAGACCTTCCACTTCAGCGCGGTGTCCTATGTGGCGGAGGAATCCTCCCAGGAGGCTGCCCTCGGCGCTCTGCGCGCCGCCGCCGAGAGCGGCGCGTCGCTGGTGGTCTGCCGGGGCGCTGCGATGGCCGCCGCCCTCTATAGCCTGCAGGGCAACTATCCCACCGTCAGCTATCTGCTGCTGGACGGCGAACCGCACAGCGAGGACTATGTGACCTACACCACCAACTCCAACGTCCACTGTATCCTCTTCCAGGAGGAGCAAGCGGGCTTTTTGGCCGGCTACGCCGCCGTGATGGACGGCTACACCCGTCTGGGCTTCCTGGGGGCGGAGAAGATGCCGGGGATCGTGCGCTACTGCACCGGCTTTTTGCAGGGGGCGGAGACTGCCGCCGAACTGCAGGGGGAACAGATCGCGCTGAAGATCTGGTACAGCGGCACCTATGAGGCTAACGAGGATGTCACAGCCCGCATGAGCGGTTGGTACAGCGACGGTACCCAGCTGATTCTGGCCAGCGGCGGCAGCCTGGCGCAGAGCTGCGTTGACGCCGCGCGGGAGAGCGGCGGTAAGGTCATCGCCGCCGAGTGGGATCAGGCGTCGCTGGGGGAGCAGGTACTCACCTCCGCCATTGCGTGCGAGTCCGCCGCGGTGCAGCGGAGCCTGTACAGCTTCTACACGTCCGGCAGTTCCTGGGACGTTGAGTTGGCGGGGCAGACGCAGACGCTGGGATTCAGCGATGAAGCCGTCGCTCTGCCTGCCGCAGAGTGGCGTTTTGCCCGCTTCACCCAGGAGGAATATCAGGTTCTATACGCCCGTCTGCGGGAGGGTTCCCTCAAGGTGGAGCGGTATTCCGACGCCGATGATCTGCCGGAGACGGCCAACGTGGCGGTCTACAGCCAGAATTAAACGTCTAAACGATAAAAACAAGCGCAGAAGGCTGTTTTGTCATGCTTTTGTAACGCCTTTTTCCGGCAGGGGCATTGAAAATTTTGCCGAAATCGACTATACTAAAAACATCGCGGCGGCGCTTCGACCGCCCCAATAACTGCATAAAGGAGAATAAAACTATGAAGAAATTCCTTGCACTGGCCATGGCCGCCTGTATGGCGCTGTCCATGGTTGCCTGCGGCGGCAGCGCCTCCAGCGCTGCTTCTCAGGAGGCGTCCTCCGGTGAGGCGGCTTCCAGCGCCACCACGGCGGAGGCCGCCGGCGGCCTGACCAAGGTCGCCCTAGTCTGCGACACCGGCACCATCGACGACGAGAGCTTCAACCAGGCCTGCTGGACCGCCGTGGAAGCCTACAAGAGCGCCAACGGCATCGAGGATCAGTACTATCTGCCCCCCAGCCAGGACGCCTCCGATGAGGATCGCGAGACGATGATCCGCACCGCCGTGAATGACGGCGCCGACACCGTCGTCTGCGTCGGCTATCTGTACGGCGCTTCCCTGCTGTGGGCTTCCGAGCAGTACCCCGACATCCGCTTCATCGCCATCGACGTGACCCAGTACGATATCACCGGTGATTCCGGCGACCCGATCCCCTCCAACATCTATTGCATCACCTTCAAGGAGGAGCAGGCGGGCTACCTGGCCGGCTACGCTGTGGGTATGGACGGCTGGACCAACGTCGGCTTCTTGGGCGGCATGGCCGTTCCCGCCGTTATCCGCTACGGCTACGGCTATCTGCAGGGCCTGGATGCCGCCGCGCAGGAGACCGGCAATTCCGTCACCGTCAACTACTACTATGGCGGCCAGTTCTACGGCGACGCCAACATCACCTCCCGTATGGAGGGTTGGTACGGCAACGGCACTGAGTTGGTCTTCGCCTGCGGCGGCGGCATCTACACCTCTGCGGTGGAAGCTGCCCTGAAGAGCAACGGCTATGTGGTCGGCGTCGACGTTGACCAGAACTATATCGGCGTCAACGGCGTGGCGGACGGCAGCTACGATTACAACCCCTTCGTCACCTCCGCCATGAAGGGCCTGTCCGCTTCTGTGAATTCCGCTCTGACCTCCATCGCCAACGGCGAGTGGGCCAGCATTGCGGGAACCAACGCCAACCTGGGCCTGGAGGAGGGCGACTTTGTCGGCCTGCCCACCGCGGATGACAGCTGGAACTTCAGGTCCTTCACCCAGGAGCAGTACGAGGCTGTCGTGGCCAAGATCGCTTCCGGTGAGATCACGGTGGACAACGCCTGCGAGGACGCTGTGAAGCCAGAACTGAGCGATAAGGTCAACGTCACCTACATTGCCTGATTTTTTAAACTATCCCCTGCGGGGCGCATCTCGATGCGCTCCGCTTTTTTGCGGCGCAAAGCATAAACCATAAAAAATCTTGCTTCCTGCTAAAATTTTGGGAAAATTAGGGGAAGTAAACCTTGTTTTGCCGCAGAAAAAACCTTATAATAAAATGTATACTGACATTTGAAAGGAGCGTGAGCAGGTTGGCAGAGGATTTTGTGATCGAAATGCTGCACATTACCAAGGAATTCCCTGGTATCAAGGCTAACGATGATATCACCCTGCAACTGCGCAAAGGCGAGGTACACGCCCTCCTGGGCGAGAACGGCGCCGGCAAAAGCACGTTGATGAGCGTGCTTTTTGGCTTGTACCAGCCGGAACAAGGCACTATCAAAAAGAACGGGCAGGAGGTCAAGGTCAACAACCCCAACGACGCCAACGCCCTGGGAATCGGCATGGTACACCAGCACTTTAAGCTGGTGGAGTGCTTCACCGTGCTGGATAACATCATCCTGGGCGTCGAACCGAACAAGCTGGGCTTTTTGCAGAAGGCCGAGGCGCGCAAGAAGGTGCTGGCCTTATCGGAAAAGTACGGCCTGCGCGTCGACCCAGACGCTTTGGTCAGCGATATCTCGGTGGGTATGCAGCAGCGTGTCGAGATTCTGAAGATGCTCTACCGCGACAACGAAATCCTCATTTTTGACGAACCCACCGCCGTCCTCACGCCCCAGGAAATTGATGAACTGATGGAGATTATGCGCGGCTTTAAGGCCGAGGGTAAATCGATCCTGTTCATCACCCATAAACTGAACGAGATCATGGCGGTGGCAGACCGCTGCACTGTGTTGCGCAAGGGCAAGTACATGGGTACCGTGGACATTGCCGGAACCACCAAGGAGGAGCTCTCCCGCCGCATGGTGGGCCGCGACGTCCAGCTGCAGGTGGAAAAGAAGCCTGCCCAGCCCGGCGAGGTGGTGCTGGATGTGCAGAATGTGACGATAGCCGGCAAGCACCACAAAAAGAACAGCGTCACCGGCGTTTCCTTCCAGGTGCGCAGGGGCGAGATCGTCTGCCTGGCGGGTATCGAGGGCAACGGCCAGACGGAGTTTGTCTACGGCCTGACCGGTCTGGAAAAACTCACCGAGGGCAAGCTCACCCTGGCAGGCAAGGATATCACCCATGCTACAATTCGCCAGCGCTCCAAGGACGGCATGAGCCATATCCCGGAGGACCGCCACAAGTACGGCCTGGTGCTGGACTACACCCTGGCCGACAATATGGTCCTGCAGCGCTACTGGCAGCCGGAGTTCCAGCAGAAGGGCTTCATCAAAAAGGATGCCGTGCGGGAGTATTCCGACCGCCTGATCGCCCAATATGACGTGCGCAGCGGCCAGGGCAGCATGACCATCGCCCGCAGCATGTCGGGTGGCAACCAGCAGAAAGCCATCATCGCCCGCGAGATCGATAAGGATCCCCAACTGCTGGTGGCCGTGCAGCCCACCCGCGGCCTGGATGTGGGCGCTATCGAGTATATCCACAGCCAGATCGTGGCCGAGCGGGACAAGGGCAAGGCCGTCCTGCTGGTCAGCCTGGAACTGGACGAGGTGATGAATTTGTCGGACCGCATCCTGGTTATGTACGAGGGTGAGATTGTCGGCGAATTCGATCCCAAGAAGACCACCGTGCAGGAGCTGGGCCTGTATATGGCCGGCGCCAAAAAGCAGACGAAGGAGGCGCAGTAACCATGGCAAAGAACACACTCAAAACCCGCGCCTCGGCCCAGCAGCGTCTTTGTAGCGTGCTGGCGGCGCTGCTCTGTATCCTCATCGGCCTTGTCTGCGGCTTGATCGTGCTGCTGCTCATCAACCATGAGCACGCCTGGGGCGAGGGCATCATCCGCATCCTCCAGGGCGGCTTCTACGATGCGCCCTACGGCGTCGGCAAGGAGCTTGCCAACGCTGCCCCGCTCATCATGACCGGCCTTTCGGTGGGCTTTGCCTTCAAAACCGGTCTGTTCAACATCGGCGCGGCGGGGCAGTATACACTGGGCGCCTTCGGCGCGCTGTACTGCGCCATCGTGCTGCAGCTGCCCTGGTGGGTCTGCCTGCTGGCATCGGCGGTGTTCGGCGGCATCTGGGGGGCGATCCCCGGCATCTTCAAGGCCTATCTGAACATCAACGAGGTCATCACCGCCATTATGTTCAACTGGATCGGCCTCTACCTGGTCAATGAGATCATCTACGGCGGCGGCAGCGGCATCATGTACGATGCCCGCAACACCCGCAGCTGGAACCTGCGCAAGAACGCCGCCTACAGCGGCGGCGTAATCCCCGACTTTGGCCTGAACAAGCTTTTCCAGACCACCTCCACCACCATCGCCGTCTTCCTGGCTATCCTGGTGGCGGTACTGATCTGGGTGATTCTGGATAAGACCACCTTCGGCTATGAACTGAAAGCCGTCGGCCTCAACAAGAACGCCGCCCGCTACGCCGGCATCAACGAGAAGAAAAACATTATCCTCTCCATGACGATCGCCGGTGCGCTGGCCGGTTTCGGCGCGGGGCTGTACTATCTTTCCGGGGTGGCTGAGTGGAACCCGCTGAACTCCACCAGCCTGCCCGCCATGGGCTTCAACGGCATCTCGGTGGCGCTGCTGGCCTCCTCCAACCCGATCGGCACCGTCTTCTCGGCGCTGTTCATCTCTCACATTTCGGTGGGCGGCACCTTCCTGCCCACCAATTACTTCCCCACCGAGATTGCGGATCTGATCAGCGGCATCATCATCTACCTCTGCGCCTTCTCCATGCTGTTCCGCGGCAAGATCGCCGCGCTGCTGAGCCGCGGCAAGCCCCAGGACCCCGACGCCAATGCCGAGCCGGCCCCCGCCGCTCCGGCCGACCAACCGAAGAAGGAGGGAGAATAAGATGCTGCTGCTTATCAAATACACCCTGCTGTACGGCATCGTGCTGATGCTGGTGGCGCTGGGCGGCATGTTCAGCGAACATTCCGGCATCATCAACATCGCCCTGGAAGGCATCATGGTCATCGGCGGCATCGCCGGTGTGCTGACCATCTCGCTGCTGCCAGCCGGTACGCCCGCCTTTTTGGTGGTGCTGCTCTCTGTGGTGGTGGCGGCACTGGCCGGCATGCTCTATTCGCTGCTGCTTGCCTTCGCCTCCATCAACCTGAAAGCGGACCAAACCATCGGCGGCACGGCGCTGAATCTGCTGGCCACCGCCATCGCCGTCGTTGTCGCCAAGTATTTCAGTGACAGCGGCTCCGCCAAGCTGAACTACAGCAACAAAGCTTTCCTCTTCAGCATCGGCGGCCTGGAACTGAACGTCTTTATCCCGCTGGGCATCGTGTTGCTCATCGTCAGCTATATTGTCATGTATAAGACCCGCTTCGGCCTGCGCCTGTGCGCCTGCGGCGAGCATCCCCAGGCGGCGGACTCGGTGGGCATCAACGTATATAAAATGCGCTACGCCGGCGTTCTGATTTCCGGCGCGCTGGGCGCCGTCGGCGGTTTCGCCTACATCGTACCCGCCGTGCAGACCTGGAACTTTGAAGTCGGCGTGGCCGGCACCGGCTTTTTGGCGATGGCCGTTATGATCTTCGGTCAGTGGAAGCCCTTCAATATTTTTGGCGCCGCCATGTTCTTTGCCGTATTCAAGAGCCTGGCGAACATTGCTGACTCCACCATCCTTGCCGGCCTTGGCTGGTCCAGCAACATCTACAACATGATGCCGTTTATCGCTTCGATGGTCATTCTGGCCTTCACTTCCAAGAATTCCCAGGCCCCCAAGGCCGAGGGTATCCCCTACGATAAAGGGTCACGGTAAGGAAACTCTGAATGAATCTGCGCAAGATTGATTCAGCGGTTCCTCAACACAAACAGGGGAGGGGCGGCGTCTGCCGCCCCTCTCTGCTTCCTAATCTGAACGCAAGGAGGGAATTTCTGATGCGAATGTACGATATCATTGCCAAAAAGCGGGACGGCGGTACGCTGAACCGGGCGGAGATTGCCTTTGCCGTGGACGGCTATGTGCGCGGGGATGTGCCGGATTACCAGATGTCCGCCCTGCTGATGGCGATTTACCTGCGCGGTATGACCGATGAGGAGACGGCGGTGCTCACCGATGTGATGGCTCGCTCCGGCGAGATGGTGGACCTGAGCGCCATCGAGGGCGTCAAGGTGGATAAGCACTCCACCGGCGGCGTGGGGGATAAGACCACGCTGGTCATCGCTCCCATTGTGGCGGCCTGCGGCGTCAAGATCGCCAAGATGAGCGGACGGGGCCTGGGCCATACCGGCGGCACCATTGATAAGATGGAGGCCGTGCCGGGTACCCGGACCGCCCTGACCCAGGAAGCGTTCTTCAAACAGGTGAACGAGATCGGCATCTCGATCATCGGCCAGAGCGGCCAGATCGCCGCGGCTGACAAAAAGATATACGCCCTGCGGGACGTGACCGCCACGGTGGGCTGCATCCCGCTGATCGCCTCCTCCATCATGAGCAAAAAGCTGGCCGCCGGGTCGGACGCCATCCTGCTGGATGTGACGATGGGCGACGGCGCGTTCATGAAGAATCTGGACGATGCCGTTGAACTGGCCCGCCAGATGGTGGCCATCGGCACCGCCTACGGCCGCAAGGTGGCGGCTCTCATCACCGATATGGATAAGCCGCTGGGGCAAAACATCGGCAACTCGCTGGAGGTGGTCGAGAGCATGGCGGTGCTGCAGGGCAAAGGCCCCGGCGATCTGACCGAGGTCTGCCTGCAGCTGGCGGCCAACATGTTGGCGCTGGCAGGCAAGGGCAGCCTGGCGGGCTGCCGCGCCATGGCCCGGGCGGTCATTGCCGACGGCTCCGCCTTTGAGAAGTGCTGTCAGATGTTCGCGGCCCAGGGCGGCGATACCGCCGTGTTGCGGGATGCCTCCCTCTTCGCCCGGGCGGCGTATCATCACGATGTCACCGCCCCCGCCGGCGGCTACATCGCCAAGAACGATGTGGAGAAGATCGGCAACGCCAGCGTGCTGCTGGGCGCAGGCCGCCTCAGGAAGGAAGATTCCATCGACTTCGCCGCCGGTATCACGATGCACAAAAAGCTGGGCGACTATGTGAAGGAGGGGGAGAGCATCTGCACCTTCCACGCCAACGACCCTGCCCTCTTCGCCGCCGCCGAGGCAATGTACTTGGGCGGTCTGGTGCTCTCCGACACCGCGCCCGCCCAGCCCCCGCTCATCTACGCCCGCGTCACCGCCGCCGGGGTGGAGATGCTCTGAGACTCCTTTGAGCAAACCCCGCCGTGCAGGCGGGTTCATCGAGACCTAGCCCCGCAGCATACGCATAAAACAGCAGCCCCCTGCGGATCGTAGCCGCAAGGGGGCTGCTTTATCACAAAAGGCTTGGCGGCGGGGCGTCACTGTTTCCGCCGCAGGAACAGCAGCTTCAGCTTGCCGTAGCCGTTGGGCTTATCGGCGTCGAACTCCTCGGTCTGTACATAGCGCTTGCGGGCGCCGTCGAACTGCAGCGCAGCGCCGCCCTCCTGCACGTCGGTCAGCACGCGGGGAAGCGCCTTCTGCTGGCTCTCAAACTCGGGTTCCTTCTCCCACAGGATCTTGCCATCGGCATCCAGGCCGCTGGCCCACACGCTGAACACCAGGCAGGCGGCCTCGCCGTAGCAGTACCGCTCAAAGCGGATGCGCCCGTCGATGTAAAACAGCATACAGTCCCGGAAATGGGTTTCCAGTTCCTTCTCATAGCGCCGCCCGCAGCGGCTCCCGGCAAAATCAGCGGCGTTGGCAGTCATGGCAAGCCCTCCCGAAGCATTTCTGTTCCCATTATACCGCACCGCGCGCCCAAAAGCAATGCCCGCACCCCTGCTCACTCGGTTTTTACGTCCCGCTTGGTCAGCAGCAGCCAGGCGGCAGCCAGGCACAGCAGCGTCCAGACCAGGCAGCTTGCCGCAAAGGGCAGCAGGCTTCCCGCCAGGGTATCCTCCGCCTTGTTGGAGTTCATGCCCACCTGCATCAGCGAGTAGGGCCACCACAGGCCCAGCCCCCGGCTGACGAACAGCATCCCGCTGATGCCCCCGGCCAGCCCTACCAGAACCGGCACCGCGAAGCTGCGGATGAGCATGGATAGCAGCAGTTCCACCCCGATGATGGCAAAGCTGCCCGCCACGCCCCGTAGCAGCCAGAGGAAAATCTGCGCCGGCGGCCAGCCCGGCAGCCCGGCCCACAGCTTGCCCAGAATCAGATAGAGGGCGAACACCCACAGCTGGGTCAGCAGCGTCATCTTGACCACTGCCGCAAACTTGGCGATAAACAGGCAGAGGGGGCGGATCGGGGCGGCCATAATCAAATTCCAGTTGTGGCCCAGGTGCTCCAGCCGCCACAGGTAGGCGGCGTACACCCCCACCATCGGCGCAAAAAAGAACAGCGCGTAAAACAGCGTGTGCTGTGTCCACAGGTTATACCAGGTAAAGGAGAGAACCCCCTGGTTCTGCAAAAAATTGTAGGTGCCATATAGCGACGAGATCAGCGGCACCACCAGGAACACCCACCAGATAGGCGCGCCCCGCAGCTTGCGGTTCTCCGCAATCATACAACGGCTCAGCATGGTCATACCTCCTTGTCTTTCACGGTGTGCAGGCAGAGCGCCGCCAGCGCGGCGGCCAGCAGGGCGGTGATACCCAGCAGCCACCAGGGATAGTCTGCATAGAAATAGGCGGCAACCCTGGTCTCCGGGTTCCAGTCCATCCCCACGGCGCCCAGCGGGATGTAGTAGCCAAAGGGGATAAAATAGCTGAACACCATCGGCATAAACGCCGCAAAAAGCCCGATCAGCGCCCCACAGAAGCCCACGGCCAGCGCCACCACCTGGTTGGCAAACCGCATACTAAGCCAGAAGGAGAAAAAGCACAGCATGGCGTTCACCAGAAAGGTACACAGGAACAGCCAGCCCAACCGGCCGGGCAACAGTGCCTCAGTGTAGCCCTGCATGCGGCCCAGCGCCAGCAGGCTGCCGCACTCCACGGCGCAGACCAGCAGGTTTTCCAACAGGCCCAGCAGCGCCTTGGCGGCAAACAGGCTCTGCCGCGTCTGCAGGGTGTACAGCAGCTTGCAGGCGCTGCCCTTGGTCTCGCAGTCCCAGATGCGGCTGGCCAGCGCCGCCATGCCCACCGGCATGATGACGGCGTTCATCAGCGGCAGGGAGTAGAACATGCCCGCATAGCCGCTGGCCAGATTTTCCCCGCCGGGTGTGGCGCGGGACGCCCACAGAAATACGATCAGGGGAATCCCCAGCGCCACCGTCAGATCCCAACGCCGCCGGGCCTTCTGCAGTTCCGCTCCAAAGCTGCGCGCCATCTCACGCCACCCCGCTTTCCGTCAGGTGCAGGAAGATTTCCTCCAAACTCTTGGTGCGCACCGTCACCCCCACCACGCCGGCGTCCCCGGCGGCCAGGGCGCGGGTCAGCTCGGCCAGGTACTCGTCCCGCAGGGCGGGCAGCACCAGTTCGCCCCGCTCCTGCCGCACCTGTACCCCGTTGCGCTGCAAAATGGCCGCGCCCTTCTGGGGGTTCAGCAGCCGCAGGCTGACCTCGCCCCGGCTGTGGCGCTGCAGTTCGGCCAGCGGCCCCTGGAAGAGCAGCCGCCCTTTGTTGATGACGCCCACCTGGCCGATGATCTGCTCCAGTTCGCTGAGCAGATGGCTGGAAATCAGCACCGTCGCGCCGGATGTGTTTGGCATCTCGGCAATGAGCGCGCGCATCTCCTGGATGCCGGCAGGGTCCAGGCCGTTGGTGGGTTCATCCAAAATCAGCAGCTGCGGGCTGCCCAGCAGCGCCATGGCGATGCCCAGACGCTGGCGCATCCCCAGACTGTACTGCCCCACCCTGCGGCCCCGGTCCTTGGCCAGATGCACAATGTCCAGCACCCGGTCGATGTCCTTGTGGGGGACGCCCTTCAGGTCCGCCACGATCTGCAAATTCTCCTGGGCGGTCAGGTGGCCGTAGAAGCTGGGGCTCTCGATCAGGCTGCCAGTGCGGCGCAGCAGGGCCAGGCGGTTTTGCTCGTTCATCGTCTTGCCCAGCAGCTGTACCTGCCCGGCGCTGGGGTGGATCAGCCCCAGCAGCAGCTTCATGGTGGTGGATTTGCCCGCCCCGTTGGGGCCGATGAAACCGTAAACGCACCCCTCCGGCACGGCCAGCGCCACATGATCCACCGCAAAATGGTTCCCGTAGGCTTTGCAAAGCCCGTTTGTCTCGATCACATTCATACAAGCACGCTCCTTTCGTGTGCCTGTATCGTACACCCCTCAGCTTAATCCAGGGCAAAGGGCAGCTTAATTTTGCCTTAAGTTTTGCGGCCGGGGCTGGCTTGCGCCGCGCCCCGGCGGTATAATAGAGGTGAACCGGGCGCTTGCCCCGGTCTTCGGCAGCACAGGGAGGGAGGACGCGCCCATGCGGCATATTTCAGACGCGAAGATTTTGCTGGTGGATGACAACCGGGACCTGCTGGCCCTAGTGGGTCAATCCCTGCGGGAGGCGGGCTACTGCAGCGTGGTCACGGCGGCCAGCTGCGCCGCTGCCCGGGCCGCCTTTGCCGCCCAGCGCCCCGAACTTATGATCCTGGACATCAACCTGCCGGATGGTGACGGCTTCACCCTGCTGCAGGAATTCCGGCGGCAGGCGGACATCCCGGCCCTCTTCCTCTCGGCCCGGGACGCCGACGCAGACCGGCTCTTCGGCCTGGGACTGGGCGCGGACGACTACCTGACCAAGCCCTTTCTGACCCAGGAGCTTCTGCTGCGCATCCAGCTGATTCTGCGCCGCAGCTACCGGGCGGAACTGCAAAACGCCGGCAGCCGCCTGGCGCTGGGGAGAAGCGTCGTGGATTTCCGGGATGCCGTGGTCCTGCGGGGCGGAGCCTGCCTGCCGCTGACCGCCACCGAGCGCGCCCTGCTGCAGAAACTGGCGGACAACCGGGGCCACATTGTCACCTACGACGCCCTGTGCGGGGCGGTCTGGGGCGACGGCTATTACGGGTACGAGAACACATTGGGCGTACACATCCGCCACCTGCGGGAGAAGATAGAGGCTGACCCCTCCCGCCCGCAGTACCTGGTGACGGTGCGGGGCCTGGGCTACAAGCTGGCGGGGGAGGCGTAGCATGAAAACGCTATGGAAGCTGGTGCGCCGCTATGTGGCGGCCACCGTGGGCATGGTGCTTTTGATCCTGGCGTTCAACCTGGCGGCCTTTATCGGGATCATCGTCTTCAACTATGAAAAGTATGAGGACCAAGCCACCGGCTTTTACGTCCGCGAGATTGCCGAGCACTTTGTGCAGGAGGCGGACGGATCGGTCCATCCCGGCCCCGAGAACACGACGGAGGATTGGGCGAACGGCTGGGCCTGGGGTATGATGCTGGACGACGTGGGGAACATCATCTGGCGGTACCGGCTGCCCGATGAGCTGGACCACCCCTATACCGTCAGCGAGATCGTCTCCTTCACCCGATGGTATCTGGACGGCTACCCGGTCTTCAGCCATATCGCGGAGTGCGGCGTTCTGGTGATGGCTATGCCCAAGGGGAGCGTCTATCGCTACACCTACTACGTCAGCGCCCTGCTGATGGACGCCCAGCTGGGGGCGGTGCCGCGGATTTTGCTCATCGACCTGGCGCTTCTGCTGGGCCCCTGCCTGTGGATGGCCTTCAAGATGTACCGGAGCCTGAAAACCGTGGGCCAGGGCATCGAGGGGCTGGCCCAGGGCAGGCCGGTGGAGGTGCCGGAGCGGGGCGTGACCGCCGAGCTGGCGGGCCAGCTGAACCGGACGGGCGAGCATCTGCGCCGCCAGGAGGAACTCATCGCCCGGCGCGACAGCGCCCGCACTGAGTGGATCGCCGGGGTCAGCCACGATATCCGCACCCCGCTGGCACTGATCTTCGGCTACGCCGAACAGCTGGAGGGGGACGAAGCCCTGCCGCCGGAGGCCCGGCGGCGGGGGGCGGCCATCCGCGCCCAGGGGCAGAAGATCCGCTCACTGATCGAGGATCTGAACCTCACCAGCAAGCTGCAGTACAACGCTCAGCCGCTGCGCCGCGCGCCGGTGCAGGCGGGGCCGCTGCTGCGGCAGGCGACGGTGGATTTCTGCAACGCCGCAGACTGCCCGGTGGAGTTCAGCCTGACGCCCGAGGCGGACTACGCCCTGCTGGACGCCGACGCGGCCCTGCTGACCCGCGCGCTGGAAAATCTTTTGAACAACAGCGCCCACCACAACCCAGGCGGTTTCACCGTCACCGTGCAGGCCGAACGGCGGGGGGACAGCCTGTACCTGGAAATTGCCGACGACGGCGCGGGTTACCCGCCCGCCGTGCTGGCAATCCTCCAGGGCGGCGAAGCGGGGGAGGGCAGCCCCCACATCCTGGGCCTGCACATCGTCAGCCAGATCATCGCCGCCCACGGCGGCTCCGTTGCCTTCACCCAAAACGAACCCCACGGCGCGCGCGCCGCCGTCACGCTGCCCTGCCTGCCGCAGAGGGAGCCGTGAAAAATCTTGCGCTGCCCGCCGCCCTTGTGCTGTACTTAGAAAAACCTCTGCATGGATAGACAATAAAAAGGGCGCCCCGGCCGGTTGGCCGGGGCGCCCTTGACGCATAATTATTCGTGCAGCTCCAGCGGCAGGCCGTCGGGGTCGAAAAAGAAGGTCATATGCCCGCCGGTAAACTCATCCACCCGGATCGGCTCGCACTCGATGCCCCGGGCAGCCAGTTCCGCCACCGCATCGGCCACGCTGGGAACCTTGAACGCCAGATGCCGCAGCCCGCAGGCTTCCGGGTAGCTGGGGCGCTGGGGGGCATCCGGCTTGATGAACACCTCCAACTCCAGCCCGTTCAGCTGCAGATCCAGCTTGCAGTCCCCCTTGCCGGGGCGGCGGTTGTCCCGCAGGACGGCGAAGCCTAGCTTGTTCACATAGAAATCCCGTGTGCGCTCATACTCGGTGCCGATGACGGCAACGTGGTGAACGGTGTTCAGATCCATGGCGGATGCCTCCTTTTGCTGCGGTTCGGCGGGCCTTACTTCATCAGGCCGCAGACCAGCTGGGCGTAGGCGACGGGGTCCTCGATGGGCAGTCCCGCGATGAGCAGCGCCTGGTCGTACAGCAGCTCGGCGTACTGCTTCACCTTGTCGCCGTCGCCCGCCTCATGGGCGGCCTTCAGCGCAGCAAAGGCGGTGTGATTGGGGTTCAGTTCCAGCACCTTGGTGCTCTCAACGCCATCCGAACCGGGCATCTTGCGCAGCACCTTCTCCATCTCCATCGAGAGGCCGCCCTCGCTGGAAAGGCTCACCGGATGGGCCTGCAGGGTGGGGTTGGCCTTGACCTCCTTGACCTTGCCGTTCAGCGCGGCCTTGATCTCCTCAAAGAGATCCTTGTTCTCACTGGCGGCCTCCTCGGCGGCTTTCTTTTCCTCCTCGGTCTCCAGGCCCAGGTCGCCGGAGTTGATGTTCTTAAACTCCTTCTCCTTGTAATTGCGCATCATCTGCAGGCAGAACTCATCCACATCCTCGGTGCAGAGCAGCAGGTCGTAGCCCTTGCTCAGCACCAGCTGGGCGTTGGGGAGTTTGCCAAGGCGGTCGGTGTCGTCGCCGGCGGCAAAGTAGATGCACTTCTGGCCCTCGGGCATCTTTTCAATATACTCGTCCAGCGTCACCAGCTTCTGCTCCTTGGCGGAGTAGAAGAGCAGCAGCTCGGCCAGCAAGTCCTTGTGCATGCCGTAGTCGCCGTAGATGCCGAACTTGATCTGGCGGCCAAAGGCTTTCCAGAAGGTCTCGTACTTCTCCCGGTCATTGTTCAGCATGGCGCGCAGTTCGTTCTTGATCTTCTTTTCCAGGCTGTTGCGCATCAGCTTGAGCTGGCTGTCCTGCTGCAGCGTCTCGCGGCTGATGTTCAGGCTCAAATCCTCGCTGTCCACCACGCCCTTGATGAAGCTGAAGTAGTCCGGCAGCAGGTCGCCGCACTTCTCCATAATCATCACGCCGGAGGCGTACAGCGCCAGGCCCTTCTCATACTCCTTGGTGTAGAAGTCGTAGGGGGTCTGGCTGGGAACAAAGAGCATCGCGGTGTAGGTGGCGGTACCCTCGGTGCGGGAGGTAATGACCCGCAGCGGGTCGGCCCAGTCATTGAATTTGCTCTTGTAAAATTCGTTGTAGTCCTCGTCCTTGACCTCGCTCTTGGGGCGTTTCCACAGCGGCACCATGCTGTTCAGCGTCTCCAGCTCGGTATAGCTCTCGTACTCCGGCTGGTAATCCTCGCCCGCATCCTCCGGCTTGGGCTTCTGGCGGGACTTCTCCACGAACATCGTGATGGGGAAGTGGATATAGTCGCTGTACTTGCGCACCAGGTTTTGGATGGTGTAGGTCTCCAGGTATTGGCTGTAGTTGTCGTTGTCGGTATCTTCCTTGAGGACCAGGATGATCTCGGTGCCGACCTCGTCCTTATCCCCGGCGGTCAGGGTGTAGCCCTCCACACCCTTGGAAGTCCACTGCCAAGCCTCCTCGGACCCCTGGGCGCGGGAGATCACCGTCACCTTGGAGGCGACCATGAAGGCGGAGTAGAAGCCCACGCCGAATTGGCCGATGATATCGATGTTGTTGCTCTGGTTCTCGTTCTTGAAATCCAGGCTGCCGGAGCGGGCGATGGTGCCAAGGTCCTTTTCCAGTTCCTCCTTGGTCATGCCGATGCCGTTGTCGCTGATGGTCAAGGTGCGGCTGTCCTTGTCCAGCGTCAGGTGGATGTGCAGATCCTCCTTCTTGATGTCGATGGAAGTGTCGGTCAGGCTGTTGAAGTACCGTTTGTCACAGGCGTCCGACGCATTGGAGATCAATTCCCGCAGGAAGATCTCACGGTTGGTATAGATGGAGTTGATCATAAGGTCCAGCAGCTTTTTGCTTTCCGCTTTGAATTGACGCATAGCCATACTAGGATTACCTCGCTTTATGATATTCAATAATTTGGCACTCGTGTGCCATGAGTGCTAAAAATAGTTTAGCACTCCCGGCTATAAAGTGCAACCCCTTCTGGCTGTTTTTACAAAAAATTAAAAATCCCCTTTTCAAACAAGCCGGTTTGCGGTATGCTAAAGCTATACTGTTTACAAAAAAGGAAGTGCAAAAATGTCTGTTTATGGGGAAAGGGCCTGCCAATATTTTCATCAGGGCTACAACTGCAGCCAGGCGGTGGCCGCCGCCTTCGCCCAAGAGATGGGCATGACCGAGACCCAGATTTTTCGGATGACCGTGGGCTTCGGCGGCGGCATGGGCCGCATGCGGGAGGTCTGCGGCGCCTTCTCCGGCCTTGTGCTGGTGTTGGGGGCGCTGTACGGCTCCGATGATCCGGAACAAAAGACCGCCCTCTACACCGAGGTGCAAGCGCTGGCCGCCCGCTATAAAGCGGAGAACGGCGGCGGCAGCATCCTCTGCCGGGAACTGTTAGGGCTGGCTAAACCGGAGGGCAGCCCCGCCGCCAGCCCCCGCACCGATGAATATTATAAAAAGCGGCCCTGCGGCGAACTTTGCCGCCTGGCTGCCGATCTTCTGGCGGAATACATCGCGGCTCACCCGCTGCCCGCCGCCCAAGCGTGAGGAGGCAATATAAGATGAAACTCTGTGAATACACCCTTCCCAGCGGCGCAAAGCTGACCGGATGGCTGCGGGAACCCGATGAAAAGATGCCCGGCTATGAGCGCCGCCCCGCCGTTCTTATTCTGCCCGGCGGCGGCTACCAGACCTTTGACTTCCATATCTGAGGGAGGAACCTTCCCATGAAGATCTTTTTCTATACCATGCGTCCCTTCGACGAACTGGAATACTGTGAGCAGTGCAAGGCTCGGTACGGCATCGACTACGCCTGGACCACGGAGCCGCCCCGGCCGGAGAATCTGCATCTGGCTGCGGGCTGCGACGCGGTCAGCACCAACCCTTGCGAGATACGCCCCGAATACCTGGAAGAATTCGCCCGGCTGGGGGTGCGGTATCTGCCCTGCCGCAGTATCGGCTACGACCATATCCCGCTGGATGCCGCCAAGCGGCTGGGGCTGCGGGTGGCGCACAGCCACTATCCGCCCGAGGGTGTGGCCAACTATACCATCATGCTCATGCTGATGGCCACCCGCAAGATGAACCAGATCATGCTGCGGGCCGTGGCACAGGATTACTCCCTCAAGGGCAAGATGGGCCGCGACCTGACCAACTGCACGGTGGGCGTCATCGGCGCCGGCAAAATCGGGCGGACGGTGATCCGGCATCTATCCGGTTTTGGCTGCAAGGTGCTGGCTTACGACCTCTACCCCAGCGAGGAGGCGCTGCCCTACGCCGTCTACACCGACCTGGACACCTTATACAGAGAGAGCGATATCATCACGCTGCACCTCAACGCCACGCCGGAGAACTACCATCTGATCGACACCGCCGCCATCGCCAAGATGAAGGATGGCGTGCTGCTGGTGAACACCGCCCGCGGGACCCTCATCGACCCGGAGGCCCTGATTGCAGGGCTGGAATCCGGCAAGATCGGCGGCGCGGGCCTGGACGTGGTGGAGGACGAGAACGGCCTGTGCTACTATAACCGCTGCGGGGAGGCGCTGCATAACCGGGAGCTGGCACTGCTGCGCAGCTTCCCCAACGTTATTGTCAGCCCGCACATGGCGTTTTATACCGATGTGAATGTGGTCAGCATGGTGCAGAGCGCCTTCGAGGCGGTGGACTGCTTCGCCGCGGGCCGTCCCAACCCCGACGAGGTGCCTCTGTGAGCAGCCGCGCCCCTGAGCCGGGGCGGGCAGGGGAGAGGGAATGGGATTCCTGCCCCCGCCTGGATCTGGACGAGCCGTTTGCTTTTGTCTGCGCGGGCTGCGGCGGCTGCTGCCGCGCCCGGCGGGACCTGGTGCTCTCCGGCTATGACCTGTACCGTATCGCCCGGCGGCTGGATCTGCCGCCCCGGGTGGTGGCCGCCGCCTTCTGCCGGGAATACCTGGGGCAAAAAACGATGCTGCCCGCCCTGCGCCTGACGCCTGACCCCAAAACCGGCGACTGCCGTTTTTTGGAGGGCGGGGCCTGCCTGATCCACCAGGCCCGCCCCCTGGTCTGCGCGCTCTACCCGCTGGGGCAGAGCATCGACCCCGCCGTCGCTGCGGTAGAATACTACGCCCAAACCCCGCTGTGCGGCGCGCGCGCCGGTGGGCGGACTTTGCGGGACTGCCTGCGGGACGCCGGTGTGTTGGAGCGCGCCGGTGTCGACGCACGGTGGGCGGCGGTCTGCACCGCTCTGTCTGAGCAGCTGTTGGCCAACCGCGAACACCCCCGCCTGGCCGCCGCCCGGCGCCGCATAGCCAGGGCGTTGTATTATGACTATAGCATCCGGGACGAATTTTACCCCCAATTCCAACAGAACATCGAGACGCTGGAGCCGCTGCTCGAAAGGCTGTTCGCCTGAAAGGAGTTTGTATGCTTACTGCCCAAGCTTACCCTATTATAGAGTATGACACCGACCGGACGGCCAAGATTCGGGCGGCGGATATACTCCCCAAAACGCTGCCCGGCAAGTGCGTGATTACCTTTTTCCGGGACGCCCTGGAGAAGATTATCCGGGAAAACGACTGTAAAATCCTGGACCATCTCCATTCCGAGATCGTGGATATCCCGATCTATGAGTACAGGAAAAACGGGCAGTCCATCGCGCTGACGATGCCGTTTGCCACCGCCCCCGGCGCGGCGGGAACCATCGAGGAACTGCACGCCATGGGATGCGGGGCGTTCCTTGTCTGCGGCAGCGCCGGCAGCCTGTGCAGCGATTTGACGGTGGGGAAACTGATCCTGCCCGCCGCCGCTGTGCGGGACGAGGGGACCTCCTACCATTACTTACCGCCCGCGCGGGAGGTCGCCTGCCCGGCGCAGGCGCTGGATGCGGTGCGGTCGCAGCTGCAGGCCATGGAGCTGCCCTTTGTGGAGGGCAAGACCTGGACCACCGACGCCTTTTACCGCGAGACGGAGGATAAGATTCGGCGGCGCGCCGGGGAGGGCTGCCTGACGGTCGAGATGGAGTGCGCCGCCTTTTTTGCGGTGGCGCAGTTCTACGGCCTGCCGCTGGCGCAGCTGCTGTACGCCGGGGATGATCTGACCGGCGCAGAGTGGAACGCCCGCGACTGGAACCGGCAGTACACCACGCGGGAAAACCTGGTGCGTTTGGCGCTTGCGCTGATCGCCGAAGCGCCTGTGTGAATGGCAGTGCTTCTCTCTGCCCAAAAAAGCCCCGCCCCGCGGCAAATATGCAGCGGGGCGGGGCAAATTTTTTGATTCAACAGCAGAAAAATCCGCTGGGGCGGCCGCAACAGCAGCAGCTTAAAAGGTTGCACAGAATCATATACATCCACAGGTTCAGCAAAAAGCTGTGCGGCCGGCTGGGCTGAGCATAGGGGCGCTGATAGCGGGTGTAGGTTCGGCTTGGATTCTGCAGCTGGTTCAAAAGGTCCTGGTAGGTAAAGTTGCCCGGTTCCATCTGCACGGCGGTGCGGGCTTCCTCTTGGGCGCGGATATTGCTCCCCAGGCCCTGGTGGGCCAGCGCGGCATAGTAATGCCACCGGGCCGTGCGCTGGCCGGCGGGAATGTCGTTCAGGGCGTTGAGTCCCTCCTGGTAATAGCCGCTGCGGATATAGTTGGCAGCGGCCTGCATCTCAGGCTGCTGCTCCTGCTGGCTTTGGCGGCCATGGCTACTGTAAAATCCAAAGCCAAAGGGGTCGTACCCGCCGCGGAAGGGATCCTGATATCCGGTATCCCGGCTTCCGTAGCCGCTCTGCCCGTAGCCCTGGTAGCCGCCCTGGGCAGTTTGGCCGCCGTTCTTGCGGTTCTGTATCTCACTGTAGGCGGCCTGTACTTCCTTGAATTTCTCCTCGGCGGCGGCGTCGTTGGGGTGCAGGTCGGGATGGTACTGCTTACACTTTTGGCGGTAGGCTTTTTTGATGGTGTCCTCGTCGGCGTCGGGGGAGATCCCCAGCACGCTGTACGGATCAGTCATTTTTTCCGCCCCTCCCTGTATCGCTTTACCAGCGCGTATTTGCACCACACGCCGGCATAGATTGTGTTGTACAGCAGTTTGCCCTCGTTGGTGTCCTTCAAGATAGGCAGCAGCTCAAACTGCTGCGCGCAGAGGCCCATCTGCTGGGTCAAAAGTTCATGGCAACGCGTTTCGTATTCCTCCTTGGGCAGCGCCCCGGCCAGTGCGGCCAGCGCGTTGTAGCGCCCATGGCGGCGATCCCTGTCCAGATCATCGTAGGCGTCCATCAGGTAGATGAAGCCCCCCAAACCCCGGCCCATCCCTTCCAGCAGGGGGCGCCAAACATCGTCACGGCAGGCGAACACCGCGCCCAACAGCGCGCCGAAAGCGCCGCACAGCGCGTCCAGATCGTGGCTGCCCGCGCCCTCCAATTCGTTCAGGGCAGCCAGCTGGGTATCGATGGCGGCGCACTGGCGGGGCCACCGGCGACGAATCTCCGGCAGGAACCGCTCCAGCTTTTGGGCCTGCCACAGGCTGCGCCGGTGATGGTCGTCCTGCCAATCGTCCATACAATTATAGTATGCCAGCGCGATGGTCATATCCGCCGCATAGTCCAAAAATTCGTTGGCGGCGCGGGGCTTAGCCCGCATCGGGTGGGGCAGGCAGCGCCCCTGGGTCAATGCGGTGTCCGGCTCATACAGCGCGGTGAGCAGCATCGCCGCAAAGGCCATATCGTAGCTCAGGGTAAGCCGGCCGGCCACGCCGTAGCGGCGGCCCAACGCTTCGCACAGGCCGCAGTAATAACTCTGGTAGCAGTCCAGCGCCGCGTCATCCAACTCCTTACGGAAAATGGTAACATACCCGAACATGGTTCGTCAACTCTTTTTGATAAAAGTGGTGCCGCATTTGGGGCAGCTGATGGAGATACGTCCCCGCCCGCGCGGCACCCGCAGTTCCTGGTGGCAGTGGGGGCAGCGGTAGTACCGGTAAACCTTGCGCTGGTCAAAGCGCAGCTTCCACTTAGCGAACCGGGCGTTCACGGGGCGCATCAGCTGTAAATATTTCTGATTTTCGGCGTAGCGCTTGCGGGTGTTGCGGCTGAACATGCGAAAATAGGCCCAGACCAGAACGGCCAGCCCCACCCAGTAGAACACACCGTTGAGAAGCCCGTTGGCAAACAGCCCCAACAGCAGGCAGGCCATGGCGAAAAAGCAGAGAAACCGGCCAAGCTGATCGTACCCATACCGGCCGGACATAAAGCGCTGGAACCAAGCTTTCATGATAAACAACCACCTTAATTTACAATTTCGCAAACTATTATCGCACAGAAATGTTGGAAAATCGTGAACAAGGAGGGAAAAGAGTTTGAACAAAGGAAAATTCCCCGCCGGGAGGGGAACATCCCGGAGTGCCCGGCTCCGAGATGCTGCCCGCTCCTGTGGAAGGGAAGAGGCGCCGCTGACGCCAATCGCAGACCTTGCTGCGCTCCCCAGGGCGGCGCGGCTGACCATCACAACCCGCCGCGGGTGTCAGCCTTTGCTCACACGCGTCGTCGGCCCCACGCGCTTCAATTCATATTGGCGGGTACCCAGGCCGATCTTCTCCGCCTGCTCCAAGGTGGCCTTCCACTCGATGTTGGGGTTGGAATCCTTGAAGTGGTCGTGGTAGAGCTTCCAGCCCGGGGTGGCCAGATGCTCGCCCAGCTGGCTGTTGGGCAGGGGCTTGGCGTTCAGGCAGGCGTCAGCGCAGGCTTGATCCAGCGCCACCGGGTCAAAGCTGGCGAACATGCCGATGTCCGGCAGAATGGGGGAGTCGTTCTCACCGTGACAGTCACAGTTGGGGCTGATATCCTGCACCAGAGCAATGTGGAAGCAGGGCCGCCCATAGCAGACCGCTTGGGCGTACTCCGCCATTTTGCGGTCCAGAAGTTCGTTGGCGCAGTCGTTGGGATTGTACACAGCGTCAAAGCTGCACGCGCCGATGCAGCGGCCGCAGCCCTTGCAAAGATCGTAGTCGATCACAGCCTTGCCACCCACATAGGTGATGGCATCGCTGCCGCACTCGCTGGCGCAGCGGTGGCAGCCGCGGCAGCGGTCCGCGTTGATGGCGGGCTTGCCGCTGGTGTGCTGCTCCATCTTGCCGGCGCGGCTGCCGCAGCCCATGCCGATGTTCTTGACCGCGCCGCCGAAGCCGGTGGACTCATGCCCCTTAAAGTGGGTCAGACTGATAAAGACGTCAGCATCCATGATGGCACGACCGATCTTGGCGGTGCGGCAATACTCGCCGTTCACTACGGGAACCTCCAACTCATCGGTGCCGCGCAGGCCGTCGCCGATAATGATCTGGCAGCCGGTCGTCACCGTGTTGAAGCCGTTGAGGTTCGCGCAGTCCATGTGCTCCAGCGCGTTCTTGCGGCTGCCCGGATACAGGGTGTTGCAGTCCGTCAGGAACGGCAGGCCGCCCTGCTCTTTGCACAGATCCGCCACCACCTTGGCGTAGTTGGGCCGCAGAAAAGCCAGGTTGCCCAACTCGCCGAAATGCATCTTGATGGCGACGAATTTGCCGTCCATGTCAATGCCTCTGATGCCCGCCGCAAGGCACAGGCGCTTGAGCTTATCCAGCTGGCTTGTACCCACCGGGCAGCGGAAATCCGTAAAATACACAGTCGATTTTTCCATTTTCAGTCTCCTTGCACAGCGCTGTCTCTGGTCTAAAACAGGATCCCCGGCGGCGCGCTCTCTAAGCCGCCGGGAACAGTTCCGTCCGCTGTCTATTATAAAGGCCCCGCCGTATTTTGTAAATTGTTTTTTTTGCATGGCTGCACAATGTAAAACGCCGCTATGGCAGGCGAAAGCTGCCCCGCCTATTTTCCGTGCCGCTCTTTGAGCAAATTTTTCAGCTTTTCTATAGGGAAGAAATATTCGATCTTTCCGTTCACTTTCTCTGAGCAAAGGTAATCCGTATTCAGAAAGCGGTTCAGTTTCCTTGTTTGGAGGATGTTGTTTTCTATGTATTCATAAAGCCGATAGCCGTCTCTCAGGTAATTCGTTTGGAATTTGTTCATGGTAGCGAGGATACTGCGGTTGGTCAGCTTTGAAAAACAGACAAAGGGATATTCCTCACGGAATTTGACGAAACGCTGGTTAAGCGCCTGATTGCCAAGATCACCGTCT
>CAZIVF010000001.1:46884-65764 GCA_964542725.1 uncultured Subdoligranulum sp. | reverse complement strand
GCAGCCCTCCGGCCGCAGCGTGCCGTCGATATCCAACAGCAGCAGTTTCATGATTCCCAGCCCCTTCCTGCGTATTCAGTTTATTATACCATGAAGCGTCAGCAAAATGGTATAATTGCGCATCAGAAGCTTTGCCGGGCTGGCGCAGCCAAAACGGCAAAGCGTTGCGCATAAGCAAATAACCGCTTTGCGGTTATTATACCAGAGTCTATCGCCGCCGCGCAAGGCATAAGGTAGGTAGGAGGTGATCGGCATGGGGCAAAGTCTGGTTTTTTCGCCGCGGCGGCCACGGTGGCGGTGGCGCTGTGGACTGCTGGCCGCCGCGCTGGTCGCCCTCTGGCTGGGCCTGCCCTGGCTGGTTCGCGGGGCGGACGCCCTGCTGGCCGGACATTACGCCGCCCGCCTTGCAGCCCTGGAGGCAGACAACGCCGCCCTGCATGCCCAGCTGGCCCAGACCGCCGGCATGGCCCAGGAAAACAAGGCGATGCGCACCCTGCTGGGCAGCGAGCGGACGGAGGGCAGCTGGCAGCCCGCCCAAACGGTGGCCCGCTGGCCGGGCGGCCTCCTGCTGGCCGGGGAGGGCGAGCCCGGCGCGGCGGTGCTGGACCGCTACGGCCGCTACGCCGGGGAGGTTACGGCGGCAAGCCGCGGCCTGCTGACCGTTCAGCGGGGTACGCCCGCCGGGCTGGTGGGGGAAGCGCTGGGCCTGCTGAAGGGCGCGCGGCTGACCGGCCTGCCCATCCACAGCGGCCTGGCAGCGGGCGACGTGGTGATGACCCCCGGCGGGCATTGGCTGGGCCGACTGGCCGAGGCGCCGGCGGCGGACAGCGACGGCCTGACCGCCCACGCCGTCCTGGAGGACACCGCCGACATGGGGGATCTGCTCTATTTTGTCCAGCGCTGAAAAAAACAGTTGCCGAAGGGCGAAAAACGGCGTATACTAACGGTGAGCGCCCCCTGCGGGGCACGGGATCCTGGGAAGGGGGCGGCGGCATGAAGAAGCACGATCCTCGCCGCACCGGGCGGCGGCGGGTGGCGGTCCTGACGGTGCTTTGCTGCCTGGTCTTCACGCTGTTTCTGGCGCGGTTGGCCCAGCTGCAGTTCCTGCTGGCGGACGAGTACGCCGCCAAGGCGGCGGCCGCCTCCACCACCGTGTACACCGTGCCGCAGCACGCCGCGCGGGGGAGCATCACAGACCGGAACGGCGAGGTGCTGGCGCGGGATGAAACGGTATACGACCTTTATCTGGTGACGCCGGCTCCGCCGGGTACCGACTTGGAAGAGACGTGCAAAACAGTGCAGGCCATCACAGGCGGCAAGGATGTGGAAACACAGCTTGCCGCCTTTTGTTCTGCCGTCTCGGCGGGGGAGCTGCCAGCAGCCCAGGGGATCAGCGCCATGGAGTGCGCCGCCCTGGCCCAAGCGGGGCTACTGCAAAGCGGCGCGGTGCGCTTAGTCCCCCGGGGGGAGCGCAGCTGGCCGGACGGCTCCCTGCTGCCCCATGCGCTGGGCTTCACCGGGCCGATCACCGCCGAGCAGTGGCCCGCCCTGCGGGGCAGCGGCGTGGCGATGAACGCCGAGGTGGGCCAATCCGGCCTGGAGGCCGCCTACGAGGATCTGCTACGGGGCCGGGACGGTGCGCTGACTGTCGCCGCCAAGCGGGACGGCACCCGCACCGTCACCGGGATTGACCTGCCCCAGCCGGGGGCCGACCTTGTGCTGACGCTGGACGCCGGGCTGCAGCGGGCCGTGCAGGAGGCGCTGCGCACCCAGATCGAGACGCTGCGCGCCACCCGGGGGACCGGCCTGGGCCGGGAGGCCGCAGCGGGGGCCGCCGTGGTGGTGGATGTGCAGACCGGCGGCATCCTGGCGGCGGCCAATTGGCCGGGCTACGACCTGAACCTCTACCGCAGCGCCTACGCCGATCTGGCGGCGGACGGAAGCGCTCCCCTGCTGGACCGGGTCTGCCAGGGGCTGTACGCACCCGGTTCCGCCTTCAAGCCGGCGGTGGCGGCGGCGGCGCTCTCGGCGGGCTTCTCTCCGACCGAGACGGTCTACTGCGGCGGCACCTACACCTTTTACGCTGGGTACCAGCCCCACTGCCTGCAATACGGGCATGCCGGGCCGGTGGCGCTGGCCACCGCGCTGGAGCATAGCTGCAACATCTACTTTTACGATGTGGGCAGGCGGCTAGGGGTGGACGCCTTCAGCGCGATGGCCCAGGCCCTGGGCCTGGCGGCGGACACCGGTGTGGAACTGCCCCAGGCGGATGGCCGCCTGACCTGGTCCACCGATGCCAACTACCAAAACGGCCTGACCCTGCAGGCGGCCATCGGCCAGGGCAACACGGCGGTCACGCCGCTGCAGCTGGCGGCCTACGCCGCCGCCCTCGCCAACGGCGGGGTGCGCCCCGCCCTCCATTTTGCCGACCATGCGGTGGATTCCGAGGGCCGCACCGTCTGGAGTTGGCCCCAGAGCAGCACCAGCGTACCGGGCGGGGAGGCGGTCTTTGCCCCCATCCGCGAGGGGATGACCCTGATGGCCCAAAGCCTGCGGGTTCTGCGGGAATCCCCCATCCCCTGCGCCGCCAAGACCGGCAGCCCCCAGCGGCCCGAGGTGCTGCCCGGCGGCGGGCATTACACCAACTCGGTGCTCATCGGCTATGCGCCGGCGGATGCGCCGCGGATCGCGGTGGCGGTGGTGCTGGAACTGGGCGGCGGCGGCAGCAACGCCGCGCCGGTGCTGCGCAGCGTGCTGGATTACTGCGCGGCCACCCCGCTTTGGTGATCCCAGTAGGTGCTGTTTGTGGCGGCCATACGTCAAAAATTTTTGTTATTTTTGTTGCAATTAGCCAGTTGCCGTAAATCGGATTGTGTGTTAAAATATATACGGGATATTTCCGGGAGGCTACCTCCCGATGGTTCCCGGAGGGATATCGTGAACGCAGAAGTCATCATGCTTTGCTCCGGCAAAGGCGGCACCGGCAAAAGCACCGTCTCGGTACTGCTGGGCGCCCAGCTGGCGGCCCAGGGTAAAAAGGTGCTGCTTGTCGAGCTGGACTCCGGTCTGCGCAGTGTGGATATTATCGCCGGCGTCTACGGGCACACCGTCTACGATATTGAGGATGTACTCTGCGGCCGCTGCGAGGGGGAGAAAGCCATCGTGGAAAGCCCGCTGTACGCGGGGCTTTCGGTCATCAGCGCCCCCTATGACGGCGGCGAGGTGGCCGCCGCGCCGCTGGCGCGGCTCATCGCGGCGATGCGTCCCTTTTTTGACTACCTCCTCTTAGATACCGCCGCCGGCGTGGGCGCACCCTTTTTGGCCGCCGCCCAGACGGCGGAGCGGGCGCTGATCGTGCTGACCCCCGACCCGGTGGCACTGCGCGATGGGCGCATTGTGGCTGACCGGCTGCTGGATGGCACCCGGCGGCAGAGCGCGGTGCGGCTGGTGCTGAACCGCGTGACCAAGGGCAGCTTTGGCAGGCAGGCCCCCGTGTTCGATTTGGATGAGTGTATCGACACGGTGGGCGTGCAACTGCTGGCAGTGATCCCCGAAAGCCGGGAACTGCAGCAGGCGGCCGCCGCCGGGACCGCCTTGGACTCCCACTGCGCCGCCGCGGCGGCGGGCGCGGCGATGGCAAAACGAATCTGCGGTACACGGGTACCGCTTACACTCTGGTAGGGCGCTGCCGAAGCGCCCAAAATCAGCGCGGAACATAGACTGGAAAGGCGGGATCGGGTAATGACGATTGCATTGACTGCACACGACAGCAAGAAGGAACTGATGATTCAATTTTGTACCGCCTACCGCCAGATCTTGATGGACCACCATCTCATCGCCACCGGCACCACCGGCCGCCTGGTGTCCGAGGCTACCGGCCTGCCTATCCAGCGCTTCATGCCGGGCGGCCACGGCGGCGACCAGCAGATCGTGGCCCGCATCGCCTGCGACGAAGTGGACATACTGCTCTTCTTCCGCGATCCCATCGCGGCCAAACCCACCGAACCCAACGATATGAACCTGCTGCGCATCTGCGATGTCCACAACATTCCCGTCGCCACCAACATTGCCACCGCCGAGGTGCTGATCCACGGTCTGGAGCACGGCGACTTGGACTGGCGCACCATCCTGAACCCGCAGCGGTGACGGGAAATCACTTTCAGCCATTCTTCCTTTTTTTAGATCGCGCGCAGAGCGCCCGGCCTTCCTGGCCGGGCGCTCGGTCTTGTATGGGGCGCCGGCAGCCCGCAGGGCGGGTTTGGCGGCGGGCTGCTACGGCGGCATTTGATTGCCCGCCGCCGCTACGTTTCCCCTTCGTCCTCGATCCCGCGGGCGTGCAGGCCCGCGCCGACGGCCTGCCGGAGCAGATTCATCGCCACCGCCAGCGCCGGAACGCCGACGATCATGCCGGGGATGCCGAACAGATCCCCGCCCACAATGATCGCCAGCAGCACCCCCAGGCCAGACAGGCCGATCGCGCCGCCCAGGATGCGGGGGGCGATGAAATTGCCGTCGACCTGCTGGACCACCACGATAATGATGATAAACTCGACGGCCTGCAGGGGGGATTCCAGCAGCAGAAGCAACGCCCCCGGCGCCGCCCCAATGAAGGGTCCCAGCACCGGGATAATGTTCGTCACCCCCACCAGCACCGCGATGAGAGGGGCGTAGTCCAGCCCCAGCACCGCCATCAGCACAAAGGTCTCGGCCCCCACCAGCAGGGCGTCCAACAGCTGGCCGCCGATGTAGCTGCCGAAGGTCCTGTTCGCCATGGTGCAGACGGAGAAAACGCCGCCCGCCGCCCGGGGCGGCAGGGCGGCCCGCAGCGCCAGGCGCGCGCCGTGAAGCAGATTCTCCTTCCCGGCCAGCAGGTAGATGCTCACCGCCAGCGAGACAAAGCCGTTCATGGCGCCGCCCGCCACCCCGGCGGCTGCCCCGGCCAGTTCGGGCGCGCTGCCCAGCACGCCGCCCAGCAGCTGCTCCAGCATGGCGCCGGAATCCGCGATCAGCGCCTCCACCCGGGCGGTGTTGATGCCGAAAGTCCCCTGCACCCAGGCCAGCAGGTCGCGCAGGCTGCCGATATAGTCCGGCACACGGCCCGCAAAGGAGGTAACGCTCTGCGCCAGCTGCGGCACCACCAGCGCCAGCAGCACCACCACCGCCCCGAACAGCAGCAGATAGCTGAGCAGGATCGCCGGCATCCGCCTGCCGCGGCAGAGTTTTTCGGCCAGGAAGCGGGTGGGGATATCCAGCGCGTAGGCCAGCACCAGGCCCCAGGCAAAGGGGGTCAGGATGCCCAGCAGCACGCCCGCCCCCGCCAGCAGCCGGGGCAGCATGAAGATTCCCAGCACCACCAGCGCCACCCCGGCGGCCAGGGTGAGCCAATCCCTCATGGTGCGGGGAACGCGATTCAACCAGTCGTTCATCGGCAGACCTCCTGTAGTTCACTGTCTGTGAGTATTGGCCCCCGCCGGGGGCGGATACAAAAAGCGTCCGCCACCCCCAGCCAGAGCGCGGCAGATGCCATGCAGTTTTTTTATGTTACGCCAGCACAAAGTTTTGGACCGCCCAGACCCCCAGTACCAGGGCGCCCAGCGCGATGCGGTACCAGCCGAAGGCGGTGAAGGTATGTTTCTTCACATAGTCCATCAGGAAACGGATGGCCAAGATGGAGACCGCAAAGGCCACCAGGCAGCCCAGTGCCAGCACCGACACCTCGGCCACCGTGAAAACATTGCCCCCCGCCACAAACTTGACCAGCTTGAGGGCCGAAGCCCCCGCCATGACCGGGATGGCCAGGAAGAAGGTAAACTGCGAGGCGCAGGGGCGGCTCATGCCGCAGAGCATGCCGCCCACAATGGTCGCGCCGCTGCGGGAGGTGCCGGGGATCATGGCCAACACCTGCCAGAAGCCGATGATGAGCGCCTGCTTATAGGTGATGCGGCTGAGTTTGGTAGTCCTTGGCACCCGGGGGCGGCGCTCCAGCAGGATAAAGGCGACACCGTAGACGATGAGCATGACCGCCACCACCACGCTATTGTACAGATGGGCGTCCAGCCAATCATCCAGCAGTAGGCCCAACACGGCGGCAGGCAGACAGCCCACGATGATCTTGCACCACAGCCGCACCACCGGCCAGCGCAGATGCCTGGCCGCGCCGGAATCCCGGCCATTATCGGCACAGAAGGGCCACAGCTTGCGGAAATAGAGCAGCACCACCGCCAGTATGGCCCCCAGCTGGATGACCACGCGGAACATCTCCATAAATTCATCGCTGAAGCCGAACTGCAGCACCTGCTCGGCCAGGATCATGTGGCCGGTGCTGGAGATGGGCAGCCACTCGGTAATGCCCTCGATAATGCCGTAAGCGATGGCTTTCAGCATTTCCAAAAAGTATTCCATACAAATTCCTCCTTAGGGTACCTTCCCATCATAACACAAAACGCCGCGTTTGGCACTACCCATTTTTATTTTCTGGGGCGGCATACGATTCTTAGGTTGCTCTTTTTTCAAAACCGGTCTATAATGGGAAGATAGAAGGTGATGAATACCATGTTTCAAACCGTCTTATTTGATCTGGACGGTACGCTACTGAACACTATAGACGACCTGGCGGATGCGGGCAACCGCGTCTGCGCGGCCCACGGGTGGCCGCAGCATCCAGTGGATAGCTACAAATATTTCGTCGGCAACGGCATCCCAAAATTAGTGGAGCGGTTCACCCCCGCCCCCTGCCGGGACGAGGCCACGCTGGCCGCCGCTCTGGCGGAGTTTCAGGCCGACTACGGCGCCCACCTGCGGGATAAAACCGCCCCCTACCCCGGCATGCCAGGGCTGCTGGCCCGGCTGCGGGCCGCCGGCGTCCGGCTGGCGGTGCTCTCCAACAAGGCGGACCCGCTGGCGCGGGAGGTAGTCGCGGACTATTTCGACATTGCTCTCTTCGACGCCGTCCGCGGCGCGCGCCCCGGCACCCTCATCAAGCCCGCGCCGGATGGCACCCGCGCCCTTTTGGCTGATCTGTGTGCCGACCCCGCCGCCACCCTCTATGTGGGGGACAGCGACGTGGACGTACAGACCGCCCACAACGCCGGGCTGCCCTGCTGCGGCGTGCTGTGGGGTTTCCGCACCCGGGCTGAACTGGCCGGGGCGGGGGCGGAGTATCTGGCCGCCGATCCCAGCGAACTGGAAACAATTATTTTGAGGTGAGGAATTATGATCGCACAGCAGTACATAAATATGTTGCAGGGCAAGTCGGTGATCCGCCAGCTATCTGAGTGGAGCACCGCCCGCGGCAACGAGATCGGGTATGAGAACGTCTTTGACTACTCCCTCGGCAATCCGTCGGTCCCCTGCCCGGCTCATTTCACCGCCGTCTGTCAGCGGCTGCTGGCGGAGGAGGCCCCCGTGGCCCTCCACGGTTACAGCCCCAGCCTGACGCTGCCCCAGGTGCGCGCCGCCGTGGCGGAAAGCCTGAACCGCCGTTTCGGCATGGGCTACACCCAGGACCACATCTTCATGACCACCGGTGCGGCGGGCTCGCTGGCCCACGCGCTGCGCTGCGTGGCGGTGCCGGGGCAGAAGGTGCTCACCTTCGCCCCCTACTTCCCCGAATACAAGCCCTATGTGGAGGGCGCGGGCCTGACGCTGACCGTGGTGCCGCCCCGGTGTGAGGATTTCCAGATCGACTTTGACGCCGCGGCGGCCCTGCTGGACGAGGATACCGCCGCCGTCCTCATCAACACCCCTAACAACCCCTCCGGCGCCTCCTACAGCGCCGAGACGCTGACCCGGCTGGCCGGGCTGCTCCGTGAGGCCTCGGCCAAGTTCGGCCATCACATCTTCCTGATCTCCGACGAGCCCTACCGGGAGATCGTCTACGGCGGCGAGGCCGCCCCCTACCCGGCCAAGTTCTACGACGATACCATCACCTGCTACTCCTTCTCCAAAAGCCTGAGCCTGCCCGGGGAGCGCATCGGTTACCTGGCCGCCAGCCCCCGGTGCGAGGGCGCGGCGCTGATTGTGCCGATGTGCGGCCAGATCAGCCGCGGCACCGGCCACAACTGCCCCGCCTCGCTGATGCAGTTGGCGGTGATGGAGTGCCTGGACGAAACCAGCGACCTGAGCGTCTACCGGACCAACATGGAGCTGATTTACGCCGAACTGCGGCGGCTGGGCTTCACCGTCGTCAAGCCGGGCGGCACCTTCTACATCTTCCCCAAGGCGCTGGAGCCGGACTCCGTCGCCTTCTGCGAGAAAGCCAAGCGCTACGACCTGGCCCTGGTTCCCGGCGACAGCTTCGGCTGCCCCGGCTACTTCCGCATAGCCTACTGCATCGATACCGAAAAGGTGCGCCGCAGCTTTGCCGCGCTGGAAAAGTTTGTCGCCGCCGAATATGGCGCCGTCCCCCGCGCACGCTAACAACGCATCCAATCTGTTGGGAGGTACTGTATGCCCAGACAAAGCAAACGACAGCAGCAGCTGGTCCGCCGGCGGCTGGCGGTCTGCCTGGCGGCCTGCCTGGCGATGATCGCCGTGACCGCCGCCGTCGCCTGGAAACTGTGGAGCGCCCCCGCCGGCGCCGAGGCGGATGGCGTGCCGCTGTCCCACAGCAGCGGCACCACCTATGTGGAGCCTACGCCCAGCCCCGAACCCCCGCAGGAGGACACCCCCGACCCGGCGGAGGAGCGCATCGCCGAGGTGATGGCCACCGCCGGCAGCAACGCTACCAAGGACCCGCCCCAGATCACCGACCCGGCCACCTGGAACGAGGCGGGCCGCGCACTGATGGAGCGCCTGGCCGCCGATCCCTATTACGCCGATTTTGAACTGACGCTGGACGCCACCGAGGGCTACCCCTATCTGATCGCGGTCAACCGGGCGGCTTCCACCTTGACGGTCTACGTTACCGATGAGAACAACCAGTACACCGTTCCCTTCATGGCCATGGTGTGCAGCGGCGGGGAGGATACCCCCACCGGCTACTGGTTCACCCCCGTCAGCTATGATTGGCGGCTACTGGCCGGCCCCTGCTACGGCCAGTACGCCACCCGCATTTGGGATTCCTACCTGTTCCACAGCGTCCCCTATTACAGCCAGCACAAGGACGATCTGGAGTACGACCAGTTCAACCAGCTGGGGACCCTGGCCAGCCTGGGCTGCATCCGGCTGGCGGTGGCGGATGTGAAATGGATCTACGATAACTGCCCCATCGGCACGCCGGTGGTGATCTACGATCTGGCGGAGGACCCCGGCCCCATGGGCAAACCGGGTACCATCTATACCGACCCCGCCGATGAGGAAAAGCGCGGCTGGGACCCCACCGACCCCGATCCGGCCAACCCCTGGGATGACGCTTACGAGACCGGCACCGCCATCCGCAGCCAGGCAGCCTGGGATCAGTGGAACGCCGAGCATGAGGGCTGGCTCTCCAGCCTGACCCCCACCGATCTGCAGGGTTACAGCACCGATTCCAGCATCGAAGGCACCCGAGGATAAACCGCACCAGGCCCGCGATGCCGTTGGCATCGCGGGCTTTGGCTGCCCGGGCGGGTTCCCTGCCATTCCATTTTTATAAGTAATAAGTAAAAGGAAGTCGATCCACCGTGGAATACTCTACCCAGTATGAAAAAATGACCCGCCAGCCGGTACCCTCGCTGATCCTGGAGTTGGGGCTTCCCACCACCGTCAGCATGTTGGTCACAAACATTTACAACATTGTCGATACCTGGTTTGTGGGGCGCATCGGCACCAGCGCGTCGGGGGCCACCGGCGTGGTGTTTGGGCTGATGGCGATCATCCAGGCGGTGGGGTTCATGTTCGGGCATGGCGCCGGCAGCAA
Source organism: uncultured Subdoligranulum sp. (assembly GCA_964542725.1). Taxonomy (GTDB): domain Bacteria; phylum Bacillota; class Clostridia; order Oscillospirales; family Ruminococcaceae; genus Gemmiger. The sequence continues at coordinate 55,926 of CAZIVF010000001.1, read as the reverse complement.
CATCAGCCGCCAGCTTGGCGCAAAAAATGTGGCGCGGGCGCGCAATTTTTCCGCCACCAGCTTTTATCTCTCTCTGCTTATGGGAGCCGGCATCACGGCGGCGGGGCTGGCGCTTCTTGACCCGCTGTGCCTGCTGCTGGGCTCCACCGCCACCATTCTGCCCTACGCCCGCAGTTACGCCGCCTGCGTGCTGCTGGCCGCCCCGGCCATGGCCACCAGCTGTGTGATGAACAACATCCTGCGGTATGAGGGCCACGCCGCCTTCGCCATGGTGGGGCTGGTCTCGGGCAGTGTGCTGAACATTTTTGGCGACGCGCTACTTATCTTCGGCTTCGGCATGGGAATCGAGGGGGCAGGCATCTCCACCATGGTCTCGCAGTATGTGGGCGCGGCGATCCTGTTCAGCCAGTTTGCCCGGGGCAAGACCCAGACCGGGTTCTCGCCCCGGGATATCAGCCGCGACCTGCGGGATGTGGGGAACATCCTGCTCACCGGCCTTCCCAGCCTGGCCCGGCAGGGGCTGGGAAGCGTCTCGACGATGGCGCTGAACTGGCAGGCCAAGCTGTACGGCGACGCCGCCGTGGCGGCGATGAGCATTGTTGCCCGCGTGTGCAACTTTTTGTTCTGCGTGGGTCTGGGGATCGGGCAGGGGTTCCAGCCGGTCTCGGGGTTCAACTACGGCGCCAAGGTCTACTCCCGCGTGCGCAAGGGGTTCTATTTCACGCTGGGGTTCGGCGGGGCGCTGATGTGCGTGCTGGGCATCGCGGGCTTTTTCTTTGCGGAGCCGGTGGTGCGGCTGATGCGGGATGATCCGGAGGTCATCGCCGTGGGTGTACCCGCCATGCGGGCGCAGTGTGTGGCGCTACTGTTCATCCCGGTGTCGTCCTGCATCAATATGCTGTTCCAGAGTATCGGCCTGGCGGGGCGGGCCACCTTTGTGGCAACGCTGCGCAGCGGGGCCTGCTTCCTGCCCATCCTCTTCCTCTTCGCCCATCTCTGGGGGCTGATCGGCATCGAACTGGCCCAGCCCGCCGCCGATATCCTCTCGGCCCTCATCTCTCTGCCCTTTGCGCTGCAGTTTTTCCGCCATCTTCCCGCCGACGGAGCCCAGCCGCCCCACGGGCATCGCCTGCATGCCCGCCTGTGAGGCACGGCAGAGTGCGATCCCGGGGGCTTCTTCTCTCTTGAGACCCTTTGAATCCATCCCGCCCTGCGGAGCTTGGCACGCATCTTGCCGGCCGCTGCGCGGCGGCTGCACACCAAAACGGCTCGCTGCGGCGCCCTGCGCACCGGATCAATGCAGAGGTTCCCTCTTTTTACATCTTTCTCTTTGTTGGGGGTTGCGCTTTAGCGCTTTAATGTGCTATAATGTTGGGACTCTAAAAAATCATCTCAGGAGGAAGATACCATGGCCTCAAGAAAAGGCAATCTGATGGAAGTCAGAAACGACGTTAAGGTGTTGGATGCTACGCTCAGGGACGGCGGTCTCTGCAACAATTTCCGTTTTACCGACGAATTCGTTTCCGAACTGTATAAAACGAACATCAAGTGCGGCGTTGACTATATGGAGTTTGGCTACAAGGCCAGCAAGAACATGTTCAAAACCAGCGATTTCGGCCGCTGGAAGTTCTGTGACGAGGCGGATATCCGTTCCATCGTGGGCGACAACGTCTCCGACATGAAGATCGCCGTCATGGCGGACGTGGGCCGCTGCGATTACAAGACGGATTTCCTTCCCAAGCAGGAAAGTGTCATCGATATGGTCCGGGTGGCCTGCTACATCCACCAGATTCCCACCGCCATAGAGATGGTCGAGTATCTGCACCGCCTCGGCTACGAGACCACCTGCAACATTATGGCAATCTCCCAGACCAACACGGACCAGGTGCATCAGGCGCTGCATATGCTGACCGCCTCCAGCGTGGACGCCATCTACCTGGTGGACAGCTACGGCTCGCTCTACCCTGAGAATTCTTCCACGCTGGCCAAAACCTACCTGGCCGCCGTGGAAGGCACGGGGAAAAGCATCGGCTTCCACGGCCACAACAACCAGAACCTGGCCTTCGCCAACACCATTGAGACGCTGTCCTACGGCGTCTCCTACCTGGATGCGACGGTGCAGGGCATGGGCCGCGGCGCGGGCAACTGCGCCATGGAACTGCTTCTGGGCTTCCTGAAGAATCCCAAGTACAACCTGTACCCGCTGCTGGGCTTCATTGAAAACCATATGCTCCCGCTGCGGGAGCAGGGCGTGGTGTGGGGCTACGACCTGCAGTATATGTTCACAGGCCTGCTGAACCGCCACCCCCGTGAGGCGATCGACTTCACCAACGCCGGGCGCAGCGATTACTCTGAGTTCTACAAGACCCTGCTGGACAACTTCTGATCCCCCGCGCCGCCGGAAAATCAATTTCCCCCGGGTTCTTTGCACGTTCCTACGTCCAAAGGACCCGGGGGAATTTTTGCCTTGTTTTATGCCGTTTTTTCCGCAGGAGGGCGGGTCATTCCGCCACCAGGATGGTCACGCTGACGGGGCGCAGTTCCAGTGAGCCGCTGTAAGCCGGGTCGGCGGGTTCCGCCCCGGCATGCCGCCCATCACAGAGCATCCGCCAGCGCCCCCCCGGCAGGGTGATCCATTGGCGGGTACGCTCGGGGTTATAGTAGACCGCCAGTTCGCCGCTGCGGCCGGGGCGGTCCTGGTTTTCCACCACAAAGCCCAGCAGCCAGCCGGGCAGCGCCTGCACAAAGGGCGCAGGCTCCCCCGCCGCGCCGGACAGCGCCGGATAAGCCCGCCGGATCGCCAGCAGCCCCCGGTAGAAGGCCGTCAGGGCGGCGAATTCCGGTCGGTGGGCGCGCCGCCAATCCAGTCGGTTCCGCGCCAAGGGGCCTTTGTAGCTATTGCCATCACCCTGCTTGGTGCGGGCAAACTCCTCCCCCGCCTGCATAAAGGGCAGGCCCTGCACCGTCATATAGATGGCCGCCGCCATCCGGTTTTGGTCCAGAATGTCCGCGTCGGGCGCATCGTAGTCCCAGGGGCGGCGGGCCACCGCTCGCAGCTTATCCCAGAGGGTGAAATTGTCGTGGACCGAGACATACTGCACCACCTGCCCCGCCGCCTTGGGGGTGAAACCGCCTTGGCCATCCTGCCAGGCGCCCAGCGCGTGGAGCAGCCTGTAGCCCGCGTCCGGCGCGCCGTTCACATACCCGGCGTCCTCGGCATTGAAAACGCCGCCCTTGATGGCGTCGCGGGTATTGTCGCAGAAAAAGCCGATGCGGCTGTCCAGTTCGTGCAGCGCGCCCTTATCGGCCTGGCGCGCTCCGGGGTCCAGGCAGGTGCCGCCGCCGGTCCAGGGTTCGCCGTACAGCAGGAGTTCCCGCCCGCCGGGCAGGGCGTCCAGGGCGGCGCGGACGGCGTTCATCGTCCCCACGTCCTCCAGCGCCATCAGGTCGAAGCGGAAGCCGTCTATATGGTACTCCTTGGCCCAGTAGACCACCGAATCCACGATATATTTGCGCACCATTGTCCGCTCGCTGGCCAGGTCACAGCCGCAGCCGGAGCCGTTTGTCACCCTGCCGTCGGGCGTGCGGCGGTTCCAGTAGCCGGGGACCGAGCGTTCCAGCCAGGAATCCGTGTGGTAGGTGTGGTTGTAGACCACGTCCATCACCACGCCCAGCCCCGCCTTGTGCAGCGCCTGCACCATAGAGCGGAACTCCCGCACCCGGACCGCGCCGTGGTAGGGGTCGGTGGCGTAGCTACCCTCCGGCACATTGTAGTTCAGGGGGTCGTAGCCCCAGTTGTAGCCGCCGGGGCGGGTCTCGTCCACTGTGGCGTAGTCAAAAACGGGCTGAAGCTGCACATGGGTGATCCCCAGCGATTTGAGGTAGTTCAGGCAGGTGGGGTGTACGCCGTCGCCATCCAGCGTAGTATCCGCCAGCGTGAAGGCCATATATTTGCCCCGCCAGGCGACCGGCACCCCGCTGTGTTCGTCGGCGGAGAAGTCCGCCACATGCACCTCCCACACCGCGCGGGCATGGGCAGGGATGGAAGGGCGGGCATCCTGCGCCCAGCCCTCCGGCGCGGCGGCATCCAGGTCGATGACCATCCCCCGCTTGCCGTTGGCCCCCGCCGCCCGGGCGTAGGGGTCTGCCAGCGTGGTGCTCTTGCCGTCCGCAAAGGTCAGGCGGTAGCTGTAATAGACGCCGTTCCAATCGCCCGGCAGGGCGACGCTCCATACGCCGTCCCCCGCCGGGGCCAGCGCCCGGCTCCCCAGATTTTGGGCGTCGGGATCCGCGTCGGTGCCTGTGGCATACAGTTGCACCGTCACGCTCTGCGCTGTGGGCGCCCACAGCTTAAAGGTAGTCTGCGCGGGGGTCCACACCGCGCCCAGGTCGCCGCCTTGGTAGCAGGGCAGCGCCGCAGCCTGTTGCCAGGTCATAGAATCCCTCCAAAAAAGAACGGCCGTAAGCTGCATTACAGCCGCTGTCTGCTATATTGTATTGTAGCAGGCCGCGCGGGATTTTGCAAGCCGTTCCGCCGTGAATCTGCCGCCGCCGCGCCGCCTTGACACTCCCGCCCAAAGCGGGTATACTTTGGGATACAGAAACTTTTACCAAAGAGGGGTCATCGCTATGTCTGAACAAGTACGCACCCGGTTCGCGCCTTCGCCCACCGGTTACATGCATGTGGGGAATCTGCGCACCGCGCTGTACACCTACCTGCAGGCCCGCCACTCGGGCGGCTCTTTTATCCTCCGCATTGAGGATACCGACCAGGGCCGCCTGGTGGAGGGCGCCACCGATATTATCTACGGCACGCTGCGCGCCACCGGCCTGACCTGGGACGAGGGCCCCGACATCGGCGGCCCCGTCGGTCCCTATATCCAGAGCCAGCGCATGGGGATGTTCAAGCAGTACGCCGAGCAGCTGGTCAAGGCGGGCAAGGCATACTACTGCTTCTGCACCAATGAGCGGCTGGACGCCCTGCACAGGGAGCAGGAGGCTGCCGGCCAGGTGAGCCACTATGACGGCTGCTGCCGCCGCCTGACCGAGGCCGAGGTGGCCGAAAAGCTGGCTGCGGGGACCCCCTATGTGATCCGGCAGAAGATCCCCGCCGGGCAGGTCGCGGCTTTCGATGATCTGGTCTACGGCCACATTGAGGTTTCCACCGACGAGCTGGACGATCAGATCCTCATCAAGAGCGACGGTATGCCCACCTACAACTTCGCCAACGTGGTGGACGACCACCTGATGGGCATCACCCATGTGATCCGCGGCAGCGAGTATCTTTCCAGCACGCCCAAATACAATCTTCTGTACGACGCCTTCGGGTGGGAGAAGCCCGCCTACATTCACTGCCCGCCGGTGATGAAGGATGCCCACAGCAAGCTCTCCAAGCGCAACGGCGACGCCAGCTACCAGGACCTGGTGGCGAAGGGCTACCTGCCGGCGGCGGTGCTGAACTACCTGTTGCTGCTGGGCTGGGCGCCCGTGGGGGAGGAGGAGATCTTCTCCCTGGATGAGATGATCCGCCATTGGGACCCGGCGCGCATCTCCAAGTCCCCCGCTATCTTTGACCCGCTGAAGCTGCGGGCCATCAACGCAGCCTATATCCGCGCGCTGCCCGCCGGGGAGTTCCGCCGCCTGGCCGATCCTTTCATTGACAGGACCGTTCATGTGGAAATTGACCGCGATCTGCTCTGCGCCAATCTGCAGCCCCGCTGTGAGGTGCTGGAGGATATTCCGCCCCAGCTGGACTTCTTTGACGCGCCGCTTCCCATCGATGTGGAACTGTACCGCAACAAGAAGCAGAAAACCACGCCGGAGTCCGCCAAGGAGGCGCTGGCCGCGCTGCTGCCGCTGCTGGAGGCCCAGAGCGATTTTGGCCGCGACGCCATCTTCGACGCCTGCAAGGCCAAGGCCGAGGAGCTTGGCAAGAAGAACGGCTGGCTGCTCTACCCGCTGGGGGTGGCCCTCTCGGGCAAGACCCGCACCCCCGGCGGCGGCACCGACCTGGCCGCCATGCTGGGCCGGGAGGAGACGCTGCGCCGACTGCGCGCCGCCCTGGAACAGCTGTAACGCGCCCTCCCGGCAGGATCAACAGGCAAAACACTTTCCGCCGCCCTCCCCCCGGCAGGGGAGGGCGGCGGTTTTGTCACAGAGCCTCGGGGTCGGGGGCGAGATTGGTGGCGGGGGCGGCGCTTTCCAGCGGTTCGCTGGGCCTCTGGCCGAACACCTTGCGGTAGCTGCGGTAGAAGGTTGAGTAATCGGCGTAGCCACATTCCCGCGCCGTCACCCCCAGGGGATGCCCCGCCTGCAGCAGGATGCGGGCCAGCGCCATCCGCTTGTACAGGATATAATCCGGCACGGTGGTGCCGGTGGCCCGCTTGAAGGCGCGGGCCAGGCTGTTGCGGCTCATGTAAAACCGGGCGGCCAGCCCTTCCAGCGTCAGCGGTTCGGTGAGGTTGGCGTTGATGTAGGCCAGCACCTCCCTGATTTGGGAGTGGTCGTCAGACGCCCCTATCGCGCCGTCTGACATTGCAAAAAGATCACACAAAAGTCCCACCATTTCGGTGCGAACTGCAATATTTCGGGTGGCCTCCGGCGCGGCGGCCGCCCGCTCCAGCGCGGCGGCCCGCTGGCCGATCCCCTTCTGCCAAGCGCCGGGGTAGAGGATCTCGGGCCGACGGAACAGGTCCAGCAGCATCGTCTCGTCCGGGTGGAGCAGTTCGGGCGCCAGATAGAGCACCAGCCGCCCGTAAGGCTTGCCGTCCGCCGCCCGGGTGTTGGCGCTGTGAAAGCGGGAGCGCTCCAAAAGCAGCACGCTGCCCGGCTCCAGCGTGTAGGCCGCCCCCTCCACCCGGAAATCCACCGCGCCGGTAAGGAAGCAGTAGATCTCATGCCGGTCATGGCAGTGGGGGGCAAAATGGCGGCTTTGTTCATCGGTCTGTTTCCACTCCGCCTCCATCCAGGGGGTGGTGAAACCGCGTCTGCTCTGCATGGCGTACCTCCTTGTTGGGCTTAAGAACAAATTGTTGCAGATTTTTTAAGAAAATCTTACCGCGTTTCGGCACAAAATGCAAGTGTTCCTGTGCAAATTGCAATCGCTTTTTGGAGTATTCCAGCTATAATGGGAGTATGCCAAGCGAGCGGAACAGCCCGCAGGGAACGCCCCGCACAGGGCGCACCCCCGGCGGGCCGGGCCGCGCGCCGGCAGCCTTGGTTCCCGACATTGCCAATCACAGGGCGCACAGCGCCCGGAATATAGCATTTGATCTGAAAGGAGAATGTACCATGTTTATTGTCTGCTACCCGAAGAACCGCGAGATGACTATCGACGAGATGATCGTTGCCTGCGAGCTGAGCCGCCTGTAAGAGGCCCTCTTTTGAAAGGAGAACCGCCATGATTATTTCTTTCTATAAGAACCGTGTGATGACCATCGACGAGATGCTGGCCGCCGACGCGCTGGCTCGTCTGTGATCCAGATATCCTCCGGGCAGGGGGCCGGCGTTTCAGCCGGCCCCCTGCCGCCCTTTACCGCGCAAAAAACCGCTGCTTACGGCAAAGCGTAAGCAGCGGGGCATTTTTATTTGTTGGCAGATTCGGTGTGGGGGCGGCTCTCGCGGCGGTCACGGTCCTTTTTGGCGGGCTGCTTCTCGCTCTCCCGCAGGCTGACCTCCAGCACGCGGCGGTGGGCCGTCTTGGTGACGACGCCCTCGTACCGGTCTATGGTGAAATGGTCGCCCACCTTGGGCAGGCGGCTGGTCTTCTCCTGCACCATACCGCTGACGGTGATGGAGTCGATCTCCTCATCCTCGGGGATGGACAGCTGCTCATACAGGTCGCTCAGGTTGGCCGATCCGGATACCAGCCAGCTGCCGTTGGACTGCTGGCGGAACTCCTCAATGGCCTCGTCGTGTTCGTCCCAGATCTCGCCCACCAGTTCCTCAATGATATCCTCCAGCGTGACGATGCCCTCCGTGCCGCCGTACTCGTCGACGACGACGGCCAGGTGGTGCTGCTGCTCCCGCAGCAGGCGCAGCAGTTCGCTGATCTGGGTGGAGCCGGTGGTGTACATGGTCGAACTGACCAGATTCTCCATATTCGGTTCGCCCCTGCGCACGGCGGCGTAAAAGTCCTTCTCGTGTACCACGCCGATGATGTTGTCAATCGTCTCATGGTAGACCGGGAGGCGGGAGTAGCCGCTCTCTGCAAAGGCGTTGGACAGTTCCTCCATCGAGATATCGTCGGCCACCGCCACCACGTCGACGCGGGGGGTGAGCACCTCCTCCACTTCCACATCGTCAAACTCAATCGCGCTGCGGATCAGTTCGCTCTCGCGACCGGTCAGGCCGCCGTCGTTCTCGGCCTCGCCCACCATGGTGAGCAGCTCGGCGTCCGTGACCACATCCGCCTCATCGCTGTGGAAGTAGCGGGAAAGCAGCCGCTTCCAGGCGCTGAACACAAAGTTGAGCGGCGTAAAAAGGGCGATCAGCACATTCAGGACAGGCGCGCTGAGGGCGGCAAAACTCTCCGGCATTTCCTTGGCCAGGCTTTTGGGGGTGATCTCCCCGAAGATCAGCACCACCACGGTGATGACCGCCGTTGAGACGGTGGGGCCGGAGCCGCCCAGCATCTTGGTGAACAGCACGGTACCCAGGGAGGACATCGAGATGTTGACGATGTTGTTGCCGATGAGAATGGTGGAGAGCAGGTTATCGTAGCGCTTGGCCAGCGCCAGCACCTGCTTTGCCTTTTGGTCGCCGGAATCGGCCCGGCTTTTGAGGCGTATCTGGTTGAGGGAGGAATAGGCGGTCTCAGATGCGGAGAAGAAGGCCGACAAAACGACCAGGATCACCAGCATCACGATCATAAAAGTATTACTGCCATCGTCCATGAAGGAGTGAATCAACTCTGCTTTCTGTAATAAATTTTGTGACCGCCCGCCGGGGCGGGCAGATATACCCTGTATGATACCACATTTTTTTAGAATATGCAAGATGGGGCCCCGCCGTTCGCCCGCCAATTTGGGGCAAGCCCCCGGC
>CAZIVF010000001.1:37804-46784 GCA_964542725.1 uncultured Subdoligranulum sp. | reverse complement strand
AATATGCAAGATGGGGCCCCGCCGTTCGCCCGCCAATTTGGGGCAAGCCCCCGGCCCTGCGGGGCGGGCGGAAGACGCAGGCCAACGCGGGCCTCCCCGGCACAGGCTGCGGGGGTGCGCCTTACCCCAGAATCACAAAGCTCTGGCCCTCCAGGTGGAGGATGCCATCCCGGATTCCGCCGCCGCCCAGCGTGAAGAGGGGCTGCACGCCGCCGGTCAGATCCAGCGGCAGCTCGGCGGAATCGCGGGCGGGATTGACCGCGCAGATCAGGTTGCCGCGGCGGTAGGCGAAGGACCGCTGCCCCTCCTCGGCTTTGGGCGCATAGAGCACCTCAAAGGGAGCGTCGGAATCCAGGTCCTCCTGGCTGTGGCGGAAGGCCAGCAGCGCCTTGACGGTGTTCAGCAGGCTGTCGGGGTCCTTCTGCTGGGCGGCCACGGTGGGGGCGTCCTCCGCCGGGTCCACGGGCAGGTACAGCCGCTCCGCCCCGGCGGCGGAGAAGCCCAGGTTCCTGCTGCCATCCCACTGCATGGGGGTGCGGGAGCCGGTGCGGAAGTAGCCGCCCTCCTTGGTGGGCAGCGGCAGATAGCGCATACCGATCTCGTCGCCGTAATACAGGAAGGGCGCGCCGGGCATGGTGAAGAGCATGGCGTAGGCCAGCTTCAGCTCCGGCACGGTCAGCCCTGCCGAGGGTCGCACCGTATCGTGGTTGCAGGTAATCAGGCAGTAAAGCCCATCCCGGCGGGTGGCCTCGTATTTCGGCAGCCAATCCTCCAGGAACTTGCCGATGTCGGTATCGGAATCGGCGCAGAAGTAGGCTTTGCCGACGTTGTGGGGGGCGGAGTCGGTGGCGCCGTCATAGTTGCGCATCAGCCAGCTGTAGCCGTTGCCCTGCCATTCCAGCATAAAGTCCATGTCAAAGCCGTTTTTCAGGCTGCGGATGGGGTCGTTCCACTCGGCCACCAGGGCTGCCTCCGGGTACTCTTTCTTCAGCATGGCGGCGATCTCGCGCCAGATGGCGCAGGTGTACTTTTTATGGGGCGTATCGTTCTTGACCAGGCTGGAGGCCATATCCACCCGGAAGCCGTCGCAGCCTGCGTCCAGCCAGAAACGCATCACATCCTTGATTGCCTCCACGGTGGCCCGGCAGTCCGGGTGGTCCACCGGCTTCTGCCAGGGGTGACGGCGCCTGCCGTAGCCGTAGTTCAGCGCGGGCTGGCACTTGAAGAAATTCAGCACATAGGTGCCGTTGCGGGGGGTCTCGCCCCCGATGAAGGGCATCCCGTCCGCCGGGGAGAAGCAGGAATCCGTCCAGATAAAGCGGCCGGAATACTCGTTCTGCTCCGGCTTGCAGCTTTCGATGAACCAGGGGTGTTCCTCACTGGTATGGCCCGGCACCAGGTCCAGCAGCACCCGGATGCCCCTGGCGTGGGCCGCCCGGAAGAGGGCCTTCAGGTCATCGTTGGTGCCGTAGCGGGGAGCCACCTTTTTATAATCGCGGACATCGTAACCCGCATCCTTGAAGGGGGAGTCAAAGCAGGGGTTGATCCACAGGGCGTTGCAGCCCAGGTCCTTGATATAGCCCAACTTGGCGGTGATGCCGGGGATATCGCCGATGCCGTCACCGTTGGTATCGTAGAAGGACTGGGGGTAGATCTCATAAAAGACCGCGTCTTTAAGCCATTGTTTCATGGGTATCTCTCCTTGTTGGAAATTGAGGCGGCGCGCCCCTGCCGGGCGGCGCTTGTATACCCTCCCATCTTACCGTTTCGCCGCGCTGGTGTCAATCGAGGCGGGGCGGTTTCCGTCTCCTTTGGCTATTTTGTCAAAAAATGCACAGCCTTTTTTTACATTTTCGCCGAACATGTGGCTGCTAAAGCAGCCCCGGGACTACATGACCACCTTCATGCTCACCGACCGCTACCTCCACGGTATCCCGGCAGACAGTCGCATCCGCACCGACGGGCGCTTTCTGCAGGAAAGCAGCCTGACGCCGGAGCGCCTGGCCCAGATCAGGGCGCTGAACGAGCTGGCCGCCGCCCGGGGCGAGAGCCTGGCCACCATGGCGCTGAAGTGGATCCTGAAGGACGGCGCCGTGACCAGCGTGCTGGTGGGCGCCAGCCGCCCCGCCCATATCCTGGACGACCTCAAAGTCCTGCAAAGCCCCGGCTTTACCGCCGAAGAGCTGGCGATCATCGACCAAAACAGCCTGTAACCCAAAGAAACGCCGCCGGACGGATGCCCTGCATCCTTCCGGCGGTTTTTTGTCAGATTTTTCTCCCGACCGGCGCAAACCGGCGCATCAGGGCGATTCGGGGGTGCCGGGGGAGGAAGGGAGGTCATCCCGCCCTGCCCGATATGCCCCGTTGCGCTGCAGGATTTCCTCGCAGCGCAGGCCGTATTTTTCCGCAATGTCCTTGGCGTAGCTCAGCCCGTCGGGGCGGGCGCGCAGAACGCGGTAGCTGCGGGTGCCGTCGGCCACGTTCTCCATCTGGGCCACCAAATTGTCGATGGGCGCGCCCTGGCTGAACTCCGCCGTGCGGGTGGTCAGCTCGTGGATATGGGTCACATACATCCCGCTGCACCCCAGCAGGCTCACCGCCGTCAGCACCTCGCCCGCGATGTAGCTGCCCTCCAGCAGGCTGGTGGAGCTGAAACTCTCGTCCATCAGCAGGAGATCGGTGGGGCGCAGGGCGCGCAGCACCTCGCTGATGCGGGCACACTCGCTCTCCAGCCGCCCCTTGCCGTAATTGTCCTCGTCGGAGGAGGGGAAGTGGGTGTAGATGCCGGTGACAGGGCTGAGCTCCGCCGCCTCGGCAGGGACGGGCAGCCCCAGCTGGAAGAGCGCCTGCGCCATCCCCACCGCATAGCAGAAGATGGATTTGCCGCCGTGGTTGGGGCCGGTGACGAGGTAAAACCGCCCCTTGCCGTCGCAACAGAAATCGTTGGCGACCACGGCGGCGCCCGGCAGGCGCAGCGCCAGCATGGGGTTGTACACGTTTTTCAACCGCAGCGCCTGCGCCTCCACCGGGCGGATCACCGGCTGGCAGAGGGCGCAGCCCGCCGCGCGCAGCTGCAAAAGAAACTGCGCCGCCGCGGCCAAAAAGCGGAAATCGTCCAGCAGTTCCACAAAGAACCGCGTTTCATCGTGGAAATATTTGGCAATAACCGGTTCCCACCCCCGCACAATGCGGGCAAACGCCCCCTCCAGCGCACGGTGTACCGCACCGTTCAGGGCGTTTTTATCCTCCTCGCGGGCGCTGCGGGCCACCGGCGCAAAGGCTGCCATGCAGACCATGGGGTCTTTATCCCGCCCCAGCAGGTGATCCATCATGCTCCCCTGCCGGTACCGCTTGGTGTTGATGCTCAGCAGCCCGGCCTCGGTCACGCGCAGGGTGCCGTCGATGTTGACCCCCAGGGTGATGCTTTGGATATGCCCGATCTGCTGCTCCACCTCCGTCAGATGGGCGCGCAGGTGGCGGTAATCGTCGCTGTCGCAGCGGGCGGCGATCTCCTCCTTCAGGCGACGCATCCCCTCGCTGCGGGGCGTCACCGGCTCCAGCCGGGTGCGGAACAGTTCCGTCAATTCCAGGTACATTTCCAGGTAGCGGGTGCTGGCCAAGCCGCTCTCGATGCTGTCCCCCGCCTGGCGAACCACCCGGCGCATATCGTGGATATCCCGCAGCATGGGCAGCGCGTCGCAGACCAGGGCGTAGAGCGCAGGGTCATCCACCACATCCCGCACCACGTCGGCCCGCCAGGCCAGCACCGCCGGATCGCAGGAAAAAAATTGCTCCAGCGGCAGATCGGCCAGGCCGCGGAAACTCTCCCGCCCGATGCAGATCATCTGGTCCAGCTGTAAAGCGCGGATAAAATCAAAGTTCGGCATGGCCGGGCCTTCGGGCTTATGCCCGGCGGGCCACAGCAGGCGGAACGTCTCGGTCTGCGGCATAGCGGCTCCCTCCATCGAAAAAGCGCCCCCGAACGGCAAGCGCCGTACAGGGGCGGGCTTGGGAAGCTCCGGATTCCCCTGCCCCGCCGGTCCGGCGCGCGGCCTGCCGGCCAGGCAGCAGGGTTTCCTAAGAGCTTCCCTCGGTTTATTCTTCCACCGTAAAGCTGGTCACATGCCCGTCCTTATCCCGCGTGACCGAGAGAACGGTGTAGTTTTTGGTTGGGCCGATCAGGCCGTCGGTTCCATCCCAGAGGAACTCCCCCTCCGGGGTTTGGTAGCTACCGTAGTCCAAGTCCTTCTTCACCTGCAAAACCTTCATGTTAGTTTCTCCTTGTCTGCCGTCCGCAGCGGGGCGTGCGGATTAAAAATGCAGCTGCCAGTCGATCCAGCTCTCCTGCCGGGCCTGGCGGATGCGGTCGCCGGGCTGGGGGCCGCCGATCAAGAAGGGGGACTCCGGGTCGTGCAGGCGCTGGCTCCGCCGCACGGCGGCGGCATCCTGGTTGGCATAGCAGTAACGGCAGAGATGGCCGCAGCTGTTGTATGCCCCGATATCGCAGCCCAGTTCGCAGGCACATTCCCTGCGTCGGGCGGGCCTCCGGGGCGCGCGAAGCGTGGCGTGCAGGGCGGTCTCGTAGGTTTGCAGCGTCATGCAGCCGCCGCAGTCCACGCCGAAGGCCGCCAGTTCATCCCCCTCGCCGCAGGCTTTCAGCGTCATACCGTGGCGGCGGGCGATCTCCGCCATGCGGCTGCCCAGCTCGATGCGCTGAACCTTGTCCACCGCCCGCCCCTCCGGGAAGTTGCGCCGCGTCTTGCCGTACAGATCCAGGAAGCTGATGACGCAGACGCGGGTGAACCCCTCCAGCCGGGCGGCCATCGATTCGAACGCAGCCAGATGGCGGGCCGCCGTGTAGGTTCCGTCCAAAAAGATGGGATCATAGCGCCATCCCACCGAATCTGCCCCCACCGCGCGGGAAAGGGTGCGCAGAGACTCCATCACCTGCTCCTTGGGCGGCACGTTGGGTTCGATCTCCCGCCCGTAGGGGGTGATGGTGACGAACCAATACTGGCCGTAGGGGCGCAGTGCCCCCAGATGGGGCAGCATGGGCGCGGGGTTTTTGGTGCAGAACCCGATGAGATCCACCACATCGGGGGAGAGGCTGTACCGCGTGACGGCGCTGGGGTCATAGGGGTTGCGCACCAGCACATAGCCCGCCCGCAGGCGGTTGAGGAACCAGCGGCTGTAGAACGCCGGGATGTCGGTGCGCAGGCCGGTCTGCAGGATCATCGGCTATTTTGCCAGTTCCACCTGGGCGCCATCCTGCAGCGGCGCGGTGGCGGCCATAACGTAGGGGACCTCAAACTCGGTCATGCCGGTCACAGCCACACGGCCCTCATCGTAAGCTTGGGTCTGGACGCTGACCTCCCGGACGTAGTAGTTGCCGCCGCTCCCCTCCAGCCGGTAGAGGCAGGGGCTACCGTCGCTGCCGGTGAAGACGCTCTCGGTGGAGAGCACCAGCGTCCCCTCGCCGGGGGAGGGCAGGTTGGCGGTGTAGACCTGGGGCAGGCCGCTCCCCGCCGGCTGGCTGCGGTTCAGCAGGAAGAGCACCGCGCCGGTGATCGCCGCCATTACCAAACACTCGACGATGGCGATGGCCAGCCGGGTGCCGGTGGCGGCACGGTGGCGGGGCGCGCTCTTCTTTTTTGACGGAGCGGTACTCCCACCGGACCGCTTCGCGCTCTGCCCGCCGCTTTGGACGCCGCTCTTTTTCCTTTTCTTTTCCGTTGCCATGGTGGGTTCCTCCCATTCCAAATTTCCATTCCCCGGCGGGCATCCGCCGACGTCCCGCCGCGCAGAGGTTTTGCCGCTGCCCTGCGGGCTTTTGTGCCAACTCAACAAGGGGCTTCCACAGGCCGCCCTTCCTTCTGTGCAATCTATTATAGCACAGCTGTTTTGGAGCCGCAACAAATTTGAACCGCCGGGGGCAAAACAATTTTTCCCGTTGCCGGTTCCGGCGCCCGGCCTGCCGCCCCTGCCGGTTCCTCCATCGGTTTGAACAAAGCCGCAGCGCCCGCGTTGGTCAGGTTGCCTTTTCAGCTTCTCACGGGGGCGAAGCCCCGGCCCGGGGACCGGCGGCGATTCCCGCTCCTGCGCCGCCCTGCGGCGCGTCAGGCGCCCCGGCGCATCCGACGGTACACCGCCAGCAGCAGATGCAGGGCCGAAGCCGCCAAACCGGGGTAAAGCAGCAGGCAGAAGGCTTGGTACCAGCTGGGGATAAAGTATTGCCGGAAGGAGGGCAGCGCGGCGTTCAGTTCAATGACGCCGGGTACCAGCGCAAAGGTCACGGCCTTGCCCTCGTCGGGGCTGCAGGGATCCAGCCGCAGCGAAACCAGGGAGGTGCGGGGCAGCGTGTACAGATAGCTGCCATCCGCCCCCACCTGGGGGAAGACACGGCGATCCTGGCTGTAGGGCTGGCCCACCTCGGTGGTGTAGTAAAGGCACATTTCCCGCGGTTCATTGTCGATCCATTCAACGCTGTAGCGCACCGTGCGCACCACCTGGCCGGAGACATCCTCCAGGATGATCTGGGGGTCGCCGGAGGTGGTGACGTAAGCGCCGCCGAGGGGTTCGATGTCCACCAGCTGGAAGGCGTCCAGCTCCAGCGCCTGCGCGTACAGCCGGCCCTGGGCTTTGGCCAGGGCATCGCCGCCGAAGCTCACCAGCCCCAGCGCCAGCCAGATGGCCAGAGCCGCCAGGTAACAGGCCAGCGGCAGGGCGGCGCGGCGGTGCAGGCCGGTACGCACCGTCTGCCAGTCTTGCCGTTTCATGACGCCACCTCCGTTTCCACCGGCGCATAGCCCTGTGCCGTCACGCGGTAGAGCAAAACCCCGTCCTCCTGCGCGCCCGCCAGGCCGTCGGTGAAGAGTTCCGCGTAGCTCTGCACAAAAATATCGTCAATGCGCTGCAAATACAGCACGGTGCAGCCATTGCCCCGCACAACGGCGTCCAGTTCCGCCGGGGTGTAGGCCCGGTAGTAGCGCTGCTCCACGCTCTCCTGCGTGGGGCGCAGTTCCTCCAGGCCCAGGGTGCCGCCGCCGCCGTTCATCTCGCCGGTGGCGGTGTCCACCGTGCCGGAGTAATCCACCAGGATGGGGTAGAAGTCAAACACCGCGCCGAACCAATCGCTGCCGTCGTCGCCCTGGCTCACAAAGAACACCCGGTCGCCGGCGTCCAGGCAGGCGCTCAGGCGCTCCGCCTCGGCCCGGGCGTTGCGGCGGTCCACAAACTCACTGTCTGAGAAGCCCAGAACCGACATCTGGGGCAGCACCATCTGGTTCTGGCGGAAGAGCATGGCGCAGGCCAGCGCCAGCAGGGCCGCCTGGCCCGCCAGTTCAAAGCGGGGCCGGGTGATGCGCAGCGCGCCGGGGGCGGTCTCAGCCCCCGTCTGCAAGGCCAGAGAGAGACAGGCCAGCGCCAGCACAAACCAGCCGATGTAGTAGCTGTTGATATAGCGGTTGTAATCGGTGAGGGCCTCGGCCTGGAAGGGCTTGAAGATGAACCCGTAGCTGAGCGCCAGCATCAGATTGTACCCCGCAAAGCAGAGGGCGGAGAGAAGGGCCTGGCAGAGGATGCGCAGCCGCAGCTTGCGGCTGCCCGCCACCAGCGCGGCCCCGGCAAAGATCAGCAGGATCAGGATCACCACGTTGCGGCCCTGGCCGATCATGCTCAGCTTGCCGTCGGCGGTCCAGAATTGGCTGCCCATATCGGCCATCGCCTGCAGGAACTGGGGGCGGCGCTCCTCAAAGTAGCCCTCCACCGGCTGGCCCAGCAAAATTTTGACGCCGTTGACCACCACGGCGGACATCGCCACCGTGGTATCGCCGGTGCCGCCCTCGGCCGCATTTTGGGCCACCAGGCTGCCAACAAAGCGGATGTTCCAGAAATAGTAGATCACCATCGGCGCGGCAAAGCAGGCCAGCGCAAAGCCGGTGCGGCGCGCCAGCCCCTGCCGCCAGCGGGCGGCGCCGGTGTTTTTGGGGAAGAGCCAGCTGTCCGCCGCTACCAGGCCCGCCGCCACCAGGGCCAGCACAAAGGTGTTGGCCTTCAGGTTGGCGGCCAGCGCCAGCACCGGCAGCACCGCCCACTTTGGCCCGCCGGGGTGCAGGCTGCGGCGCAGCATCAGCCACATAGCCACCGCGCCGCCCATCACCAGCCCGGCAGGCACATCGCCGTAGGATGTCATATAGGTGGTATCCAGGTAGATGGTATGGTTGTACACCGTGAGGAAATAGGGGGTACACCACAGCGCCGCCGCCAGCGGCACCGCCACCGGGTACTGGTTCCAGCGCAGGTTCCCCAGCACTGCGGCGAACACCGCGAAGGCCAGAATGTCATAAGCTACATAGATCTTCCAGTCCGCGTAGCTGCCCAAAAAGCTAAAGAAGTAGCTGAGCAGCGGCAGGCCGGGGTTTTGGGTCACAGGCCAGGGAACGCCCAGCGCCGCCATGGAATAGAGGCGGTTGTCCACCTTTGTCACCTTCACGGCGGTGGCCCACAGGCTCAGTTCATCGTAGTCGGTGGCCATCGGCTGGCGGAGATAGAAGTAGACCGCCAGCGCCGCAGCGCCGCACCAGAACAGCGCCGCGCCGGGGGTGAGCAGTGCGCGGTAGTTGGGCCGGCAGTCCCGGCGGGGCCACAAGGCCAACACCCCGGCCACCCCGCAGAAGAGAAACAGCGAGACGGTGGCGTCATGCAGTGCGTCGGCCATGCCGGCGAAGGTCAGCCACAGCACCGCGATCCCCAGCGAGGCCAGCGGAGCCAGGGCGCTGTGCAGGCGGCATTTCAGCGTCAGAAAGGCGCAGAGCAGGAACAGCGCGGCCAGCGAGAAAAAGACGCAAAGCAGTTCCATAAAGAAAGGTCCTTTCGGGAAGATTATAACAGCAACATTATAACAGTCCCCCCGGCAAATTGCAAGGACGCTCCGCCCGTTCAGGGCAGGCCGCCCCGCAGGTCAAAGCAGACGATCAGCCGC
>CAZIVF010000001.1:8693-37704 GCA_964542725.1 uncultured Subdoligranulum sp. | reverse complement strand
CGCTCCGCCCGTTCAGGGCAGGCCGCCCCGCAGGTCAAAGCAGACGATCAGCCGCTCTTCACGGTAGGCTGCGCCGCCGGGGGCGGTCAGGTCCAGGCTGACGCGCACCAGGCCGGGCCGTTGTGCCGGGCTTTCCACGGGGGAAAAAGTCAGCGCGGTGGCCCGCATCCCCTGGTAGACCGCGTCGGAAGCGCTCTCTGCGCCCGCCTCCCGCCGGAAGACAAGCCGACCATCCGCCAGGCAGACCGTCACCGCCTCGCCGGCGGCATCCCGGAAGGAGGCGGCATCCTCCGCCGGCGGCAGGCCGATGGAATCCTCCACCGTCCCCGCTCCGGCGGGGCGGCAGCCAGAGAGGCTATCCTCCACTTCGTCCAGCAGAATATCAGCCAGCAGTTCCAAGCGGCGAAGCTCCTGCCAGCGCGCCGTCATGCGGGCCGCCGCCGTCAAGGCCGCCAGGGCGCCGCCCCACAGCAGCACCGTCAGCAGCAGGGAGACGATCACCTCCGCCAAGGTGAAGCCGCCCCGCTCCCTCAAGGCGCCTCCCCCTCCGGCGTGAACTCATAAAGGGTAAGTTCCTCGCCCTGCCAGGTATGTCGCCGCACCGCGATTTCCGCGCTGAAATCCTCCCCCGCCAGGGTAAGGGTACAGGGCTCGCCCGCATCCGGCGCCGAGGTATAGTAGCGCTCCAGATCGGCGTTCAGCCTCTCTCGCTGCCCCTGCCGGCGCTGCAGAGCGCCGCCAGCCGTGCTTAGCGCCGTGGCAAAAAGGGCCAGCCCCAGGCAGAGCACCCCAAAGGCGGCCGCCACCTCCACCAAAAGGTAGCCGCTCCGTTGTTTCTTCATAGGCCCGTACCTCCGCTGTTTTTTGCTTTTATCCTAGGGCAGCACCGCATAATTCAAAGCGCCGGGGCAAGATTTTACATTTCGCCGGGCTGCCGCGGGCCCCGGAGGGGTGCGCCCAACAAAAAGCCGGGCCTGCCGTGGGGTACTGCCCCGCGGCAGACCCGGCGGTCTGCTTTTTTATGCCAGCTGATCGATGGCGGCCATGCAGGCAGCCATGCTCAGGAAGGTCACGGCGCAGTCTGAGCCGATGAACCACCGCTCCTCGCCGTTGCAAACGATCTTGCGGATCAGCTTGCCGTGGTATTCCGTCTGGATGTAGATCCCATTGGGCATCCCTATTCCCTCCCCAAATATAGCCTGCCGCGGGCGCCGCACCACAAGATACGGCCTTGGCCCGCTTGCTCCATTCTATTATAGCCGTTTTGGGCGCGGGGATACAAGGTGTAAAACGCCATCTTTTTTCTCCGTTTTCCCCTTATTTTTGGCGGTTGCTACAAAGTGTTCGACAACTGGCTGTTTTTCCGCCCGCAAAGGGTGGAAATCGAAGAAAATTTGTGCTATACTGTCGATGTTTGGGGGCTTCCCATGCGCGCGGGGGCCGCACAGCCTCGCGCTTTTGGGGCTGTTTTCGAGTTTTCTCCCATTATTTTGTAAAAAAATCTTGCGGGAAAGCGTCGTTTGTGTATAATATAGAGTAGAGTATTGTGTAGCGCACAGGCATGGCGCCCCCACAGGCCATGCCGGGCTGCTTGCCGAAAAAGGTTGGAGGAACAGCTATGACAAAACAAGAAGTGTTGCAGTTGAAACTGACTGCGACCCGTGTGCGGATGGGCATCATTGAAGCCACGCACGGTGCCAAGAGCGGGCATCCGGGCGGTAGCCTCTCCGTCGCTGAAGTGTTGACTTACCTGTATTTCCGTGAAATGAATATCGACCCGCAGAACCCCCAGGATCCTGAGCGGGATCGCTTCGTGCTCAGCAAGGGGCATGCGGCGCCCGCCCTGTACGCCGCCCTGGCGGAGCGCGGCTTCTTCCCCGTGCAGGACCTGCTGATGCTGCGCCACCTGGGCAGCTACCTCCAGGGCCACCCCAACATGCACACCGTTCCCGGCGTGGATATGAGCACCGGCTCGCTGGGGCAGGGCGTCTCCGCCGCCTGCGGCATGGCGCTGGCCGCCAAGCTGAAAAACCCCGACATCAATGTTTACACCCTTCTGGGCGACGGTGAACTGCAGGAGGGCGAGTGCTGGGAAGCCTTTATGTTCGCCAGCCACTACAAGCTGGACAACCTGTGCATCATGATAGACGTGAACGGCCTGCAGATCGACGGCCCCACCAAGAGCGTGATGAACATAGAACCGCTGGACGAGAAGATGGACGCCTTCGGCTTCAACACCATCGTCTGCAACGGCAACTCCTTTGCCGACCTGGAGCAGGCGTTCATCCTGCTGGACCGCGCTCACGGCAGCGGCAAGCCCACCTGCCTGCTGCTGCACACCACCAAGGGCCTGGGCGTCAGCTTCATGGAGAATGCCTTGGAATGGCACGGCAAAGGCCCCAACGACGACGAGTACCAGCAGGCCATGGCCGAGCTGCGTGCCACCTATGAACTGTTAGAGAAGGAGGTCGAGCGCATCAATGGCTGAGATGAAAAAGGTTGCCACCCGCGACAGCTACGGTGAGGCGCTGGTGGAACTGGCCGATGCCGGCCACGACGATCTGATTGTGCTGGACGCCGATCTGTCCGTCTCCACCAGAACTTCCATTTTCCGCACCGCTTACCCGGACCGCCACTTCAACTGCGGCATCGCGGAGGGCAATATGATGGCGGTGGCGGCCGGCATGGCCGCCATGGACTACCGGGTCTTTGTCTCCTCCTTTGCGATGTTTGCCACCGGTCGTGCCTACGACCAGATCCGCAACTCCATCGGCTACACCAACCTGAACGTCAAGATTGCCGCCAGCCACGCCGGGCTTTCGGTGGGGGAGGACGGCGCCTCCCACCAGATGTGTGAGGATATCGCCCTGATGCGCGTCATCCCCAACATGACGGTCATCTGCCCGGCGGACGACGTGGAGGCTCGCGCCGCCGTCAAGGCCGCTTACGCCCACGACGGCCCGGTTTACCTGCGCTTCTCCCGCCTGGCAACGCCGGTCTTCCACGACCCCGCCACCTATGAGTTCCGCATCGGCAAGGCAGAAAAGCTCACCGAGGGCTTCGACATCGCCGTGCTCTCCACCGGCCTGATGACCAGCGAGGTTTTGAAGGCCGCCGTCATCCTGAAAAAGCAGGGCATCAATGTGCGGGTCATCAATGTCCCCACCATCAAGCCCCTGGATGAGGAGATGGTACTCCACGCCGCGCGGGAATGCCGCCGTGTGATGACGGTGGAGGAACACTCTGTCATCGGCGGGCTGGGCGAGGCCGTCTGCAGCCTGCTGTGCGACAAACTGCCCACCAAGGTCTACCGCGTCGGCATCGAGGACCGGTATGGTGTCTCCGGCCCCGCCTGGGAGGTGCTCAAGGAATTCGGCCTTACCGCCGAAACCCTCACCCCCCGCATCCTGGAGATCGTCCGCTCGCCGCTGCCCGGCAAAGAATAAACCTCCGGCCGCCTAAGCGTGAGTGACATAAGCAAACAAAGGTTCTGAAAGAACTGCGAAGCACCGCAAAAACGCTGAAAAGTGGCAGATGCAAGGAAGAGGAGCGCGCAATACTTGCTGTATTGGGCGCGACGATGACACAGCAGCTGCCGCTTTTCGGTTAGATTTTTGCGGTTTTGTTTTTTGGCGGGCGGCGCGCCATCTTTGCTGCTTTTCGGCCCCGCCAGGGCTTGCGCCGGGGCCGCAAGGATGGTAAACTAGAACTATCTAAACCTGCGGGGGTGGGACGGTATGGCGAACAGACGGTGGGCGCGGGCCGCAGCGGCGGCGCTGGCAGTGCTGGCGGCGGCGGCCATGCTCCGCTCCCTCTTTGTGGGGCTGGAGATCGATGAGGAATACGCCCTCGCGCTGGGGTTCCGCCTGGTGAAGGGGGACAGGCTCTTCTACTCCATGTGGGAGCCGCATCAGCTCTCGGCGCTGCCGGCGGCGGCGCTGGTGGGGCTGTTTTTGGCTGTGACCGGCGGCACCACCGGGGTGGTCCTCTTCGTCCGGGCCGTAGTGCTGGCCTGCAAAGCGGCGATGAGCGCGGTGTTCTACCGGGAATTCCGGGGCAGGTTTGGCCGCCCGGCCGCCTTTTTGGCGGCGCTGGTCCTCTTTGTCTACACCCCCAAATGGTTTTTGGGGCCGGACTATATCAGCCAGCAGTTCCACTTCACCGTGGCGGCCTTCCTCTGCTTCCATCACTATTACGCCCATGGCTTTCGCCGCCCTTGGCTGGTGGTGCTGGGCGCGGCGTTCGCCTGCCTGAGTTTTCTGGCATTCCCGCAGAGCATCTTTGCGGCGGCCTTCTACCTGCTCGGCATGATTGTGCTGGGGCGGCGCGGCGGCGAACCCACGCTGGCCCGCCTGCCCCGGGGCGCCGTGCTGTTTATGCTGGGCTGTGCGGGCTGTGCCGCCGCCTTCCTGGCCTATGTGCTGCCCGGCATGGGGCTTTCGCTCCTGCTGGAGCGGGTGGGCCTGATCCTCAACGATCCCCAGTACGGCTTCTCCGCCGGGGAGCGGCTTGTCCAGCTGGCCCGCCAGGCGTGGGATATCGCCAAGTTCCTGGCCAAACCGCTGGCCGCCGCTCTGGCGCTCACACTGGCCTGCGCCCTCCTTCGTCGCCTGCGGGACCCGGCCCTGCTGGGGCGGCTCTTTCTGCTCGGGTTCGCCGTCCTCTCGCTGGTGTTCTGCACGGTGTACATGCTGCGGGAATCCGCCATTGATCAGCGGCTTTTCTACCCCGTCTTGGTGCTGGCAGGGGGATTGGCTTTCCGCCAAAGCCGAGGTACCGCGCGGGAACCGCTGTTCTGGCTGGGCTTCCTGCCGGGGCTGGCCGCCTACCTTTTTATCCTGCGTTCCACCCTGCTGGGGCTGGCGCCCACCTTTATGTACCTGACCTGGCCCGCCCTCTGCGGCCTGCTGGCGCTGGCGGACCGCCGCCCCCGGGCTGTGCGCGGCGGCGGGGAGGTCTGCCTGACGGCGCTGTTGGCCTTCCTGCTGGCCACCCGGTTCTGGTGCGTGCTGCTCACCGGCTGGCCCGCCGCCAATCGGTTCAACACCGAGCTGCGGCGGATCACCGTCGGCCCCGCCAAGGGCGTCTGGGCTGACGAGGAGATGGCCGATATGCAGGAGCTTCTCTGCGAGGTGCTGGCCCCCTACGAGGGGCAGCAGCTGCTGCAGGCCATCGGCCTGCAGCACGGGTGCGGCTTTATGATGGCGGAGGGCAGCCTGACTGTGGGGCAGGCTTCGGTGATCTCCGGCACCGACAGCGACCCCCGGCTGATCCTATACTACGAGGAACTGCGGGAAAAATGGCCCGATGTGATCCTTTACGACTATGCCGAGAAGCGGGATATGGCCGACTTCCACGCCTGGATCGAGGAGAACATCCCCCTGGCGGACCGGTACGACGCCAGCCTCGGCACCGCCCACCTGGAGGTTCTGGTGGTGGACAAGGCTGGCCGGGCCGGCTGACGCCTTCCCTCTCCCCCGCAAAACAAATCCCTTTGGAACAGGAGGCCTCCTGTTCCATTACGCTTGCCTAGGCAAGCCATGCCGCCCCTCTCTCTATTCTGCAAAGGTGTGTCACGATGGAAAACGAAAAACTGCTGGTCTTTATCCCCGCCTACAACTGTGAGAAGCAGGTCCCCCGCGTGCTGGAGCAGTTGTTGGACCCCCGCGTAGCCCCCTGGGTGGGGGAGTGCATTGTGGTGAACAACCGCGCCACCGACGGCACCGAGGCCGCTGTGCAGCGCTGGATGGCCACCCACCCCGAAGCCCCCGTCACGCTGCTGCGCAATGACGAGAACTACGGCCTGGGCGGCAGCCACAAGGTGGCCTTCCGCTATGCGGCGGCCCACGGGTACGGGCATCTGGTGGTGCTGCACGGCGACGACCAGGGCGATATCCGCGACCTGCTCCCCCTGTTGCAGAGCGGCGAGTACAGGCAGTACGACTGCTGTCTCGGCTCCCGCTTCATGAAGGGCAGCCGTATCCAGGGCTACAGCGCGCTGCGGGTGATGGGCAACCACGGCTTCAACTGGCTGTTCAGCCTGGTGGCCGGCAAAAAGATCACCGATCTGGGCAGCGGGTTGAACCTCTATGCCGTGGAACCGCTGAGGAACGAATACTACAAGAAATTCCCCGATACCCTGTATTTCAACGACTGTATGATCCTGGCGCTCTGCCATCTGAAACAGCGGGTCCTCTTCTTCCCCATCAGCTGGCGGGAGGAGGATCAGGTTTCCAACAACAAGCTCACCAGCTTCGGCCTCAGCCTGCTGGGGCTGTGCCGCCAGTTCCTGGCCGGGCGGGACGCCTTTGTTCAAAAGGAATGGCGCGCCAAGATCATCGAGGATTATTCCAGCACCGTGGTGGCGTCCAACCTGTAAGGGAGCGCCGCCGTACACACCCAAGGAAGCGCTGTATTCCCCCGGCATGCCGGCCGGCGGTTCCGCAAAATTTCGGGAGGTTCACCATGAAAATTTTAGTCACCGGCGCGGCCGGTTTTATCGGCGGGCAGCTGTGGCGCCGCCTGTGGCAGCGGGGCGATACCGTGGTAGGCATTGACAATTTTTCCTACGGAAACCTGGACAATCTGCGCTTTGAGGACCACGATTTCGGCCCCGAGGTTCTGCGGATGGATATCCGGGACCGTCAGGCGCTGCCCGCCCTCTTTGAGCGGGAAAAGTTCGATGTGGTGTACAACATTGCGGGCATCGCCCCCCTGCCGGACTGCCAGAGCGACCCGGTGGCTGCCGTGGAGGTGAACACCCTGGGTCTGGTGCATCTGCTGGAGTGCGCTCGCCGCACCGGCGTGCGTCATCTGGTGCAGGCTTCCACCAACGCCATGTATGAGAACGAGACCCAGTTCCCCACCGTGGAGGGCAGCTTTGCCCCGCCCACCCTCATCTACCCCAACACCAAGTACTGCGGCGAGCGGTTCTGCCAGAGCTTTGCCGATACCTACGGCATGACCGTGACCTGCCTGCGGTTCGCCAACGTCTACGGCCCCCACATTGACTGCCTGCGCAAGCAGCCGCCCTTTGTGGGCTACATGATCCGGGAACTGTACTATGACCGCGTGCCGGAGTTCCACTCGGACGGCCATCAGCGCCGGGATTACATCTATGTGGATGATCTGATCGATCTGGCGCTGCGGGTGGTGGAGGCAGGCCACCCCGGTTTTGACGCGGTGAACGTATCCAGCAACCGGAGCTACTCGGTGCGGGAACTGTACGGCATCGCCTGCCGCCTGATGGGTAAGCAGATCGAGGCCGCCTACTGCCCCAGCGAGCATTACTGGGCCAAGTACCCAGAGCTGTACGGCGGGGCCTACGGCATACGGCCGGAGATCCTGGACCACGAGGTCAACAAGTTTTCCTTGTGCGACAACACCCACGCCCGGGAAGCCTACGGCTGGGTTCCCCAGGTGGATATCGAGACCGGCCTGGCCCGCGTGATCGAGGCCGAGTGCGCCATGCTGGCGGCCCATGCACAGGCGTGAGGGAGGCGTTTATGTCCAAGCTGCATCTTATCATGCCGATGGCGGGCCGGGGCAGCCGCTTTTTTGAGAACGGCTTTGTCTGCCCCAAGCCCCTCATTGAGATCAACGGCAGGCCCTTCTTCTACTGGGCCGCCCGCAGCGTCGAGAAATTTGTCGACTGCGCCGACCTCACCTTCGTGGTGCTGCAGGAACACATCGACGATTTCGCCATCGACCAGAAGATCCGCCTCTATTGGCCGGAGGCCCGCATCGTGGCGCTGCCCGCCGTGACCGAGGGCGCGGCCATCACCGCCCTGCGCGGGGCCGAGACGCTGCCTGACGGCGAACCGCTGCTCTTCAATGACTGCGACCATCTGTTTTTCTGCCGCGCCTTCAACGATTTCTGCGCTGCTGGGCAGTTTGCCGGGGGTCCGGCCGGCGCGCTGCTCACCTTCGCCAGCAGCAGCCCCGCCTACAGCTATCTGCAGTATGATGAGGCGGGCCGGGTCTGCCGGACGGTGGAAAAGCAGGTGGTCAGCCGCGACGCCATCTGCGGCGCCTACTACTTCAGGGATAAGGCCACCTACGCCGCCGCCTGCGACGAGTACCTGAAAAACTGCGAGTACCAGGAATACTTTGTTTCCGGCATCTACAACGTGTTGGCCCGACACGGGCAGGAGGTGCGGGGCTTCGCCTGCGACCTGCATCTGCCCTTCGGTACCCCGGCGGAGTACTATGCCGCCGAACACTCCCAAGGATTCGAGCTGTTGACCTGATGAACATTCTGCAACTTGCCGCTCTGCTGGCCGCGTCGGTGGCGCTGGTGCTGGCGGGCCATCTCTTCCGCCTGCTCCGGTGGGAGCAGTTTATCCGCATCTATGAGCGGCCCGCCCGCCGCAGCCTGCTGCGCGGGCTTTCCGGGGGCTACGCCCTCAATTTTCTGCTGCCCTTCCACCTGGGCGACCTCTTCCGCGCCGTCTACACGGGCCGCCGCATGAAGACCGGCACCGGCTTTGCGCTGGCCACCGTCATCATGGACCGTTTTCTGGATGTCTGGGTGGTGGCGCTGCTCTTCTGCACCTTCCACTTCACCGGCGGGCAGAACCCGGCGGTGGGGGCGGGCGCGGCCTTTTATCTGGTGTCGTCGCTGGTGCTGGCGGCGGCGCTGGTGCTGGTCACGCTGGACCCGGTGCGGGATCTGCTCAAGCGGGTCTGCCTCGCCTTCTGCGGCCTCTTTAACGATACGCTCAAGCTGGGCGGCATGGTCTTTTTCTGGAGCCTGATCCACACCTTCAAGGATCTGCGCCGGGTCAAAATCGGTCGGCTGCTGCTGAACACCGCGCTGATGTGGCTGTTCTACCTCAGCTCCTACGCGGTGCTGGCCCGGCTGCTCCTGGCCGCCTCCCCGCCTTTGCAGAGCGACGTTTCGGCACCGGCCGTGACCGGCATGGCCGACGTCTTC
Organism: uncultured Subdoligranulum sp.; assembly: GCA_964542725.1. GTDB lineage: Bacteria > Bacillota > Clostridia > Oscillospirales > Ruminococcaceae > Gemmiger. The sequence goes on along the minus strand of CAZIVF010000001.1, from coordinate 28,769 downwards.
ACCTGCCTGTTCGGGCGCAACAGCGTCAACTTCACCAGCCTGGGCTTGACCGACCGGCTGGGGCTATTCCCCCTGCAGCGGGGGCTTTTCGTGGCCTGGTTCCTGCTGCCGCTGGCGCTGATTTTCCTGCTGACGCTGCTTCCGGAGCGGCTGCGCGGCGCGCTGAACCAGGCCGCCCAGCCCGCCCCTTCCGGCGGGAATTATCTCAACCTGCTGCCCCAGGTGAACCCGCAGGATCGCTCCGCCTTTTTGAGCCAATATTTTGGCCTGCAGAACAAAGCCTATGTGAACAAGTTTATTGAGATCAACGAGAACATCACCATCCTGCAGGACTACTCCTCCGGCTCCAACGCCACCACCATGCTCTGCATGGATACCGCCAGCACCTTCTACCGCAAGTATGCCTTCGGGGCGGACGGCGCCAAGCTGGCGGAGCAGCTGGACTGGCTTCGCCGCCGGGGCGATTCCCTGCCGCTGTGCGAGATTCTGCGCCAAGGCGTGGGGGACGGCTACTGCTGGTACGATATGGCCTACAGCCCCCAGGCGGTGGGGATGTTCCGGTATCTGCACTCCAACCCGGTGGAGCGGAGCGCGGCGGTGCTGCGCAGCGTGCTGGATACCCTGGAGGAACGGCTCTACCGCCCCACCGCCGCCCAGGCCGACCCGGCGCTGATCCGCCGCTACCTGGAAACCAAGGTGGACGCCAACCTGCAGAAACTGCGGGAGAACCGCACCCTGAAGGACCTGATGGGCTGCGACAAAATCTGGATCAACGGCGTGGCCTACCGGAACCTGAACGCCCTGGCCGCCCTGTTTGACCATGACCGGCTGGAGGCCCTCTTCGCGGACGACCCGGTGAGCGTGATTCACGGGGACCTGACCATCGAGAACATCATCTGCCGCACCGACAACGACGGATGGTACCTGATCGACCCCAACACCGGTAACCTGCACGAAAGCCCCTTCCTGGATTACGGCAAACTGCTGCAAAGCCTGCACGGCGGCTATGAATTTATGATGAAAACGCCCCGCGTGGCGGTGGCGGGCAATCACATTGACTTCGCGCTGACCCGCTCGGCGGCTTACGACGCGCTGCTGGCGGCGATGCGGGGCTATCTGGCGGAGCACTATTCCCCGCGCCAGATTGAGAGCATCTTTATGCACGAGGTCATCCACTGGCTGCGGCTGATGCCCTACAAGCTCTCTAAGGATAAAAAGCGCGCGCCGATGTTCTACGCCGGCCTGCTGATGGTCGCCAACGATGTGGCGGCCATGATGGACCTGTGACAGCGCGCCGCCCACCGCATAATTTTGGGAGGTTCCACCATGCTCGTGATCGCAGATCTGGACGGCACCCTCTTTGACACCGTCGCCGTCAACGCCGCCAGCTACCGGGCGGCGCTGGCGGAACTGGGCTTTACCGTCAGCGACGAATACTACGCCGCCCACTGCAACGGCGGGCATTACAAAAGCTTTCTCCCCCCGCTGATGGGCGGCAGCCCCTCCCCCGCCGACGTGGAGCGGGTGCATGACCGCAAGCTGGCGCTGTACGGCAGCTGCCTGGGGGCCGCCCGCAAAAACGAAGCTCTTTTTGCCCTGCTGGAAGCCATGCGCCCCCACAACGACCTGGCGCTGGTGACAACCGGCAGCCGCCGCAACGCCACCGAGATCCTGGACTATTTCGGCTGCCGGAGCTGGTTCCAGCTGATCCTGACCAGCGAGGACGTGGTCAAAAGCAAGCCGGACCCGGAGGGCTACCTGCGGGCCATGGCCTATTTCCACACCGACGCCGCCCACACCATGATCTTTGAGGACAGCGCCCCCGGTCTGGCCGCCGCCCGCGCTTCCGGCGCGGCGGTATTCTGGGTGGAGCAGTTCTGAACAGAGGGATAATCCGAACCGATCCCGCCCGGCGGGCTTGGCGCGCGCCCTGCCGGCGGCACGGTTCGCCCGGTATTCTGCGTGTCGGAGCTGTTCGGAGCTTCCCAAACTTTCCGCCCCCGCCAAAAAACACTTGACTTGCCCTGTAAAACCGTTTACAATAGAAGGTAAGCAAAGGCAGCGAGGCCCTGAATGGGTCTCGCTGTCTTTTTGTTTTTGCACGCCGCCCCGGCGGCGTCCGAGGAGGAGGAGAACGTATGGATCAACTGATCGCCCACCAAAAGACCATCAACGACCAGCTTGCGCGCTACGGCGTCAAGTTCGGCATCTACAAAAACGGGATCTTTAAGGAACGGCTGTTCCCCTTCGACCCGCTGCCCCGCGTCATCACGGCGGCGGAGTTCAGCGTGCTGGACCGGGGCCTGGTGCAGCGCGTCACAGCCCTGAACCTCTTCCTGAAGGACCTGTACGGTGAGAAAAAGATCATCCGCGACGGCGTCGTGCCGGAGGATTTCGCCTTCGCCGGCACCGGCTACCTGCCCGCCTGCGAGGGCGTCATTCCGCCGAAGGGCATCTACAGCCACATTTCCGGCATCGATCTGGTGCAGGCCAAGAACGGCAGCTGGTTCATCCTGGAGGATAACCTCCGCATCCCATCCGGCGCGTCCTACCCGCTGATTGCCCGCGGGCTGTGCCGTCGGTGCAGCCCCGCCACCTTCCGCCGGAACGACGTGGTGGACAACCGCAACTACGGTCAGCTGCTCCGCGGCGTGATGGACAACGTGAACACCGGCGGCATCAACGTCATCTTCACCCCCGGGCGCTACAACGCCGCCTACTTTGAGCACAGCTACCTGGCCGAGCAGAGCGGCGCGGTGCTGGCCGAAACCGGCGACCTGTATGTGGAGGACAACAAGGTCTGGTACAAAGGCCAGGGCCGCCCCGAGCGGGTGGGCGCGATCTACCGCCGTATCAGCGACGAATACCTGGACCCCACCGTCTTCCTGCCGGAAAGCCTCATCGGCATCCCCGGCGTGATGGGGGCCTACCGGGCGGGCAACGTGGCGCTGCTCAACGCCCCCGGCAACGGCGCGGCGGACGACAAAGGCATCTACTACTTTGTGCCGCGCATGATACAGTATTATCTGGGTGAGGAACCCATCCTGCACAACGCCCCCACCTACCTGCCCTTCTATGAGCAGGACCGCAAGTATGTGCTGGCCAACCTGGAAAAGCTGGTCGTCAAGGATGTGGCCGAGGCGGGCGGCTACGGCGTGGTGTTCGGCCGCGACCTCAGCCAGGGCAAGCTGGCCGATTTCCGCGCCCTGCTGGAGCGGGAACCTCGCCGTTTCATCGCCCAGGAGGTCATCGACTTCCTGGATCTTCCCATCATGGACAACGGCCAAAAGGTCCCCCGCAAGGCGGATCTGCGCGCCTTCGTGCTGGCCGGGGAGAAAACCGCCGTGTGGCCCAGCGGCCTGACCCGGTTCAGCCGTGACCCCGACAGCTTCGTCGTCAACAGTTCACAAGGAGGAGGGTTCAAAGACACATGGGTGTTATCACATTGAGCAAGGCCAACCGGCTGTTCTGGTTGGGCCGTTATCTGGAGCGGGTCTACACCACCATCAAGGCCACCCGCGATATTTTTGAGGCGGACACCGACGGCGGCGAGGGGGATTTCCACACCTACTGCCGCGCCCTGGGCATCCCGGACGACTACCGCGACACCGCCGACTTTATCCGCCGCTACTACTTCGACGCGGCCAACCCCAACTCCGTGGCGGCCAGCCTGGGATTTGCCTACGACAACGCCATCGTCCTGCGGGAGACCATCTCCACCGACACGCTGGCCTATGTGCAGATGGCCGTCAGCGCCATGGAGATGGCCGCCGGCAGCGCCGGGCCGGGCGTGGAACTGCAGTGGGTGCTGGACGACATCATGGCGTTCCGCGGCTCCTGCGAGGAGAAGGTGGACGAGGAGGACAGCCGCAACATCATCAAAACCGGTTCCAGTCTGGAGCGGGTGGACCTCTATCTCCGCCTGGGATACGACGGGGAACTGTGCGAAAAGGAGTTCAGCCATCTGTTCAACCGCCTTTACAAGGCCAAGCTGACCCCCGACCAGGGGAAGCTGAACCTCCTGGTGGACGCCATGCTGGATAAGACCCAGGCCCCGCCCCCCACCGCCGTTCTGGTCAGCACGCTGGAGACGCTATTCCCCGGCGTGTAAGCGTCGGCGGCCCCTTTGGCACGGCGGCCGCCATCCCGGTGTATCAAAGATAGGAGAGAAGGGCGAACGAGCGCCCGCCCCACGATGAAGCTACGCTATACCTTCGACACGGTGACGGACTATTCCGCGCCGGTCATCGATCACCAGCTGGCGCTGCGTTGCGCCCCCATGGAGGACGCCGTGCAGCGCGTTGAACGGTTCCGGCTGACGCTGAACCCGCCGCCCGCCGGCCCGCCCCGCGCCTTCCGGGATGGATTCGGCGGAACGGTGCGGTGGGTCAGCCTGTTGCCGCCCCACACCCGGCTGCATTACGGCAGCCAGGGAGTGGTGGATGTGGACCTTTGCCGCGGGCGGTCCGCGCCGCCCCCCGCCCCGGCGCTGCGCTGGCCGGGTACGCTCACCCGGCCCGGCGGCGCGCTGCACAGCCTTTCTGCCTCGCTGCCTCGGCAGGCGGACCCCGCCGGGACGGCGGCTTTGCTCTGCGAGGAACTGCACCGGCGGCTGGCCTACCGCCCCGGCATAACCGGGGTGCGCACCGCCGCCGAGGAGGCGCTGGCCGGGGGCGGCGGCGTCTGCCAGGATTTCGCCCAGATCTATGTGGCACTGGCCCGGCTGGCCGGGCTGCCCGCCCGCTACTGCATGGGCCTGACGGTGGGCGAGGGCGCCACCCATGCCTGGGCCGAGGTTTGGTACGGCGGCGCCTGGCACGGCTGGGACCCCACCCGCGGCTGCCCCGCCGGCGAAAGCTATCTCCGCTTCGGCACGGGGCGCGACGCCGCCGACTGCCCGGTGGAGCAGGGCGTCTTCCGGGGCGCCGCCGACCAGGTGCAGACGGTGTTCATGCGGGTGGAAAAAATTGTGTAGGAAAGAGGAATGGTATGCAAACCAAAGTGACCAGCCTGGGGCTGGCGGTGCATGAGCAGCTGGAACTGCACAAAAACCGCTTGACGCCCCTGCCGGGCAACGATACCGGCAAACGCATCTGCGTCATCACCGGCATCCACGGCGACGAACTGGAGGGGCAGTACGTCGCTTACATGCTGAACCGCCGCCTGCGGGAGCGCCCCGAGCTTCTGCGCGCCACGGTGGACATCTACCCCGCCATGAACCCGCTGGGCATCAACACCATCAAGCGGGGCGTGCCGCTGTTTGATTTGGATATGAACCGCATCTTCCCCGGTGCGGACGACGGCCCGGCGGTGGAATACTTCGCCCACGAGGCGGTGCAGGATATGCTGGGCGCGGATATCGCCATCGACATCCACGCCTCCAACATCTTTTTGCGGGAACTGCCCCAGGTCCGCATCTCGGAGGAGACCGCCCCCGCCCTGGTGCCGCTGGCAAAGCAGCTCAATGTGGATTTTGTCTGGATTCACGCGGCGGCCACCGTGCTGCAGAGCACCCTGGCCCACAGCCTGAACGCCAAAGGCACCAAATGCCTGGTGGTGGAGATGGGCGTGGGGATGCGGCTGACCAAGAGCTACGGCGAGCAGCTGACCGAGGGCATCCTGAACCTGATGCGCAGCCAGGGCATGTGGGGCGGTGAGACCGCGTCGCCCCGCACCCCCATTGTCAGCAAGGATGAGGTGGCTTTCCTCAACGCGAACGCCGCCGGCATCTTTATGGCGGAGGCCCAGCACAGCGGCTTTGTCAGGGCGGGGCAGCGGCTGGGCGTCATTGCGGATCCGCTCACCGGGGAAGACAAGGAGATCATCACCGCCCCGGCGGACGGCCTGCTCTTCACGCTGCGGGAGTACCCCGTGGTCTACCCGGGCAGCCTGCTGGCCCGCATCCTGATGCAGGGAGGTGAGGCGGAATGAAACGGGAACTTCTGTATACGCTGGATACCCCCTACCGCCAGCCCTTTGAGATGGAGGGCTTCCGTTTCGGCAAGGGCGAAAAGTCCTGCGCCATCGTGGGCGGCGTGCGCGGCAACGAGGTACAGCAGATGTACGTCGGCGCGCGGCTGGTCAGGGCGCTGGCCAAGCTGGAGGAACAGGGCGCCATCCTGCCCGGCAACGAGATCCTGGTCATCCCCTGCGTCAACCGCTTCTCAATGAATGTGGGCAGCCGCTTCTGGCCGATGGATCAGACCGACATCAACCGGATGTTCCCCGGCTACGGCCAGGGCGAGACCACCCAGCGGATCGCCGCCGCCGTGTTTGAGGCGGTCAAAGGCTACCGGTACGGCATCCATTTCGCCAGCTTCTACCTGCCGGGGGATTTCGTACCCCATGTGCGCATCATGAACACCGGGTACCAGACCGCCAGCCTGGGGAATCTCTTCGGCCTGCCCTATGTGGTCATGCGCACCCCACGCCCCATCGATACCACCACGCTGAACTACAACTGGCAGATTTGGGAATCCAACGCCTTCAGCCTCTATACCAAGGAGACTGACCGCATCGACGAGGTCAGCGCCGGCCAGGCCGTCAGCGCGGTGCTGCGCTACCTGAGCCGGGTGGGCGTGGTGAAGTATGCCTGCCACAGCGGCTACATGTCCAGCGTCATCAACGAGAGCGATATGGCCACCGTGCTGACCCCGGCGGGCGGCATCTTCCGCCCCGGCAAGTCCCCCGGGGACGAGGTGGAGTACGGCGAGGTCATCGGCGAGATTCTGGATCCCTTCACCGCCGAGGTGGTCGCCCCGGTCACAAGCACCGCCAGCGGCCTGGTCTTCTTCGCCATGGATAAGCCCCTGGTGTTGGAGCATGAGGTTGCCTTCAAGCTGATCCGCCGCCTGCACGGGTAACGCATCGGAAACCGCCCCCGCCAACGCAGCGGGGGCGGTTTCTGGTGCGGCGGCGCGGCGTAGGGGGCCGCCTCAGCGCACCTTCTCGATCTTTTTCCCCAGCAGGCGGTCCCGCACACACAGAACGGGGGGGAGGTAATTCTCGCAAAACGCTTCCCCCTTGCGCGCCAGCCAAGGGCGGGCGGCCGGCGCGCCCTTGACGGCGGCCATATCCAGCCACTTGCTCTTGTCCCGCACGGTGATCTTCTGCGCAAAGGGCAGCTGCCAGCCCTCCGGGTACCAGTAGGCCGGGGTCAGCAGGCGGTAATGGGCGGGGTCGGTCTCGGCAATGTAGCGGTTCAGCTGGCTTTCGTCGTGCCAGCGGGGGATCACGCCTCCCGCGATGTCCCGCTCGGTGCGGGCGTCCAGTTCCCGGCACAGATCCATAAAAGCAGGCCCCGTGCCGCCGTTCAGCCCGCCGCTCACATAATCCCGCCCGCAGTTGTAGGGGATGTAAGCGGTGCAGCGCGGGTTGCGGTCATAGGTGTAGAAGGGGGGCGTTTTGTCCCAAAAGCCGGGCTGCTGCACCGTCAGCAGCGTCTCGCCCCGGGCCGGGCGGGGCAGGAATTCCTCCGCCGTTACCGGCTGGCTGCACACCAGGTTGGCGTTGAAGAAAAACACATAGTCGAACCCGCGCAGTTCCTCCTCACACCGGAGGAACATGGCGAACCGCTTCATGGTAGAGTAGGGCCAGGGCAGCGCCTCCTGGGCCAGCACCCGAACGTTGGCGGCCTGCCGGGCGGGCAGCGCCTCTGCATCGGTGAAGACAAAATATTGCTTTTCGCAGCCGGGCAGGAAATTTCCCTCAAAGCTGCGGTAAAAATCCGGCCAGAATACCTGGTATTTCCCTGTGCAGATGTACAGCATGGCCACACGGGTCATTGCGCGTTCCCCCTTTTTTATGGAAGCTTTGAACCAATCCCGCCCCGCAGGCTTGGCACGCATCCTGCCGGCGGCGCTCCGAAACGGCTCGCTGGCAATCTGCGCGCCGGATTGATTCAGGACTTCCTCATGATTTTGCGCCACAGGTCGCCCGCCCGTTGGCGCAGGTAGGCGGCGTCCGGCGTCCAGGCATAGAAGGCCAGGTTCATCAGGTTTGGCAGCAGGCAGACGGCAGCGCCCCGCAAAAGTACGCCGCCCCAGCCGCCGGGCAGCCGCACACAGACGGCGTAGGCCGCCGCCAGGTCGGCGGCCAAGGTAGCCAGATGCGCCAGCTGCACCCGCAGGTAGCGCCACCCGCAGCCCCGCATATAATGGCGGCAGACCACCCGCCCCCGCCCGATCCACATCAGGCAGTGGGCCACCACGGTGGCCGCCACAATGCCAGTGACCCCAAAGGGCCAGTACAGCACAAAACTCAGCGCCAGGTTGACAGCCGCCGAGGCTATCATAAACCCTTGGTCCTCCTCAAAATGCCCCAGCACCGCCCGGTAGGAGCCGAGCATCCGGTGGTTCCAGCCCACATACTCGTTCAGGCAGAACACCAGCACAAAGCTGAGGGGCAACAGGCGGGCCGCCCCCATCCACTGGGTCATGAACGGCTGGAACAGGCAGAAGTAGGCCACCGCCACAAAGCTGCCGAACAGATAGCTGAACAGATCCAGCCCCCAGAACACATGCTTGTCGTGCTCGCCCGCCCCGGCCTCCTTGTCATAGACGATGTTGCCGATAGCGGCGGCGAAGCTGTCCATAATTTTGTTGCCCACATTGGTGGCGCTGTCTGAGATGGTGGTGTAGTTCCCCAGGTTGGTGACTTGGGTGGAACCGCCCAAAGTGCTGGTGACGATGGCATCCGAGGAGCCGTAGATGGTGTTGGACAGCCGGTGGACCAGATAATACCGCAGATCGTGGAATATCCCCAGTTCCCGGAAATCCGCCAAGCTGACCTTCACATCGCGTATCTGGGGGAAATCCCGGCGGTAGCGGCGGGCCACCGCCAGGTTGGCGGCGGTGTTGAACAGGATGGTCACGCCGAAATACAACACATAGTTTGGCAGCCAGAGCGCCACGGCGATCCGGGCCAGGTAAGCCGCAATATTGAAGCAGAGATCGATGCGGGTGCAGATATAGCCCTGCTGGGTACAGGTGTACATCAGCCGCCGGGTGACAAGAAAATACCCCGACAGTGTGGACAGCACATTGAGCAGGTAGATGGTGTAGACCGTCGGCGGATCGTCATAGGGCATGATCCAGGGCAGCGCCAGGGCGCAGAGCCCCGCCAGCAGGCAGATGGCGATGCCGACGGCCCGGTAGGCCCACTTGTACATCGACATATAGCGGCTGATCTTCTCGTTGTCCTTGGCGGCGATCTGCTCATACAGGCGGTAGCTGATGACGCTGCCCACGCCGAATTCCGCGATGGAGAAGAAGTTGAACAGCTTCTCGATGACGGTGTTGGCGCCGGCGACGGTATCGCCAAAGTTTGTGACCAGCAGATGCCGGGTTACAAGCCCCAGCAGCAACAGCACCAGGCTGGAACCGAGGGTGGCGGCCAGATTGATAAGCGTTCGTTTGGTTCTCACGGTTGTTCCCCTATGGTTATTCTCAATGCTTTTTCAGCTGGGCGGCGGCCCACAGCGCAAAGCGGGCGCCCAGCCACCGCACCATCCAGCGGAAGAGTCGCCAGTCCCAGCGGGTCTCCACCTCCCGGCCATAGTCGTAGATGGTGCGGCAGTTCTCGATGGGCGCCCGGCAGGCGCGGCGGACCTCTTTATCCCTCACCGCCGCGCTGCGCGCCAGCGACCAGAAGATATTGCCGGCCCACTCCAGCATTTCCACCGTCACATCGTGGGGGCAGCAGGCGAGGACGATGGCAAGGATGGCTTGGTAGGTACTCTCCAGCCGCAGGGGCAGGTTGCGGGGGTCGGTAAGCAGGCTGCCCGACCGGTCCACCCGGTAGATGGTGAACACCGTATCCAAGAAGCAGAGGGTATCGCACCGCTCCAGCAGCATCAGGTCGAAGGGCCAATCCTCCCCCCAGCGCACCTTGGGCCAGAACAGCAGCCCCGTATCCAGCAGGAAGCGGCGGCGCAGGCAGTATTTCCACACCGACCAGTGGCCCGCGCTGTACAGCCGCTCCACCCTGGCGCGGTAGTCCTCACTCTGGAACAGGCCGGGGCGGAAGGTCAGGCCCTTGGGCTCCCGGGTGGCGCCGTCCGCCTCGAAGTATTCCAGGTACCGGCCAACGAACCAGTTGACGCCGGGCTGGGCGTCCAGTTCTGCCCGCAGCCGAGGCAGCAGATCGGGAGCCATGCGGTCGTCGCTGTCCAGGAAGAGCAACCACTCCCCTCGGGCCGCCCGGATGCCGGTGTTGCGGGCCGCCGCCAGGCCGCCGTTGGCCTGATGGATCACCGTCACGCCGGGGATCTCGGCGGCCAGCTTATCGCACATGGAGGGGCAGAGGTCGGTGGAGCCGTCATTCACCAGGATGCACTCCCAATCGCCGGGTCCGGGCTGGCCGGCCACGCTGCCTACGCAGGCAGCCAGGTAGTTCTGCACATTGTACACCGGCACAATGATGCTGAAACGGATGGTTCCTTCACGCTCCATGAGAATCTCCTTTTTTATTCCTGTTGGGATGGCGCGGCAGGCACGGTATGCCATCCGGCCTGGCAGAGAGCGCTGCGCTTGGTGTGGGCGTACCAGCGGTCCGGCGCATAGACCTGCTTGTCCGGCGCGTCCCCCAAATACTGCGCCCACCAGCTGTAGGTGGAATTGCTGATGACGAAGTGACGGCAGCTCTGCATGAGCGCCAGATCCCCCGCCGCGCTGCCCCGGGGCATAAAGACGGCGGGCAGGCCGGCGGTATCCAGGTTGGCCCGCGCCCAGCCGATATCATCGGAAAAGACATACAGGACCGCGCCGGGGTGCCGCTCCCGCACCAGGCGCAGCGCCCGGGCATAGTAGGCCGGGGTGCATACCTGCAGGATGGAATTTTCCGGCTTTTGGTAGTCGCCCCGGCGCAGATGGACGCAGACCGGGCAGGGGCCGCCGTCCAGGGCAGGGGCTGCCCGGCTGCGCAGTTCGGCCCGGATGGCGGGGGCGGCATCGGCAAAGTATTCCGCCGCCTGGAAATACCCCCAGGCCAAAAAGTCCCGGCTGCGCCCCCGGTGCGCCGGCAGATAGCCGTCGGTGGCGAAGTGCAGGCCCAGGGCGTTCAGCAGCGGGGCGGCGGCGCGCTCCAGGCCCGACCAGTCCCGCGCCATCATGCCGCCGCGCTGCTCCAGGCGGATCATCAGCGCTTTGGCAGCGTTCTGCCGGGGCAGATGGGCCTTGGCGAAGCCCGGCTCCGCCAGGATCTTCACCTCGGGGCTGATGCAAAGTTCCTGCAGGCCGCAGGCGGTGTGGGCGGGGGCGCCATCCCGCCAGTCCTGCCGATCCAGCAGGGTCACGGGCTCCCGGCAGCGCAGCCCCAGCGCCCGGGCAAAGGCGTAGATGAACATCTGGTTGCCCAGCCCGCCCGAAAGTTCCGCGTAGATCATGGCTCTCCCCCCAGCGTATCGTAGAGTTCCTCCATGCGGCGCGCGGCGGTCTTCAGCTCATACCCGGCGGCCTCCAGCACCGGCCAATGGTCGGCGTGGGGACCGCCCACGGCGATGCGGTCCGCTAGGGCGGCCCACTCCTCGGGGGGCGCGTCCAGCGGCAGAAAATGGACCAGTTCCGTCACCGAGCCGTCGTCCGGCACGTTGGTGGAGGCAAGGCAGGGTACGCCGCAGCCCTGGGCCTCCACCAGGGTGACGGGGCTTCCCTCAAAGTTGCTGGGCAGCAGGAAGAGGTCGAACGCGTTCATGAAGGCCGGCACATCCTGCTGCACCCCGGCGAAGATGACCCGATCGGTCAGGCCCAGCGCCGCCGCCCGGTCCCGCAGTTCGGCCTCCTTCTCGCCGCCGCCCACCAGCATCAGCCGCCAGCGGGGGTTCCGGCGGACCAGGGCGGCAAAGATTTCCAGCAGGAACAGCGGGTTCTTCTGGTGGTTCAGCCGCCCCACAAAGCCGGCCAGCCGCTCCTGCTCCCCAACGCCGTACCGGGCGCGGGCGGCGGCCCGCGCCGCCGCATCGGGGTGGAAGCGGGTGCGGTCCACCGCGTTGCAGGCCACCGCAAAGTTGGGTTTTTGGTCGATTTTCCCGCCGAAAACGAACCGCCCGGCGGCCACGCCGCAGCCCAGGAAATAGTGGGCGCTGGCCTGGTAGACCAGGTGGGCCATATGCCAGGTCAGGGTCAGCGGCGGGTAGACGATGTGGCTGTGAACGATGATCTTGGCCCGGGGGCAGAGGGCGCGCATCATCACGCAGACCGGCGCGCCGATTTTGCTGGCGGTATGGTAGTGGATGATATCGTAGTCCCTATGCCGCCGCAGGTGGTGGAACAAGGCGATAATACGGTCCTTTTTGTGGTCCGGCACCGCAAAAAGGCGCACCCCTGCCGCCTCCAGCGCGGGGGCGGTGGAGGCTTGATCCGGCGGACACTGCCCCACAAACAGATCGATCCGGTAGCGCTGGGTATCCAGGTTGAGCAGCAGGTTCTGCACATACCGCTGCACCCCGCTCTGGACCCCCAGATGGTTGCTGATCATCAAAATACGCATCCCGACGTTCCTCCGCTTCTTCGCCGAATCGATAACTTTTACATCATTCAAAATTTGCCCCTCTCGGGCATCCGCAGTTCCTCACTCCTAACGCCTGCCTCTACCAGTAGCTTCCGCCCTCCACCTTTTCCTTGCCGGCGGGCTGTTCGCCGGCGGCCGGGCGCACCCAGGCATCGTTGTACAGCCCGCTGATGACGGGGTGGCTGTCCCACCGTTTCCCCCGTATGCCGAAGAGCAGCTGGGTCGCGCCGCTCATCTGCACCGCCGCATGGCCGGTATCCCGGGCGTGGGCGGCCAGCGGCAGGCCGTAGGCCCCCGCCCCGATGACCGCCACGTCGTACGGCTGCTCGTCCATGGCGGCCTCCATGGCTTCCAGCGCGGCGAACCAATCCGGGTAGCCGGTCGGCTGCCCGGCCAAGCCCTGCACGGCCTGCACCACCCGCAGCGAAGCAAAGGCGGGCAAAACCTCTGTTCCGGGGAAGAGCAGTTCCCGCCGGGCATACTGGGCCAGGATTGTCCCTTTGAAGGGATGCACCACCAGCACCCGCCGCCCCGCCAGGGCAGCGCTCCACGGCCGAGGATGGTAATAGGGTTCCAAGGCCCGCAGCTGGGTGAACCGGGTGCCGCGGCAGCCCCGGATCACCTCCCGCTCGGCCCCCACGTCCCAGAGCGCCAGCAGGTCGGCGCTCTGGGCGCAGCGCAGATACAGTTCACAGAACCGCGCCAGCGTATCGTCGTCAGTGGGGAACACGCCGGATAGGTTTTGTATGTCCTGCCGCGTTTTTTCCGCAAAGCCGCGGCCTGAATTCGCCATCCAGTCCGCCACGGTGCGCATCTCGGTGGCGCCGCAGCGCCCAAACAGGAACGGCCCGCCTTGGCGGATCGCCTCGGCGGCAGCGTTGTTGCCCGCCTCGGCGGGCAGAATGTCCACCCCGCGGTATTTCAGCCCAAAGCGCAGCCCTTTATATAGATCCCGCGCTTTTTGCAGCAAAGCGTTGTCATTGTCCATCGGCGTCCCCCTCCAGCATCTTCAGCGCGGTCTCGGCGCTGTTCTGCCACAAGAAATGCTCGTTGATCCGCTTCTGCGCCGCCGCGCCCATGGCTTCATCCGCCCCGGCGCGGCGCACGGCGGCGGCCAGCGCCGCCACATCGTCCGCCAGCAGCCCGCTGACGCCGTCCTCAATGATGAGGTCCGGCCCCGGCGCGTGGCGCGCCACCGGCGGGCAGCCCGCATACATCGCCTCCAAAAGGCTCATGCCGAAAATTTCCTGTTCGTTCAGGTTGACGAACACATCGCAGGCATGGTAGTAAGCATGCACCTGGGCGTTGGCCAGCTTGGGGATGCGCAGCGCCCGGCCCGGCGCGGCCTTTGCCAGCAGGCGGTCCAGTTCCCCGGCCAGCGTCCCCTGCCCGATGATGACGGCCCGCCACTCCGGCAGGGCCGCCAGCAGCGGCGCCAGGTCCAGCGGGCGCTTGTAGGGGTCAAGGCGACCCACAAACACCATGTATTTAGCCTCGGCGTCCAGCCCCAGGGCCGCCCGCGCCTCGGCGCGGCTCACCGGCAGATCGGGGATGATGGCGGTATCCAGCCCCACCGGCATTACGCCGGCACAGGGGATTCCCAGCGCCGCCAGTTCGGCGGCCACGGCAGGGGTCTTGGCGTAGACGGGCGTTTTTTTGTAGACAGCCAGGTTGCGCCGGCTGAGCAGATCCATGGCCCGCCGCACCGCCGCATGGCTGGAAGCGCTCTTCACGGCGCCCAGCTGGCTGTAAAAGGCGATGCCGTGGCGGCGGCAGAAGCGGTACAGCCCCGGCACCCCCAGGGAGGTATCCCCCATCACATGTACGGCGTCCACCTTCTCATCCAGCAGCGGCTGCCAGGTGGAGAAAAAGGCATGCACCCCCACCGCGCGGGCAGGCAGGTAATAAATCTTTATGTTCGGCTCCGGCTCCTCGGTGCGCATCGCTTCGCCCGGCACGGGGTAAAGCACCACCGCCCGGCAGCCCAAAGCGGCGAAAGCCCGGGCCAGGCCCACCTCCTGCCGGTTGTAGGCGCCTTTCTGGCCGGACGCCCCACAGTACAGCTGCGGGATCCCAATCGTTTTCATGGTTTATTCCTCGATTCTGCGCAGATACCGCGCATCGATGACCTCGATCTCCTCATCGCAGCAGTAGGTGTGGATGCCCACGATGTCCGCCGCATCCAGCCCGGCGACGGTCACGTTCCGGGGCGTGGCGGCGCACAGCGGCACCTCGCTGGCCCCGCGCCGGGCAAAAAATTGCAGATACACCCCGTAATCCACCGTGGTGCTCACCTGGGTGGGGTGGATCAGCTGGCCATCCAGCCGGAAGAGCGGCCCCGCGTTGCGGCTGACCAGATCATAGCTGCAGTGCTGCAGGTTGTACGCCTCGTCCTCCTCCAGTTCGTAGGCTTCCCCGGCCTGCCCGCCCAGACGGCGCAGCGTGTAGCGGCGGTAACGCACATACAGCTGGTTGTCCGGCCTGGTCTCGCTGCAGAGCAGGGTCAGGGCGGCGTCGGTCTTATCCAGCAGGATGGCGTCGCAGGTCTCCCCGCCGGTGGGGAAGGTCTGCACCAGCTCCCATTCGTCGGGGAAGGCCCGGCAGCGGTAGAGGGTCAGGCAGTGGTCATGGCCGGTCTCGGGGAGCATATACACCTGGTCGTTCCAGTGGAATACCGTGGGGAAAGAGAGATGGCAGTTCCCCCGCAGCACCACCCGGGGGACGGCAGGCAGGCCGTTTTCGTCAAACTCACAGACGGCGATATCCCCCCGCCCGGCGGCCATGTCGAACGCTTCGCAGAAGAGACAGCGCTTCCCCTCATGGCGGAACAGCAGCGGGTCGGCGTACCAGACGCCGGGGGTATAGGGCAGCGGCGTGTAGGCCGTCGCGCCCAGGGCCGGCAGAGGGGCGCACCCTTCCTGCCGGGGGCGGGGGCGCACCGCGACGGTATAGATCTCTTTATAGCCCGTCAGCTTTTTGAAAAGCCGGGTGGGCGGCATGTGCAGCGCACGGTACAGTTGGTTCATAGCGTTCCCTCCGCGCTGGCCGGGCGGGGCGCTTTGCCGCCGCGCCGCAGCGCCGTCTCGTAAATTTCCAGCAGGGCGCGGTAGTTTTCCTCCGCCCCGAAGCGGGCCAAGGCCGCCGCGCGGATGGCCGCCCGGTCAAAGGTCACGGTTTCCAGCCGCCGCACCGCGTCGGCCAGGCCGGCGGCGTCGCCGGGGGCGAAATGCAGCCCATCCACGCCCTCCTGCACCGAGGCCCCCACGTTCCCGATGGCGCTGGCCAGCACCGGCACGCCCAGGGCGTGGGCCTCCGCCGGGACCAGGGCAAAGCTCTCATAACACAGGCTGGCCGCCACCACCGCGCGGCTCTCGGCCATCAGGCGGTGGAGGGCGGCGGGCTCCAGCCGCCCCAGCAGCGTCACCTGCGGCCCGGCATTCGCCTTGGCCCAGCCCGCCAGCGGGCCGTCGCCCACCACTAGAAGCCGGGGGGCGGTTTCCCCCAAAAGCTTCCAGGCTTCCAGCACGGTGCGCAGCCCCTTCAGTTCCTCCAGCCGCCCGGCACAGACGATCTGGTTTTTCACCGGCAGCGGCCCGGGGTCGGCCACCCGCACCGGGTTGGCCCTCACATGCAGCCGCGCCGGATCGAACATCGGCCTGCGGGCGTTGAATTCCAGAAATTTTGCCCGGTCAAACTCCGTCAGGGCGATCAGTTCCGCTCGCCTATAGGTTCCCAGCCGCCGGTGCAGTCCGTAGACGGCCGCGCAGACCAGGCTCTGCGCCCGGCTGCCCCGGTAGCAGCGGTGGCGCACCGCGCACCACAGGCCGACGCGGGGACAGTCTTCACAGACCTTGCCCGCCCGCAGCAGGATGCCGTTGGGGCAGAACAGGCGGAAGTTGTGCAGCGTCAGCACCACCGGCACGCCCTCGGCCCGCGCCGCCCAGAAGACCGCCGGGCTGACGGTCAGCAGCGTATTGTGAACGTGCACCAGCCGGATATCGTTCTGCCGGATCAGCCGCCGCACCGCCCGCACCGTCGCCGGGTTCCACAGCGCGGTCAGCGGCAGCAGCAGCTTTTGCAGGCCGCTCACCTCGTTGCTGCGCTCATACACCGTCACCTCGTGGCCGTGGGCGCGCAGCATATCCCGCTCGGCGGCAAAAACCGCGTCCTCGCCCCCGGCCAGCCGGTAGTGGCAGTGTACCAACAGGATCTTCACGGCGCGGCCTCCCTCCAACGTTTTGACAGGCTGACATACTGACTTAGTTTCCATTATACCCTTTTTCCTTTCAAATGAAAAGTCCCCCGCCCGCCCCTTGTGTAAATTCTGCCCGTCCGCTGTATATGTTGACCAATTTCTGCTTTCATGGTATATTAAATGTATATACGCCTATGTAAAGGAAGCGCGCTTATGCCTGATACTCTGCCCCCCACCCCCCGCGCCGGCGGGGAGTGGACCACCGTGATCCGCCCCCGCAGCGGGTGGTTTGATATTGACCTGCAGGAGCTTTGGCGCTACCGTGACCTGACCGTCATGTTCGTCAAGCGCAACTTCACCGTGCTGTACAAGCAGACGATCCTTGGCCCCGCCTGGATCATCCTCAACCCGCTTATCACCACCATCATCTTCAACGTGGTGTTCGGCAGCCTGGCGGGGCTGTCCACCGACGGCTCGCCTGCCTTCCTTTTTTATATGGCGGGCAACACCATGTGGACCTTCTTCGCGGGCTGCATCAACAACACCGCCAATACCTTTGTGGCAAACTCCCAGGTGTTCGGCAAGGTGTATTTCCCGCGCCTTACCATGCCGATCAGCCAGGTGCTCACCGGGCTGATTAACTTCGGCATCCAGTTCGCCATGTACGCGGCGTTCTGGGTCTATTTCGCTGCCACGGGGGCTAATGTGCAGCTTACCCCCTGGCTGGCCGCCCTGCCGCTGGTGGTGGTACAGACCATGCTGCTGGGCCTGGGCGTCGGCATCATCGTCTCGGCCCTCACCACCAAATACCGCGATCTCGCCATCGCCGTCGGCTTCGGCGTGCAGCTGTGGATGTACGCCTCGCCGGTGGTCTACCCCCTCTCCACCGTGGAGGGCAGCCCCCGCCTCAAGCTGCTGATGCAGCTCAACCCCATGACCGCCCCCATTGAGGTGTTCCGCATGGCGACCCTGGGCGTCGGCACCGTCAGCGTCGGCAGCCTGGCCTACAGCCTGGCCTTCACCGCCGCCGCGCTGGTCATCGGCGTGGTGCTGTTCAGCCGCATCGAAAAGACCTTTATGGATACCGTCTAAGGAGGGCAGGCAATGGCACAAAGCGAAAAAACGCCGGTCATCCAGGTGACGGGCCTGAAAAAGCAATACAAGCTGGGGCAGATCGGCGGCGGCTCGCTGACCCACGACCTGCAGAGCTGGTGGGCGCGGGTCCGCGGCAGGGAGGACCCCAACACCGTCATCGGCACCGACGCGCGGCTCTTCGGCAAGACCTTTATGGCGCTGAACGGTGTGGACCTGACGGTGTATCAGGGCGAAGCGCTGGGCATCATCGGACGCAACGGCGCGGGCAAATCCACGCTGCTGAAGATTCTCTCCCGCATCACCGCCCCCACCGAGGGGGAGATCCGCCTGCGGGGCCGGGTTGCCAGCATGCTGGAGGTCGGCACCGGCTTCAACAATGAGATGACAGGCCGGGAAAACATCTATATGAACGGCGCCATCCTGGGTATGACCAA
The DNA here is from genome assembly GCA_964542725.1 of uncultured Subdoligranulum sp. Classification (GTDB taxonomy): domain Bacteria; phylum Bacillota; class Clostridia; order Oscillospirales; family Ruminococcaceae; genus Gemmiger. The sequence continues at coordinate 10,538 of CAZIVF010000001.1, read as the reverse complement.
GACCGAGGTGGATTCCAAGCTGGATCAGATCATCGAATTCTCCGAGTGCGGGGATTTTATCGACACGCCGGTCAAGCGCTACTCCTCCGGCATGTTCGTCAAGCTGGCCTTTGCGGTGGCCGCCCATCTGGACAGTGAGATCATGGTGATGGACGAGGTCCTGGCCGTGGGCGACATGAAGTTCCAGCAGAAATGCCTGGGGAAGATGAGCGACGTGGCCGGGCAGGAGGGCCGCACCGTCCTGTATGTGAGCCACAACATGAGCACCATCCGCCAGCTGTGTACCCGCTGCATCGTGCTGGACAAGGGCAAGGTCATCTTTGACGGCGACGTGGAGAAAGCCATCGCCGTCTACATGGAAACCACCGACGTCAATGTCGTCCACTACGACCTGGCCGGCGTCTCCCGCATGACGGGCAGCGCCGGCAAGCGGCTGCGGATGGAGACGCTGGACTTCGTCGGCAAGGAATCCAGCGTCTTTGCCGACACCGAGACGATGCGCGTGCGCATCACCTGGCGGGTGTCAGAGCCTTTTGCCGGGGTCCACATGAAGCTGAACCTGCATTTCCGCGATTCCACGCCGGTTGGCATCACCCACCCGGTGGACCTGGGCGCGGCGGAGCCGGGGCGGCTCTACACCACCGACTTTGCCTTTGACCCCAGCCTGCTGGGCGAGGGGCAGTATTTCTTCTACGTCGACATCTTTGACGGGGCGCTGGCCCAGGCCGTCTGCCTGGACAAGCCGGTGACGGAATTTGCCTTTGAAGTCACCAGCGGCGACCTCTCGATGCCCGAATGGGCCGCAGGGTGGGGGCGCATCCATTTCCCGCCGGTGAAGGTGCTGGGTTCCGGCGCGGCCGGGCAGGAGGGGTAAGCCATGACCGACTGCTACCTCTGCCACACGCCCTACCATGTGCTGGTGGCCACTGTGCGGGCCATGCGGGCGCGGCCCGCGCTGTCCCACATTGTGCTCAGCGGCAGCACGCTGCCGGGGGCCTGGGAACTGCGCGCCCGGCTGGAAGCCGCCGGGCAGAACCGCATTTGGAGCGACGTGCTGGTGGCGGACGAAACCGCACTGGATCGGCAGAACGCCGAGAGCGCCCTCTACCGCCTGCGCCACCCAGGGCGGCCCCGCTTCACCCTGCCTGCAGAGGGCAACCTGAACGTGTATATCTCCAACGACTGGAGCGCGCTGGGCCGCTATTTACAGCGGGAGGGCATCCCCTATACCCTCTGCGAGGATACGCTGGGCGGCACGCTGGATTCCGACCAGCACCTGCTGGACGAACAGCGGGCCGCGCCGGATTTCGCCGCCCGGCAAAAGGGCGGCCTGCCCGCGCGGCTGAACCCGGCCAAGGGCTGGCTCTACTGGGGGGACAGCCGTTTCTGCCGCACGGTGGAGAGCGAGGACGCCGCCCGGTGTACCCTCTTCCCGCCGGAAAAGCTGGCGACCTTCTCCAAAAAAGCTCTGCTGGAAAGCCTGACCGAGGAGGAGAAGGCGATGGCGCGGCGCGTCTTCCTCACCCACGCCCTGCCGGACAAGGCGGAAAACGCCACCCTGCTGCTGCCCCGCAGCTTTGTGCTGGACGGCCTGATGGACCAAAAGACCCAGGACGCGATGTTTTTGGCGGTGGCGGGCCAGTATAGGGATGGGCCGCTTTTTATCAAACCCCACCCCCGGGACGGGACGGACTACGCCGCCCTGTTCCCCGGCGCGGTGATCCTTGACCGCACCATGCCCAGCGAGGTGCTGAACTTCTGCCTGCCCTACCGCTTCAGGCGGGCGGTGACGGTGCAGAGTTGGGTGCTGCGCAGCTTCACCGCCGCCGACGAGAACATCTTTGT
>CAZIVF010000001.1:0-8593 GCA_964542725.1 uncultured Subdoligranulum sp. | reverse complement strand
AATTCCTGCTCCTCCCTTTATTTGAAATTCTTGGTTTTGTTGGAAAGGATTTGCTATGAAAGTCGTTGCAGTGATCCCCGCGCGGTACGCCAGCTCCCGGATGCCCGGCAAACCGCTGGCGGATATTTTGGGCAAGCCCATGATCTGGTGGGTCTACCGGGAGGCCAAGCGCTGCCCCCGCCTGGCCGATGTGCTGATTGCCACCGACGATGATCGCATCGCCGCCGCCTGCGAGGCTAACGGCATGAAATACTGCATGACCAGCCCCGACCACGACACCCCCACCGGCCGCATCTGGGAGGTGACTACGCTTGAGGACGCCGATCTCTACCTGCAGGTCATGGGGGACGAGCCGCTCATCAACGCGGCGGCCTTCGACCTCATCCTGCCGGACGCACTGCCGGAGGACCCGTACTATGTGGCGGTTCTCACCAATGTGATGGAACACCCCGCCGACGTGATCGACTTCTCCAACCAGAAGGTGGTGACGAACGCCGCGCGGGAGATCCTGCTGATCTCCCGCAGCCCCATCCCGTACCCCAAGGGTACGCTGGACTTTGAGTACGAGAAGGTCACTGGCATCCAGCTGTACAGCAAGCGGGCGCTGGAGTTCTACCACGCCACCCCCAAATCCATTTTAGAGAAGGCCGAGGAGAACGACATGATGCGCTTTATTGAGAACGGCCACAAGGTCCACGCGATCCAAAGCCCCTACAAGACCGTCAGCGTTGACACCCCCAAGGACCTGGCGCTGGTGACGGAAACGTTGCGGAAGCGCGGGCGCCGGGAAGAGTAAAAATGGTAAGAATGCTATTCGTGCCACAAAATAGGGCGTACCCCGCGGGTACGATTCAACAGAGAACCGGCGCACCTTTGCTTTTTTCAAAAGCGGCGCAGCCGCACCCTATTTCATAACATTCATAGCTTTTATAACATTTATCTAATTGGCAAAGGAGTTTCTATGTCGAACGCCAAGCTATTGGACTGCACGCTGCGGGACGGCGGATATGTGAACGACTGGCGGTGGGGCTTTGCCCCGGCGCGGGATATCATCGCCGCGCTGACCCGCGCCGGAGCCGATGTGGTGGAAGTGGGCTTCCTGCGCAATGTGGAAGGGTATGACCCCAACGTCACCGTCTGCAACACCATCGGGGAGCTCAACCGCCTGCTGCCCGCCGAGACCGGCCACACCATCTACAGCGGCATGGCGATGCGCTCCAACTACGATATTGCCAAGCTGGCTGAATATGAGGGCCGCGGCATCGAACTGATCCGCATCACCGCCCACGACTACGATATCCGTGAGGGGATGGATTTCGCCCGGGAGGTCAAAGCCCGGGGCTACAAGCTGGCCGTCAACCCCATCAACATCATGGGCTATTCCGACAAAGACCTCCTCTGGATCCTGGACGAAGTGAACAAGATCCATCCCTGGCAGTTCTCCATCGTGGACACCTTCGGCAGTATGCGGCGGCGCGACCTGGAGCGGATCGTCAGCCTGGCCGACCACAACCTGGCCCCCGATATCCGGCTGGGGCTGCACCTGCATGAGAATATGTCCCTCAGCTTCTGCCTGGCCCAGGAATTTCTTGACAAACACCTGGCCAGGGATATCACCGTGGACGCCAGCCTAATGGGGATGGGCCGTATCCCCGGCAACCTTCCCATCGAGTTGGTGGCGGATTATATGAACGACACCCTGGGCGCCCGCTACGATATCGATGAGCTGATGGACGCCATCCAGGATCATATCCTGCCCCTCAAGGGCGAAACCGCCTGGGGGTACACCCCGGCCTATTTCCTCTCGGCCCGGTACAACCTGCACCGCAACTACGCCGAGCACTACCTGGCCAAGGGCGATCTGACCAACCGGGATATCAACCACCTTCTGGCGGGCATTGACGGCGGCAAAAAGACTGTTTTCGACGCCGCCTACGCCGATAAGCTCTACGCCGACTACCAGCGCCGCGCTATCGACGACGAGGCCGCGCTGGCCGCCCTGCAGGGGATCTTCGGCGGCAAAACCGTGCTGGTGCTGGCCCCTGGGGCCTCGCTGGCCTCCGAGGCGGGCCGAGCGGCGGTGGCCGCCGCCGGGGCGGACTGCGCTGTCTCGGCCAACTTTGTGCCGGACTTCCTCACACCGGACTACGCTTTCTTCACCAACAACAAGCGGTACGAAAAGCGGCGGGATCTGCCCTGCCCCGCCATCGTCACCAGCAACCTGCAGGGCGGCGCGCTGGCGGTGCGGTATGACCGGCTGGCCGGCACCGACGCCCAGGGCGGCAACAGCGTGCTGATGCTGTTGCGGCTGCTGCGGTTGTGCGGCGCGGCCCAGGTGCTGCTGGCGGGGGCCGACGGCTACCGCCCCGACGCCCCGGCCTACGCCGACGCCAGCCTGCACACCCACACCGGTCGGGGCGCGGCCTACAACGCGGCGATGGCGGCGGCCATCCGTGCGGCAGGGGTGCCGGTGCGCTTTTTGACCCCCAGTGAATACGAGGACAAGGCATGATTAAACTATTGGTTTTGGATGTGGACGGCACCCTGACCGACGGCGGCGTCTACTACGACAGCACCGGCAACGAACTGAAAAAGTTCGGCACCCGGGACGGCGCGGGCCTGGTGGCCGCCCGGGCGGCGGGCATCCGGGTGATGATCTGCACCGGGCGGGAGTGCGAGGCGGTGCGCCGCCGCGCCGTCGACCTGCACATCGACTATGTGTACCAGAATGTGGGCCGCAAGGCGGAGTTCCTGGCCCAATTCTTTGCCGAGCACGGCTTGAAGAAAGAGGAAGTGGCCTACTGCGGCGACGATTGGAACGACCTGGCGGCCATGGCTCTGTGCGGGTTTGTGGCCTGCCCCGCCGACGCCGCCGAGGCCGTGCGCCGCCGAGCGGACTGCATCTGCCCCCAGAAGGGCGGCGAGGGCGCGGTGCGCGGCGCGGTGGAGGCTATCCTCACCCGGGAAGGCCGCCTGGCCGCCGCCGTCGAGAAAGCTTTCGGCTGCTCGATTGGGTGAGGGGGCGTTCCCGCACTTCTCACCACTCATTCCCAACTTTTTTCAAAGGGAGGCACCGCATGACCAAGCTGTGCGAACTATGGAAGAAACACAAGCCCACGCTGCTGGCCCTGCTGACGGCGGCGGCCTGCATGGCCGCTGCGCTGTTGGTCTGGCTGGCGGTGGTGCGCCCCAGCGCCGACAAAAATTTGTCGGAGAAACTCTGTGACGACTACACCGTGGCCGGGCAGCCCCTGGCGGACGGCGAGAGTATCAGCCAGACCTTCTCCACCGACAGCGACCTGCTGGCGCTGGCCTTCGTCTTCTCCATCCCCGGCAAGCAGCCCGCCGGCGAGTTGGAGCTGACCCTCACCGACGCCCAAACCGGCGAAGTGCTGGCCGTCTCCACCGGCGATATGGCGAACATTGTGGCGGGGCAGTACACCCCCCTGGGCCTGACCCCCGCCGTGGAGGGGGCGGAGGGCCGCCAGTACCGGGTGACGCTGACCCCCCGCTACACCGGCGGCGGCGAGTTGGCGCTCTGCTATTCCGCCGGCGCGGTGCTGTGGGACGATACGCTGACCCAGGGCGGCGAAACCATCGACGGCACGCTGGCGCTGCTGGCCACCACCCGGCGCATCGGCGGGTTTTTGACCCGGTTTTTCCTGTTGGTCTCTCTGGCGGCCTGCGCGGTGGTGTTCCTGGGGGTGCGGGCGGCGCTGCGCGGCACGCTGGCGCTGCATCGCCTTGCTTTCGCCCTGATCCTCGGATTCGGGCTGCTGTACAACCTAGTGTTGCCCCCCTACGCCGCCCCCGACGAAAAATACCACATCAACCAATCCTTCACGCTGGCCTGCCAGTGGGCCAACCGGCTCTCGCCCGATGAGTGGCGGATGGGCCGCGTGCCGCTGGATACCAGCTTCCGCCGGGAACACGACTTCAACACCCTGCTGCAGAACGAGAACACCACCGTCTTCACCTGGGAGGAGACGGTCTCCAACCTCTTCACCACCACCACCGACAGTTTCGACAGCCATGTCCTGCTGGACGAGTTGCAGACCGACACCAACCCCCTGCTCTATCTGGTCAGCGCGGCGGCGGTGTTCCTGGGCTTTGTGCTACATCTGGGCTTTGTACCCACTCTGATGCTGGGCCGGCTGGCCAACCTGCTGCTCTTCGCGGCGCTGGCCGCCTGGGCCATCCGCCGCACCCCCTTCGGCAAGCGGGTGTTTCTGGCGGTCTCCCTGCTACCCATGACGCTGCATCTGGCGGCCTCCTTCAGCCGGGACGCGCCGCTGTTGGGATTGTGCTTTGCCTTCACGGCGCTGGTGCTGGACGCCGCCTGCGGCCAGCAGAAGGGCGAACCGCTCCCCAATCGCCAGCTGGCGGCGCTGCTGGGTACCGGCCTTCTTCTGGCCCCCGGCAAGGCGGTCTATCTGCCGCTGGCCGCGCTGGTGCTGCTGGTCCCCAACGTGCGGTTCCGGCGCCACGCCGCCGTGAAAAAGTTCGCCTATCTGACCGCCTGCCTGGTGCTGGCGCTGGCAATGAACAGTTCGGTACTGCTGGGCGCGGTGGAGACCGCCCCCGCCGTCACCGAAGCCGCCGTCACCGAAGACGATGGAACCGCCGAGGCCGACGGCGATGCGGTCACGCAGGCGGATGCCGCGGCGTCGCAGTCCCTGGCCCACGACGCCGTGCGCAGCCAGCCGCTCCCCCAGGATGCCGCCTACGAGGCATCCATCCGGGAGAATACCGTCGAGAATTACATCCGCCGCCTCTACTTCTATTTTGAGCAGACCTCCGACGTGCCGCAGAGCGAACTGGATTTCTGGGCGCAGGCATTGCGGGAGGGCGACGTTTCCGCCGCCACGCTGGCCCAGGGCTTTATGTTCAGCGAGACCCAGATGGACACAGGCTTCTACACCGATGACGAGCTTATTGCCGCCGCCAGCCTGTCCATGCTGGGGTATGACCTGCTGAACAGCCCGCCGGAGGCCGACGCCTACCGCGCCATCATTGCCGAGAAGGGCCGCATCGACTTCTTCAAGGCCATGTACTCCCGCTCGGATTTCCAGCAGAACTGCGCTCTGCTGGGCATCCAGACCGGCATTGAGGATTCCGAGCACTACCCGATGGACCGCAGCTGGCTGGCGGCGCAGGTCACGGCGCTGCGCGCCACCCGCGCCAGCCAGAGCACTTCCAGCGAGGAGGATCTGGTGCGGTACACCCCCGCCTACATCCTGGGGCATCTGCCCGATACCGTGCTTCTGGTAGTCCGCAGCCTGGTGCAGAACGGTGACCACTACCTGCGCACGCTGGTGGGCGGCTCGTTGAGCTACTACACGCTGGACCTGGCCTGGGGCTGGGTGGTTCTGCTGTATCTGCTGCTGGCCTTCGCCGCCCTGCCCGCCGCCGATGACGCCGCCCTGCCGGGCCGGGCGCGTGGCTGGGCCGCCCTGGCGGCGCTGGCCTGCTGCGCCCTGGCGGTGGCCGGGTGCATCACCTGGACGCCGGTTTCTCACAGCACCATCTACGGGCTGCAGGGGCGGTATTTCCTGCCGGTTCTGCCACTGTTGCTGCTCACCTGCCTGCCCCGGCTTGCGGCGGTCCCCCGCCGCGACCGCGCCGCCGGTCAGCTGGCGTGCGGGCTTTGCCTTGCCAACGCGGGGGTGCTGCTCAATGCCATGCTGGCGGTGATCGCGCGGTAAGGCGGCTGTGGGCCGCGCTTTCGCCCTGCGCTGCCATGCCGCGCATTTCCCCCTGGAAAACCGCGCCCGCAGGGTACGCCGCAACGCCCCGCTCCCAACTTCTCTCTCCAAAGGAGGTCCCCGTGACCATCTGCTATTTTTCGGCGCAATACCTGCCCACGGTGGGCGGGGTGGAACGGTACACCTTCAACCTGGCCAAACGCACTGTGGCCGCCGGGCATCGGGCCGTGGTTGTCACCAGCGCCCTGCCCGGCCTGCCGGAGCACGAGGTGGATGGGGACGGTATCGAGATCTTCCGCCTGCCGGTCTGGCCGGTGATGGGGGGTCGGTTCCCGGTGCTCAAGCCCAGCCCCCGCTTTCTCGCCCTGGCGCGGCGGCTGTGGGCTCTTCCCATTGATTTCTGCGTGGTGCAGACCAAGATGTACACCCAAAGCGTCTGGGCCGCCCGCGCCGCCCGCCGGCGCGGCATCCCCACCATCGTCATCGACCACTCCACCGGCTATATGCCGATGGGCGGCGGCCTGCCCGGCCTCTGCGGCCGCCTGTATGAGCACGCCGCCTGCGCGCTGATCAAGGGGGCGAACCCCGCTTTTTACGGGGTGTCGGGAGCTGTCTGCGCCTGGCTGGAGCGGGCCTTCGGCATACGCCCCGCCGGGCGGCTCCCCAATGCGGTGGATCCCGACGCGCTGGAGGCGCTGGCCGCCGCTCAGACCAAAGATTGGCGGGCCAGCCTGGGCCTGCCCGCCGACGCCAAGCTGGTGGCCTATGTGGGCCGCCTGATCCCCGAGAAAGGCGCCGCCGCCCTGGCCGAGGCGGTGCGCAGCCTGCCCGGCGTTGCCCTGGTGGTGGCCGGGGACGGCCCGCTGCGTCCCCAGCTGGCGGCGGACGGCAGCGGGCGGGTGTTCTGCCCCGGCAGCCTGCCCTACGGCGAGACTATCGCCCTCTTCCGCCAGGCGGACGTCTACTGCCTGCCCACCCAATATGCCGAGGGGTTCCCCACCACGCTGCTGGAGGCGGCGGCCTGCCGCTGCCCCATCGTCTGCACCCGCACCGCCGGCACCGACGAACTGCTGCCCGGTCCCGGCTACGGCGTCTTGCTGGACGATGCCTCCCCCGCCGCCATCGCCGCCGGGCTGCGCCGCCTGCTGGAGGACCCCCAGGCCGCCCGGGCCTGCGCCCGCGCCGCCTACCAAAATTTGCGGGAACACTTTACATGGGACGCAGTTTTTGCTATGATTTTAGAAATCGCAGCCGGCTGATCCCATCAGCAAACCGCTGCTTTAGGAGCTAACATGTTCAAATTACTCATCGTGATCCCCGCTTACAACGAGGAGAGAAACATTGAGCGGGTGGTGCGCAATCTGATCGCCCACTACCCTCAGTATGACTATGTGGTGGTTAACGACGGCAGCCGGGATAAAACCGCTTCCATCTGCCGTGCCAACGGGTTCCGCCTTATCGATCTGCCGGTGAACCTGGGCCTGGCCGGGGCCTTCCAGACCGGGCTGCGCTACGCGGCCGACAACGGCTACGACTGCGCCATGCAGCTGGATGCCGACGGCCAGCACCGCCCCGAATACATCGCCGCCATGCTGGAGGAACTGGAGGACGGCGCGGATATCGTCATCGGCAGCCGTTTCCTGACGGTGAAAAAGCCCAAGACGCTGCGCATGGTAGGCAGCTACATCATCAGCTGGTCCATCCGGCTGACCACGGGCCGCGCCATCTGCGACCCCACCAGCGGCATGCGAATGTTCAACCGCGCCATGGTGGAGGAGTTCGCCCAGAACCTCAACTACGGCCCCGAGCCGGATACCATCAGCTACCTGATTAAGAACGGCGCGGTGGTCAAGGAGGTCCAGGTGGAGATGGGGGAGCGCACAGCCGGGCAAAGCTACCTGACGCTGTGGCGCAGCGTGGAATATATGGTGAAGATGTCCATCTCGATCCTGCTGATCCAGTGGTTCCGCAAGCGCGACCGCGAAACCCCCTACCCGGAAAGGAGCCTGTGAGCTATGATGCTTGACCAGCCTGTTATCCGCGTCTGCCTGATCCTGGGCAGCCTGATCACGGCGGGGTATATCCTGCGCCGCGTCCGCCTCTCTAAGGTGCAGATTGAGGACACCATCTTCTGGCTTCTGTTCAGCGCCGTGCTACTGATCCTGGCGGTGTTCCCCGGCATCGCCTACTGGGCTTCCCGCCTGCTGGGCTTCATGAGTCCCATCAACTTCGTCTACATCGTGGTGATCTTTCTTTTGCTGGCCAAGCAGTTCTTTATGTCCATCAAGATCAGCCAGCTGGATTCCCGCCTGCGCATCCTCACCGAGCAGGTGGCCCTGAACGAGGAGAAGACCGAGCGGGAGAAGCTGGACCTTTAAGGGGCCGCCGGAACCGCCTTGCGGGTTAGGCGCGCCTTTTCCCGGGCGCGAACTCGTTGGATCGTACAGGGTCTGCCCCGCCCGGCCATCGGCGCGCTCCGCCCGACGCTTCCTTGATGCTGTGACAATTTTTGTTTGTATTCCCCGGTAAACTGTGCTATAATAGTGCATTAGAAGATTTTGAACGGAAGGATGATCGATTTTATGGCTTATACGCCCAAATTGACCTATAAAGGCCGCCCCCTGGTGCGCAGCGGCAATGACCTGTATTACGGCGCGATGACCGACCCCTATGTGGTCTACATGCACATCCTCAACTCCAAGAAGGAGAACGGCGTCGACGTGGCCGACAAGGTTCATATTGTGCTGATGTCCACCGACCAGTCCAAGCCGGAGATGGAGCGCATCGTCCGCCAGGCCAACCGCGCGGGGCTTTTCAACGCGCTGAGCTTTGGGGACATTATGCTGCAGGGCGCTCTGAAAAAGAAAAAGTAACGCCACAAAAAAATG